>DATHPX010000024.1:0-14707 GCA_035483335.1 Caulobacteraceae bacterium | reverse complement strand
CAGAGTCTCTCCGGACTGAACAATTGTCGCCCGGCCATGAGGGACAAGGGCGTGGTCCCGCGTCCGAAGCGGACTCCTACTGCCCGACCGCCTTGCCCTGATCCGCGCCCGCGCTTCCCGGGTAGCGCAGCTGGATGTGGATGGTGGTCTCGCCTTCGGCGACGTCGATCTTCGCCGCGCGGGCCGAAGGGGGTCCGAGGATCAAGCGGGGGTTGTTCGAGAAGCCGTAGGGCTCGAGCGGGGCCACGAGCGAGTGGTCGAAACGGAGGTTCTCGTTGAGGTCGTCGTAGACGGCCACGGCGTAGGGTCCGGGGGCAGGAACCCAGACGCACATCTCTGTCGAAGGCGTCTGGGAGGGCATGCGCCACACGCCGATCTCGCCGTTGGCCTTCAGGAACTTGCCGCTCTCGGGCGGATAGACGGTTACCGTCATCAGCCCCTGGTCGCTGCGGACGCCATCGACGACGATGTCGAGCTTCGTCCCGGTCGGCTGCCCCATGCAGGTCTGGGCGAGCGCGGGCGCGGCGAGCAGGCACGCACAGGCGCTCGCAACCGCGATCACCTTGAAACAACTCATCGGTCGGGAACCCCTGAAGCAACGACGACTTGGCGGGATATTGGCACGATCAGGCGGCCAGTGCGGTAGCGCCCATGGCCGCAGCGGCGATCTCGAACGACCTTAGGCGTGCGGCGTGGTCGAAAATGGACGAAGTGATCATCAGCTCGTCGGCGCCGGTCCGCCGGGCGAAGGCCGCGAGCCCCGCCTTCACCGTCTCCGGCGAACCGATCACCGCGCACGAGAGGGCGTGCTCGAGGTGCATGCGCCCCTCCGGCGTCAGGCGCTGGTCCATGTCCTGGACCGGCGGCGGCAGCGGTCCGGGTCGGCCGGTCCTCAGGGCCACGAACGACTGCTGGATCGAGCTGAACAGGTAGCGGGCCTCGGCGTCGGTGTCCGCGCCGATCACCATCAGCGCGGCCATGGCGTAGGGCTTTTGCAGCATGGGCGAGGGCTGGAAGCGCTCGCGGTAGATCGCCAGGGCGCGGTCGAGCTCGGCCGGGGCGAAATGCGAGGCGAAGGCGAAGGGCAGGCCGAGGGCGGCGGCGACCTGGGCGCCAAAAAGACTCGAGCCGAGGATCCACACCTCCACGTCCGCGCCGGCCCCCGGGATCGCCCGGACCGGCTGGCCCTCCCTCACCGGGGCGAGGAAGTGAAGCAGCTCCACCACCTCCTGGGGGAAGGCGTCCGGGTCGCTGTTGAGGTTGCGGCGCAAGGCGCGGGCGGTGAGCTGGTCGGTCCCCGGCGCGCGCCCGAGACCAAGGTCGACGCGTCCGGGGTGAAGCGCAGCCAGCGTGCCGAACTGCTCGACGATGATGTAGGGGGCGTGGTTGGGCAGCATGACGCCGCCCGAGCCGATGCGGATCGACGACGTGCCGGCCGCCACATGCGCCAGGGCGACGGCGGTGGCGGCGCTGGCGATGCCTGGCATGTTGTGGTGTTCGGCCAGCCAGAACCGATTGAAACCCAGCCGCTCGACATGGCGCGCCAGGTCGAGGCTGTTGCGCAACGCCTCCCCGGCGTCGGAGCCCTGTGTGATCGGCGCGAGATCGAGGACGGAGATCTTAGGCATGCGAGCGGACATATAGTCGCCGCCGCGAAAGGCCCAAGCTGGCTGGCTCCGCCGGCGTTTGGCGCTATCACCAGCCGATGCGCGACGACCTCTCCCCCAGGCATGTCTATTTCCTCGGGATCGCCGGCGCGGGGATGAGCGCCCTGGCCTCGCTGCTGAAGTCCGAAGGGGCGGAGGTCAGCGGGTCCGACGAGGACGCCTTCCCCCCGGTGACGACCTATCTCGAGACCCACGGAATTCCGTACCGCGTCGGATTCGACCCGGCACAGTTGCCGGCCCGGATCGACGCTGCGATCGTGGGATCGAGCGCCAAGCTGGGTCTCGACCACAATCCCGAACTGGCCGAACTGAAGCGCCGCGGCGCGCCGCTCTACAGCTTCCCCGCCTATCTCGGAGAACACACCGCCGGCCGCGATGTGGCGGTCGTGGCGGGAAGCTTTGGCAAATCGACCGTGACAGCCCTCCTGGCGCATCTGGCGCGCGAAGCCGGGAGCGATCCCGGCTGGTTCGTCGGCGCGGCGCCCCTCGACCTGCCCTCGAGCGGACATGCGGGATCCGATGGCGTCATCTTCATCGAGGGGGACGAGTACATCGTCGGCGGCGACGACCGGCGCTCCAAGTTCCTGCTCTACCAGCCCCAGGCGCTGCTGCTGACCTCGATCGTCCACGACCACATGAACGTCTTTCCGACCATGGCCGACTACGAGGCGCCCTTCGCCGAGTTGCTTGGCCGGCTGCCGGCGGATCGGCTTGTCGTCGCGGCCCACGGGTTCGAGCCGATCCGGCGCCTCGCGCAGGGCAGGAACGTGGTCTGGTACGGAGCCGACGCCTGCCCTGGCTACCACGCGGCGAACATCCAGATCGGCGAGCTCACCCGGTTCGATCTCGTCATTCCCTCGGGCGACAGAATCCCGCTCGAGACGCCGATGCTGGGGCGGCACAACATCGAAAACATCGTCGGGGCGGCGGCTTTCCTGCTGGAGAGATCCGCGGTCGACGCGGACGCGCTCGCCAGGGGCGTCAAGAGTTTTCGCGGCCTCGAGCGCCGACTCGACCGCAAGACGCAGACCTCGCGCGTTCCGGTCTACGAAGGGTTCGGCTCCTCCTACGAGAAGGCGCGCTCGGCGATCGAAGCCGTGCGGCTGCACTTCCCGGATCGGCGGCTGGTGGTCGTCTTCGAACCCCACACCTTCAGCTGGCGCAACCGCGACGCCCTGGCCTGGTACGACACGGTGTTCGAGGGCGTTGACGAGGTCATCCTCCTGCCTCCCCCCGTCCACGGCGCGGCGAGCCATGACCAGCTCGACCAGGCCGCGATACTGGATCGCATCCGCTCTGCGGGCGTGCGCGTCCGGGCCGCCACCGCCGATCCCGCGAGCATTCTCACCACGGTCGAGACCGCGGTGACTGAGGACAGTGTCGTCCTCCTGCTGTCGTCGGGTCCGCTGGCCGGACTTCCTCAGGTGCTACCAGCCCGTCTGGACGCCCGATTCGGCGATTCTGACGTCGTAGTGCGATAAATTCCAAGCTTGGCAGGGCGGACGGGCAACGGTTCAATCCGTCCCGAGTTTAGCTCTTCTAGTCGCACAATCTGTGCGGAAATGAGCTGTTCAGGCAGTCAGGAGCTTATCGAACATGGACTTGACCCGTCGATCCTTGGGGGTCGGGGCTCTAGGCCTCGCTGGCGCGGTCGCCGCGCCTCTCGCAGTCTCGCCGGCCTTCGCCGATCACCGCGAAGACCTCATCGCATCTGCCCGCACGTCGCTGCATCAACTGTTGGACGACACACCGCGGTCGCGTTTCTTCTATCGCCACTGCCGCGCCGCCCTCGTCTTCCCGAATATCCTGAAGGCCGGCTTCTTCTTCGGCGGCCAGACCGGCAACGGCGTCCTGTTTGGCCCACGCGGCGGCGCGCCGGAAGGGTTCTTCAACCTCACCGGCGGCTCGTGGGGGCTTCAGATCGGCGGCCAGGACTTCGCCTACACCCTCTTCTTCATGACTGAGGGTTCGCTGGCCTACCTGCGTCGCGTCGCCGGCTTCTCGGTCGGGACCGGCCCCAGCATCGTGGTGATCAACGCCGGCGCCGGCGCGGCGGCCGACACCACGACCATCACCCATGACGTCTACGCCTTCCCCTACAACCAGAAGGGCCTGATGGCGGATCTGACGCTCCAGGGTACGAAGATCACGCCGATCCACCCCGCTTGACTGCATTTCTCCCCTTCTGCGCGTCCTTCCCCCTCTCGGGGAGGGACGGGCGTGGGGAGCCTCGGCCAAGTCGGTCAGACGGCTAGCCAGAAGCGATCATCAAGGGCAAGAGCGAGGGTCATGGACGTTGACTTGAAGCGGGCGCCGGCGATCCTGGCCCTTCTGCTGCTCGCCGGTTGCGGCCACAGCCCGCCGACCCACTTCTACACCCTCGATCCGACGCCGCCGGGCCGCCCCGCCGCGGCGGTTGCGACGGCGACGGCTCCGATTCAGCTCGACGCCGTGCACATCCCGCCCGCGCTGGACCGACCGCAAGTGGTCACGCAGCTGGGCGCAAATCGGCTGGACGTACACGACTTCGACCAGTGGGCTTCTCCCCTGGGCGAGATGATGCGCCGGACCCTGGCCCAGAACCTCCTCACGCGGTTGCCTGAAGGCGAATTCATCCTGCCCGACGCGCCGCGCCCGCAGGGTGTCCGCGGCCTGGTGGTGGATGTCCTTCAGATCGACGCCACGCCGGGGGGCCGGGTCACGCTGGAGGCGAGCTGGACCCTGATGACGTCCGGCACGACCCGCCCTGCCCTCATCCGCAACGTTCAGCTGCGCGCCGACGCCGGTCCCGGCCCACAGGGGACCGCGGCTGCGATGAGCCAGCTCCTCGGCCAGCTCGCCGACCAGATCGTCGAAGGGGTGACGACCGCCTAGCTTGCGCCGAGAGCAGTGCAGGCGATGGAGGCAAGCCTGCCGATCGCGCGGTCCGTCGCCTCGGCGTCGGCGCGGCTGCGCGCGACATAGACGGCAAGCAGCAGGGGCTCGCCCTGCGCCGGCCAGATCACGGCCACGTCGTTCGCCGTCACTTCTCCAGGCGCGCTCCACGAGCCGGTCTTGTCTCCTGCGCGCGCGCCTGCCGGGAGGCCCGAGCGAATGCGGGCCAGGCCCGTCTTGCACTCCACGAGCCATCCGGTGAGCCGTGCGCGAGAGGCGCTGGAGAGCGCATCGCCGAACACCAGGCGACGAAGGTTTCCGGCCATCGCTTCCGGCGAGGTGGTGTCTCGCGGATCCCCCGGCGGCACGACGTTCAGGGCCGGTTCGATCCGGTCCAGGCGGGTGACCGGATCGCCGAGGCTGCGTGCGAACGCCGTAACCTGCGAGGGACCTCCGATCTGAGCCAGGAGCAGGTTCGCCGCCGTATTGTCGCTCAGCGTCACCGCCGCAGCGCACAGGGCTTCGACGCTCATCGCGCCCTCGGCGACATGCTCTCGCGTAGCCGGGGCGTAGGAGAGAAGGTCGGCGGGCGCGTAGGGTACGGCGCGCTCGAGGCGCTCTGTCCCGCTGTCCACACGCCGCAGGACCGCCGCCGCGAGGAGCAGCTTGAACGTGCTGCACATGGCGAAGCGTTCGTCGGCCCGGTGCGAGATCTGACGGGTTCCGCCCAGCGTGCGCCCGTACAGGCCGACCTGAGCCCCCAGCGCCTGTTCGATGGCTGCAACCTCGCCGTTCACATCCGCCTTCGCTGGCGCGGCGGCGGCGAGGGCGACCCCGGACAGTCCGGCAAGGGCGCGGCGGCGAGTCGGCATGACGATCATGCCCCATCGTCGAGCCCTCGCCGCGTCCCGGCAAGGCTTGGTCTTCGAAGACACGATGGCCTGGCCAGCGGAATGCGCCGGGGCGCCGCGGGGCGTCCCGGCGCACGGCCGTCAGAGGGCGAGGCGGATCGCCGTCCGGCGCCGCAGACCCGCGCCTACGAGCCCGCAACCCAGGAGCATCATCGCCCAGGTCCCTGGCTCGGGAATGGCGCCCGCCTGAAACAGCGATCCCAGGGTGTTAACGCCCGGCGCCGCCGCACCTCCCAGGAGCGGGCCGACCCCGAAGAGTTCCTCCCACGTCTTCAGGTCCGAGGCGTGGTTCAGGGGAACGTTGCTGGCGAAGGCGTTGCCCTTGGCGAGCGGAGAAATGACGATCTCCGTCAGATTGAAGCCAGGGCCGTTGCCGCCCTCGCTCTCGTCGTTCCAGATGACGATCGCGCCGTCGTTCTTGAACGCCTGCGACGCCTCGATCTCGGGCACGATGATGGACAGGAAATTGTCGCCAAGCGCGACGGCTTCCTGGTCCGTCCCCGCCGCATAGGTCACGCCCTTGTAGGTGAAGGACGTATTCAGCGACGAATGCATGTCGTTGTACAAGTCAGGCGTGATATAATTGAATCGCGATACGCTGTTACTCGCGAGGTTGGCCGCCAAGTCCTGCAACGGAAGATAGTGCGACGCCTCCGAATTGCTGGGCGTCGGGTTGTTCCCGCCATTCGTGTCGGTGAAGAACAGGGTGCCGTCGTGTTTCGCTGCGAACCCGTACTGATCGCTGCCGTTGTAAGGGTTGGTGTAGGAGGTCGAGGTCCCTGAGAGGCTGGTGAGGGGGACGACGTTCTGGCTGCTGGGGACGACCGAACCGGTCACCGTCCCGCCGAACTGCGACGCGTTCTGTCCCATGGTGTTCGCCAGGTCGATGTCCTCCTCGTAGGCGGTCCAGGACACCCCCTTCGCCTGCAGCAGGCCGGTGAGGTTCGGCGAATTGACGATATTGCTCGGATAGGGGTCGGCGTCGTTGAGCGGACCCGTCACGCCGGCCTCGGCGTAGACATAGTTTGGCTCCGAAGGGTGAATGGCCCCGACGTTGGTGTAGTTCGTCGCATACGACGTCATCGCCGCATTGGGATTACCAGGCGTCACCAGGCTGTTGAGAAAGGGCGCCGCCGGGTTGCCCAGCAGTTGCTGGACTCCGGTGACGGAGGATGGCTGCGTGAAATTGTGGTTCTCGAGCAGGATGTTGAAGACCGTCCCGATCTTTGCGGCCTGAGCGCCGCTTGCAATCAACGCAAGAGCAGAGACGGCCGCGCTTAGTTTAATGGCACTGAGCATGTCGATCTCCCCGGCCCGTTGGCGCCCGCTCCCGGGCCGTATTTTGGCTAAACTGTGCGGGCGCCCGGACTAGATCGTCGTTCCGTGTCAGTTGGTCGAACCCTATATGAAACTTTTTCGAACGTTTTATTAACGTAAAGCTTGATTCGGAGAGAATTTTATCTTTGCCATAGACTGTCAATTCCGGAATTTCGACGATCTATCCTGGAATTCACACTCCGGGATCGATGCCAATTCAAGTCCGGGTGCTGACGTCCTCGGGGCCGCCCTTGACGTTACGTCGTAATACGATATTTCAGCGCTGCTTCTCCCCCTCGGTGACAATGAACCCTCCCAGACCCGCCCCCTCGGCCGGGGCGACGCCCGCGGCCCGTGACCCAGCACATCTGGGCGACTTCTCCGCCGACCGGCGCCTGTTGCTGCTGATGGCGATGGCCGCAGTGGTCGGCGCGGCGGGAGCCGGCGCAGCCTGGGCGCTGCTGCGCCTCATCGCCCTGGCCACGAACCTCGCCTATTTCCATCGCCTGAGCTTCGTGACCGTCGCGCCCTGGCAGTCCCATCTGGGCCTGCCGTCCGTCCTGGTCCCGGTCGCCGGCTGCATCGTCATCGGCCTGATGGCCCGCTACGGCTCCGAGCGGATCCGCGGACACGGCATTCCCGAAGCGCTCGAAGCGATCCTGATCGGCGGCAGCCGCATGCAGGCCAAGGTTGCCGTGCTCAAGCCGATCTCCTCGGCGATCTCCATCGGCACGGGTGGCCCGTTCGGCGCCGAAGGTCCGATCATCATGACCGGAGGCGCGTTCGGCTCCCTGTTTGCCCAGGCGTTCCACCTCTCCAACGCCGAGCGCAAGACCTTGCTCGTGGCCGGAGCGGCGGCCGGGATGTCCGCCACCTTCGGGACGCCCGTCGCGGCGATCCTCCTGGCGGTGGAGTTGCTTCTCTTCGAATGGAAGCCGCGCAGCTTCGTGCCCGTGGCCACGGCCTCGATCATCGCCGCGGCCCTGCGGCCCGCCATGATCGGCTCGGGGGCCCTCTTCCCCCTGGCGCAGTCCGCGCCCCTGCCCGCGGAGGGCCTGCTGCTCGCCGCCCTCCTGGGCGTAATCGCAGGATTGGCATCAGGCGGCCTGACCCAGTTGGTGTACGGCAGCGAGGATCTGTTCGAGAAACTGCCGATCCACTGGATGTGGCGTCCAGCGATCGGCGGCCTCGTCGTCGGCATAGGCGGCCTTATCGCGCCGCACGCCCTTGGCGTGGGCTATGACGTCATTGGCGACCTGCTGGCCGGCCACTTCACGGCGGCCGCGGCGATCCGGCTGATGCTGGTCAAGGCGGTGATCTGGTCGATCGCCCTGGGCTCAGGCACGTCGGGCGGGGTGCTCGCGCCCTTGCTGATGATGGGAGCCGCCCTGGGCGCCCTGTTCGGCGGCCTCGCCCCAGTGGGCGACGTGCCGTTGTGGGCGCTGATCGGCGCCGCGGCCATGATGGCCGGGACTATGCGCTCGCCTCTCACGGGCATCGTCTTCGCCCTCGAGCTGACCCATGACATGGGAGCGCTGGCGCCGCTGGCGGCCGGATGCGTCGTCGCTCACGCCACCACGGTCCTGCTGCTGCGTCGCTCGATCCTGACCGAGAAGGTCGCGCGCCGCGGCCACCACATCTTCCGCGAGTACGCGGTCGACCCCTTCGAGACCATGCGCGTCGCCGAGATCATGGCCTCTCCGGTGGAGACGATCAGCGCGGCGCGGCCGGTGGGCGAGGTCGTCGAATTCTTCACCGACCCGGTCACCCCGGCGTCCCACAAGAGTTATCCGGTCGTCGATGACGCCGGGGTGGCGGTCGGCCTCGTCGCGCGCGCAGACGCTTTGAGGTGGACCAGCCAGGGCTGGCCAACCGGCGCGACGGTGGGCGAACTGGTCAGCGACGCGCCCATCCTCAGCGCCTTCGAGGACGAGCCGGCGGGGCGGCTCGCCGACCGCATGGCCGCCGCCAACGTCGGGCGCGCGCCGATCCTGCGGCGCTCCGACGGGGCTCTCGTCGGGATCGTCGCCCGTCGCGACCTCCTGCGCGTGCGAGCGGCGGCGGCGCGCCACGACTCCGAACGCGAGCGGGTGCTCGGTCTACCCATGACCGGGACCCGCTGAGGCTTCTGCCGCGCGCCCAGCCGCTGTAGAGCTCGCGGCATGGACAGTCCCATCCGCATCGGCCTCCTCGGGGCCTCCCGCATCGCGCCGCCGGCCGTGATCGAGCCGGCTCGCCAGGACGGCCGCTTCGTGGTCACGGCGGTGGCCGCGCGCGATCCGGAGCGCGCAAAGGCCTATGCGCAGACGCATGGAATTGCGGGGGCCGCAGCGGACTATGCCGAGCTCGTGCGCCGCGACGATGTGGATGTCGTCTACAACGGCCTGCCTCCGGCCGGTCACGCGCGATGGACCATCGCGGCGCTCGAAGCGGGCAAGGCAGTGCTGTGCGAGAAGCCCTTCGCCCGCGACGCCGCCGAAGCGCGCGCCATGGTCGACGCCGCCGCGAGCGCCGGGCGCCCGCTGCTGGAGGCTTTCCACTACCGCTTCCACCGGGTGATCCGCGAAGCGCAGGCTGTGGTGCGCGAGGGACGTCTGGGGCGCATCGCGCACGCCTCGGCGAGCTTCGACGTCGCGATCGCCCGGACGAGCGGCGAACTTCGCTGGTCTCGGGAGCAGGGCGGCGGCGCGCTGATGGACCTCGGGACCTATCCTCTGCACGCCCTGCGGACCCTGCTTGGCGAGGAACCGCGGATCGTCTCGGCCGAGGCGCGCTTCGAGGACGGCGTCGACGCGCAGCTCTCCGGCCGCCTCGCCTTTCCGTCCGGCGCGGAGGCCGAAATCGCCTGTTCGATGATCGCCGAGCGGCCGATGGCGCAATTGAAGCTCACCGGGGATCGCGGGACGCTGGAGATCGTCAATTTCGTGGCGCCCCAGCGCGGGTGCCGGTTCGTCGTGACGGTGAACGGCGCAGCGGAAGTGCGCCCGACCGACGGTCCCACCACCTACGCCGCCCAACTCGATCACCTCGACGAGGTCATTCGCGGCGGGGCCCCGCCGCTGACCGGCGGCGCCGACGCGCTGGCGCAGATGCAGGCCATCGACGCCCTCTACGAGGCCGCCGGACGTCCGTGATCGGACAGACGTTGTCATCGGGTGACAGCGTGACGGTTCTAGGTACCAGGTCCTAATGAACTGACCCGTGACCTCGTTCGTCCCGCAGAACCTTGCGGCCGTGTATGTGGCCCCGGTGACGGCCCTGACCCTGGGATCAAGGTGGCTCAGAGGTTCTGAGGGAAGGATGGATTGATGGCGCGAGAGGTTGCGGAAGTCGCCGGCTCTCTCGCACAGGCCCTGGACCGGGCGGTGCAGCTTCTGGCCAGGTCGCCACGGCTGGCCCAGAGGCAGGCGGAGGAGATCCTGGTGGTCATTCCGGGCGAGCCGCGCGCGCGCCTGGTGCTGGGCATGGCCCTGCGCCGGGCGGGCGAGTCGGCGGCCGCGCGCGACGTGCTCCAGGCCCTGTCACAGCAACAGACAGGGTCCGCCCAAACGCACTATGAGCTTGGCGAGGCGCTGGCCGGTCTTGGACAGACCGTCGAGGCGTCCGCCGCGTTCAGGCGCGCCGCCGAGTTGAAGCCGAACCATCCGCGCGCCTGGCGTGGCCTTGCAGACGCCCTCTCGCTCCTGGGCGACGCGGAGGGCGCGGACCGCGCCTATGCCGAGATGATCCGCGCCTCGGTCACCGATCCGCGCCTGATGGAGGCGGCCGAGGCGCTCTGCGACGACGAGCTCGCCGTGGCCGAGCGCCTGCTGCGAGATCATCTCAAGGCCCATCCGACGGACGTCGCCGCCATGCGGATACTGGCGGAGGCGGGCACGCGCATGGGCAGGGATGGCGACGTCGAGGCGCTCCTCGACAGGTGCCTGGAGCTCGCACCCACCTTCGAGGCGGCGCGCTACAATCAAGCCGTCGTCCTCTTCCGCCAGCAGAAGGGCGCGGCGGCGATCGGCCATCTGCGGCAACTGCTGGCGATCGAGCCCGGCTCGCCGCGATACAGGAGCCTGTTGGCTTCCTGCCTGAACCTTGTCGGCGACCATCAGCAGGCGGTGGAGATCTATCGCGAGCTGCTCAAAGAATCCCCGACCAATCCCCAGACCTGGCTCAACCTCGGCCACGCCCTTCGCACTTCGGGCCAGCGGGACGAGGCGGAGGATGCCTACCGTCAGGCCGCCACTCTGGCCCCGACCTCGGCGACGCGTGACGAGGCCTCGCCAGGCGCGACTGATCAACCCTTAAGCGAGCAGCGGGAACCGTCTGGCCGTGTGCGTCGCGAGGGCGCAGCATGAGCTATCGCACGTTTGATCGGGATCGAGACGGCGAGGAGAGAAGAGGAGCAGAGGACGCCATGACCAGCCAGCTGATCTACTTCTCCGATCCCATGTGCTCCTGGTGCTGGGGCTTCTCTCCCGTGATCGCCGAGGTGCAGGAGCGGTTCGGCTTCGCCCTGCCGATCCGCCTGATCATGGGCGGGCTTCGGCCTGGAACCACGACGCCAATGACAGACGAGGCGCGGACAGAGCTTCGCGGGCACTGGCGGCAGGTGACGGAAGCTTCCGGTCAGCCCTTCGGCGAACAGGCGCTGGCCACCTCCGGCTTCGTCTACGACACCGACCCGGCGGCGCGCGCGGTCGTCCTGATGCGCAAGTCCGCCCCGGACAAGGCGCTCGCGTTCCTCGCCGCCCTCCAGCGGGCCTTCTATGTCGAAGGCGCCGACGTCACCGATCTTGGGGTGCTGGCCGACTTCGCCGTGGCCTTCGGTCTCCAACGCGGAGTCTTCCTGGCGGCGATGCAGACCGACGAGGCGAAGCAGGAGACCTGGCGCGACTACGCCATCTCACAGAAGGCGGGGGTCACGGGCTTTCCGACCCTCGTGATGGGGCCTCGCGCCGACGGCGCCTATGTCCCCATCACGCGTGGCTTCGCTCCAGCTGACACGGTCATGTCGGCGATCGGCGGACTGCTCGAGGTGCTTGGGACGGCCTGAACCGCCGCCTACTTCCCGATCAGATGACGCAGACGCAGGGTCACGCTCTGGAGACCGGTCCCCACCTCGATCACGGCATCGTCCCACCTGGGTCCATGCAGGCGCAGCGGCGCGTCGTTCGAAAAGCCTATCCGCTCCTTGGGGATGCCCAGGAAGTTCTGATGAATGTGCCCGGAATCGGTGTCGTCGTGATAGGCCTGGATGGCGTACTCCCCCGGCGGCGCCTGGACCTCCACGACCGTCTCACCCGCCGTGGCCGGCGCCGTCGCCGAATAGGGGCATGCGCCAGTGAGGAAGGTCTGCTTGGTGCAGAGCTCCACCCGCACGTGGCCGCGATCGTCCTCCACTCCGGTGATGTGGATGTCGATCATGGTCGCATGAGCGGCGCCTGCGAACAGGCCAGTCGCCAAGGCGGCCACGCCCACCCACCGGCGGCGAGACGGCCCCCCTCTTGAAACGGTCGACGGCATTACGATCCCTGCGGCGGCGCTGATCGCGCCCGTGGGGCTAACGTCCGATGTCGGGGGAATCGACCGCTATTGCAAGCAACAAGGTGCGCCGTGGCCGCTGCAACCACCCTTTACCGCCGCGGCGCGCCCTACCTGCAACGGATCAGGACTGCGGCGGGCCGTTCGGCGCGGAAGGCGGCGCGCCAGCCTCAGGGCCCTGGCCCTGGCCATGCTGCCGCTGTTGACGCATCGTCGCGAGCGCCGTGCGGCAATCCGCAGAGAGATCGTTCTGGTGATCGCGCAGACACATGCGCAAACCGCCGCCGGGGCCCGGCTTGGCGTCCGGGCAGAGACGCTGGATGTCGGCCGCACAGGCCTTGCGCACCTGGGCGGCGCCGGGCGGAGGCGAGGCCTGCTGCGCGGCGGCGCCGCCGGCGGCGAAGAGGACAGGCAGGACGAGGACGCGAGCGAAGCGCGGGATCATCTGGGATGCTCCGGTAGAGGCGCCGGGCTCGGCGCGATGGCTTCCACGGCGAGGATACCGTGTTCCGTCGCGCCTCAACGGCGGAATCGCGTCTATGATCGGCGCGCCGATGCCGATCCGCCGCCTCCCGCCCGATCTCGTCAACCGCATCGCCGCCGGCGAGGTGGTCGAGCGGCCTGCGAGCGCGGTCAAGGAGCTGATGGAGAATGCGCTCGACGCTGGCGCCCGGCGCATCGAGGTGCAGGCGCAGGACGGCGGGCTCGCGCGGATCCTGGTGGCCGACGACGGCTGCGGCCTTTCTCCCGAAGAGCTCTCCCTGGCGGTGGAGCGTCACGCGACATCCAAGCTCGCCCCCGGCGAGGACGGCGAATACGACCTGCTACGCATCCGCACCCTGGGCTTCCGCGGCGAGGCCCTGCCCTCGATCGGCTCGGTCGCGCGCCTGGCGATCGCCTCGCGGGCGCGCGGCGCGTCTGACGCCTGGCGGATCGAGGTCGACGCCGGCGAGACCTCCGGTCCCGCGCCCAGCGGCTTTCCCGATCCGCACGGCGCGCGCGTGGAGGTGCGCGACCTTTTCTACGCCACGCCCGCGCGGCTGAAGTTCATGAAATCGTCCCGCGCCGAGGCCATGGCCATCGTCGAGGCCGTGCGCCGCCAGGCGCTCGCCGATGAGGCCGCCGCGTTCGCCCTGGAGATCGATGGGCGTCGCGTGCTGCGCCTCGCCGCCGAGGCCCCGGGACCCGAGGGACGACTGGCCCGCCTCGCCGCCGTGCTCGGCCGCGAGTTCGCCGACAACGCCCTTGCGATCGACCAGACGCGCGAGGGCGTACGCCTGACCGGCTACGCCGCCCTGCCCACCTACAGCCGCGGCGGGGCCTCGCATCAGTACCTGTTCGTCAACGGCCGGGCGGTGCGCGACCGGTTGCTGCAGGGGGCGCTGCGGGCCGCCTATGCCGACGTCCTCGCCCGCGACCGCCACCCGGCGGCGGCGCTCTATCTCGAGCTCGATCCGGCGCTGGTGGACGTGAACGTCCATCCGGCCAAGACCGAGGTGCGATTCCGCGACCCGGCCCTTGTCCGCGGCCTCATCGTGGGGGCGCTGCGCCATGCTCTCGCCAGCGCCGGTCATCGCGCCGCCACCACCGTGGCCGCCGACACCTTGAGCGCCTTCCGCGCGCAACCTTCGGCCGCGGGCTTTTCGGCGTGGCGGGAGGGCGGCTGGACGCCCACGGCCGGGCCTGCGCCCTCACTGCCCGGCCTCTCGGGCGTCTCCGCCCGCGCCGAACCCTGGGAGCCTCCGCCGTCGGTGGTCGGGCCCGCGAGGGCGACGGTCGAGTTCGATCCCATCGACCATCCGCTGGGCGCGGCGCGAGCCCAGATTCACGGAACCTATATCGTCGCCCAGACCCGCGACGGCGTGGTCATCGTCGACCAGCACGCGGCCCACGAGCGCCTGGTCTACGAGCGGATGAAGGCCCAGCTCGCCGCCGGCGGCGTCGCCCGCCAGGTCCTGCTGCTGCCCGAGGTGGTCGAGCTGGATCCCGCCGAGGCCGAGCGGGTCTGCGGGCGCAGCGACGAGCTCGCGGAACTGGGGCTGGTGGTCGAGCCGTTCGGGGCCGGCGCGGTGCTGGTGCGCGAGACCCCGGCCCTGCTGGGCGAGACCGACGCCGCCGGCCTGGTTCGCGACATCGCCGACGACCTGGCCGAAGACGGCGCGCCGCTCTCCCTCGGCGAGCGCCTGGCGGAGGTGTGTTCGACCATGGCCTGCCACGGCTCCGTCCGCGCCGGCCGCCGCCTCACCGCGCCCGAGATGGACGCGCTCCTGCGCGAGATGGAGGCCACCCCCCGCTCCGGCCAGTGCAACCACGGCCGGCCGACCTATGTGGAGCTGAAGCTCGCGGACATCGAGAAGCTGTTCGGGAGGAGGTGAGTCGCCACGCGCCCGTCCCTCCCCTTCATGG
>DATHPX010000023.1:0-17260 GCA_035483335.1 Caulobacteraceae bacterium | reverse complement strand
GCGGCGGCCTCAGTCGGCCGGCGCGGCCGGGACGATGGTGACGCTCTCGCCGCAGCCGCAGGCGTCCGTCTCGTTGGGATTGTGGAAGACGAATTTCGAGGCGAGCCGCGTGACCTCGTAGTCGATCTCGGAACCCAGCAGAAAGAGCACGGCCTTCGGCTCGATCAGGATCCGCACGCCCTTGTCTTCCACGATCTCGTCGAGGGGATCGGCCGTTTCGGCGTATTCCAGGACATACTCCTGGCCGGCGCAGCCGCCGTTCTTCACGCCTACGCGCAGGCCGGCATAAGGCTTTTCCGCCTTGGCCATGATGTCGCGCACGCGCTCGGCGGCGGCCTCGGTGAGGGTGACGACCTTCGGCCTGGGCCGGCGGGGACGGGTCTGGACTGTGGTTTCCATCAGAACATGTTCAGTTCGAGCTTGGCTTCGTCCGACATCAGGGAGGGATCCCAGGGCGGATCGAAGACCAGGTTGACCTCGCAGGCGGTGACCTCCGGGATGGTCAGCACCGCGTCCTGAACCCAGCCGGGCATGTCGCCGGCGACCGGGCAGCCGGGCGCAGTGAGGGTCATGTCGATCGCCACCGCCCGCTCGTCGGAGACGTCGACCTTGTAGATGAGGCCGAGCTCATAGATGTCCACCGGGATCTCCGGATCGTAGACCGTCTTGAGCTTCTCGATCAGCTTGTCCGTCAGCTGGTCGAGCTCGGACTGGCTGAGGGCCGAAGCCTGGGTCGCTGGCGCTGGTGTTGCGTCGTCCATCACGCGAAGAATGTCCGGGTCTTGAGCAGGGCGTCTACGAAGGCGTCCGCCTCTGCGGGGGTGTTATATAGGCCAAACGAGGCGCGCGCGCTCGCCGAGACGCCAAAGCGCCGCATCAGGGGCTCGGCGCAGTGGCTGCCCGCGCGCACGGCCACGCCGTAGCGGTCCAGCAGCTGGGCCACGTCGTGGGCGTGGGCGCCGTCAACATTGAACGAGAAGATGGCGCCCTTCCCCGGCGCCGTCCCCATCTCGGTCAGCCAGTTCGCGCCATTCAGCCGTTCCTTCACCCGCGCATAGAGGGCGTGCTCGTGGGCGGCGATGGCGGCGCGGTCGAGACCCTTCAGCCAGCCGATGGCGGCGCCCAGGCCAATGGCCTCGAGGATCGCCGGCGTCCCCGCCTCGAAGCGGTGCGGCGGCTCGGCGTACGTGACGTCCTCGAGCGTGACGGACCCGATCATCTCGCCGCCTCCCTGATAGGGAGGCAGGTCCGCCAGCAGCGCGGCCTTGCCATAGAGCGCGCCGATGCCCGTGGGGCCATAGAGCTTGTGGCCGGAGAAGACATAGAAGTCGGCGTCGAGGGCCTGCACATCCACCTTCTGGTGAACGACGGCTTGGCAGCCGTCGACCAGGATCAGAGCCCCGGCCGCATGGGCCATGGCGGCGATCTCGGCGACCGGGTTCACCGTGCCCAGCACATTCGACATGTGGCTGACCGCGACCATCCGCGTGCGCGGTCCGATCAGTTCGCCCAGAGCCGCGACGTCCAGGCGCCCGTCGTCCAGCACCGGCGTGAAGCGAAGCACCACGCCTTGGCTGCGCAGGAAGTGCCAGGGGACGATGTTGGCGTGGTGTTCCATCTGGGTGAGCACGATCTCGTCGCCCTCCGCGAGCGACTGGCCGAAGCTCGAAGCCACGAGATTGATCGCCTCGGTAGCGCCCTTGGTGAACACGATCTCCGAGGCGCTGGCGGCGTTCAGCAGGTCGCGCACGCTCTCGCGGGCGGCCTCATAGGCCTCAGTCGTTTCGTTGGCGAGGGTGTGCAGGCCCCGGTGGACGTTGGCGTAGGAGGTGCGGCTGGCTTGGGTCATCGCCTCCATCACCGCCGTCGGCTTCTGGGCCGAAGCGGCGCTGTCGAGATAGACCAGCGGCCGCCCGTTCACCTGCCGCTGCAGGATCGGGAATTGGGCGCGGACGCTCTCGACGTCGAAGCTCACAGGCTCGCTCCCAGCCGTTGCGCCACCCACGCCCTCGCCACTTCCCGCGCGCCCTCGTGGCGGACGCGGTCGACCGCCTCGCCCACGAAAGCCTGGATCAGCAGGGCCCGCGCCTCGTCCGGCGGGATGCCGCGCTGAGCCGCGTAGAACAGGGCGTCCTCGTCGAGCGCCCCGACGGTATTGCCGTGCGCGCAGGCGACGTCGTCCGCCCAGATCTCCAGCTCGGGCTTGGCGTCCACCTCCGCACGGTCCGAGAGGATCAGGGCGTGATGGCCCATCCGGGCGTCGGTCTGGTCGGCGCCCTTGGCGACGAGGATGCGGCCCTGGAATACGCCCCGGGCCTGGTCCTGGACCACGCCCTTGATCAGCTGATCGGTGATCCCGTCGACGCCATTGTGGGTGACCACGGTGGTGATGTCGGAATGACGCCGCTCGTTCAGCAGATAGACGCCGTCGAGACGCACGAAGGCGCCGGCGCCCGGGTGCTCCACCACCGTCTCGATGCGCTCGCGTCGCGCGCCGGAGGCGAGCACCATCTGCTCGAAGCGGGCGCCGGCCGCCAGCTGGACTTTGGCGATGGAGACGGCCACGCCGGACTCGCTCTCGGCGGCGAGCACGATCCGCTCGGCCTGTGCGCCGGCGCCGAGCTCGATCGTCATGTCGCTGGCGGTGAGGTAGTCCTGGCCGGCGCCCTCATGGCTTTCCAGCAAGGTCAGCTCGCCGCCCTCGCCCACTTCGATTGCGAGGCGGGCGAGATGAGAGCCGGCGTTGGGCGCGGCGATCAGGCGAAGGGCGATGGCGCGCTTCTCGCCGGGGCCGACGACGATGAGGTCGGGGCCGCGGCCATTGACGACGAGGATCTCTTCCGCATCTGCGCCGGAGAAGGGCCCAGGCGCGAGAGGTTCGACCCATTCCGGCGAGGCGGGCGGGGCGACGCGGATCAGGCCGCGCAGGTCGCTCCAGCGCCAGTCCTCGTCCCGGCGGGACGGCAGCAGACCGACATCGCCAGTCTCTATGGCGCGCGCCAGGCTCATGCCGCCAGGCTCCCGTAGCGGTCGTAGCCCTCGGCCTCGAGCTGGTGGGCCAGCTCGGGACCGCCGGACGCGACGATGCGGCCGCCGGCCAGGACGTGCACCCGGTCGGGTTGGACGTAGTCCAAGAGGCGCTGGTAGTGGGTGATCACCAGTAGGGCGCGGTCGGGCGCGCGCAGGGCATTGACGCCCTCGGCGACGATCCGCATGGCGTCGATGTCGAGGCCACTGTCCGTCTCGTCGAGGATCGCGAGCTTCGGCTCCAGCACCGACATCTGCAGGATTTCCATCCGCTTCTTCTCGCCCCCGGAGAAGCCGACGTTGAGGGCGCGCTTGAGCATGTCGAAGTCGATCTTCAGCGCAGCCGCCTTCGCGCGGACCAGGCGCAGGAAGTCGGGGGCTGCGATCTCCGCCTCGCCGCGCGCCTTGCGCTGGGCGTTAAGCGCCGTACGCAGGAAGGTCAGGGCCGGCACGCCAGGAATTTCCAGCGGATACTGGAAGGAGAGGAAGACGCCGCGGGCCGCCCGTTCGTTGGGCTCCAGGGCCAGCAGGTCCTCGCCCGCGAGGCTCGCGGTCCCGCTCGTCACCTCATAGCCGGGCCGGCCGGTGAGGACGTAGGAGAGAGTCGACTTGCCCGCCCCGTTCGGGCCCATGATGGCGTGGACCTCGCCCGCCGGCACATCGAGCGAGAGGCCGGAGAGGATTTCCTTTTCCTCTACGCGGGCGGACAGATCGCGGATCGAAAGCAGGGCGGTCATCCCACGCTCCCTTCCAGGGAGATGGCCACGAGCTTCTGGGCCTCGACTGCAAATTCCATTGGGAGTTCCTGTAGGACGTCTTTCACAAAACCGTTGACCAGCAATTGCACCGCTTCCTCCTGCGAGAGGCCACGCTGCATGGCGTAGAAGAGCTGGTCTTCGGACAGGCGGGTGGTGGTGGCTTCGTGCTCGAAGTGGGCCGAGGCGTTGCGCGCCTCGATGTAGGGGGTGGTGTGCGCGCCGCACTGCTTGCCGATCAGCAGGGAGTCGCACTGGGTGAAGTTGCGCGCGCCCTTGGCCTTGGGGTGGGCCGAGACGAGGCCGCGATAGGTGTTTGTCGATCGGCCGGCCGAGATGCCCTTGGAGATGATGCGCGAGCGGGTGTTGGCGCCCAGGTGGATCATCTTGGTGCCGGTGTCGGCCTGCTGGCGGTTGTTGGTGATGGCGATGGAGTAGAACTCGCCCGCCGACTCGTTCCCGCGCAGGATGCAGGAGGGGTACTTCCAGGTGATGGCCGAGCCGGTCTCCACCTGGGTCCAGCTCACCTTCGCCCGGTCCTCGCGGCAGTCGGCGCGCTTGGTGACGAAGTTGTAGATGCCGCCGCGCCCCTCGGCGTCGCCGGGGTACCAGTTCTGCACCGTGGAGTATTTGATCTCCGCGTCCTCGAGGATCACCAGCTCGACCACCGCGGCGTGGAGCTGGTTCTCGTCCCGCATCGGGGCGGTGCAGCCCTCGAGGTAGGAGACGTAGGCGCCCTTGTCGGCGATGATCAGGGTGCGCTCGAACTGGCCGGACTCGGCCGCGTTGATCCGGAAATAGGTGGAGAGCTCCATCGGGCAGCGCACGCCCGGCGGCACATAGACGAAGCTGCCGTCAGAGAAGACCGCGCTGTTGAGGCAGGCGAAGTAGTTGTCGGAGACCGGCACGACCGAGCCGAGGTACTTGCGGACCAGCTCGGGGTGCTCGCGGATCGCCTCGCTGATCGGGCAGAAGATCACGCCGGCCGCGGCCAGCTCCTTCTTGAAGGTGGTGACCACCGAGACGCTGTCGAACACCGCGTCGACCGCATAGCGCGGCGCCCCGGCGACGCCGGCGAGGACTTCCTGCTCCTTCAGCGGGATGCCGAGCTTGGCGTAGGTCGCCAGCAGCTCCGGATCCACCTCGTCGAGGCTCGCAGGGCCGTCCTTGGCCTTGGGCGCGGCGTAGTAATAGGCGTCCTGATAGTCGATCGGCGGGTATTCGAGGCGGGCCCAGCGGGGCTCCTCCAGCGCCTGCCAGCGCCGGAACGCGTCCAGGCGCCACTCCAGCATCCAGTCCGGCTCGTCCTTCTTGGCCGAGATGAAGCGGATGGTGGCCTCGGTAAGGCCCTTGGGCGCGAACTCCTGGTCGACCTCGGTGATGAAGCCGTGCTTGTAGCGCTCCAGCTCCAGCACCTGCTCGGCGGTCTCGCGGACGGCAGGCATATCAGGCGAACTCCTTCTGGCGCGCGGCGTGGCGCGCTTGGATCTGCGACCAGGCGTCGGCGCAGCGCGCCCAGTCGTCAGGTGTGGTGGCCCAGCCGCCGCTGACGCGGATGGCGCAGGCGGCGAGATCGGGCCGGCCCATGGCGGTCACCACGTGGCTGGCCTTGACCTTGCCAGAGGAACAGGCCGCGCCAGCGCTGACCATCACCCCCACAAGATCGAGGCCGATGATTTGCAGTTCCGAAGCAAATGCCGGCATGGCGAAACAAAGTGTCTGCGGCAGGCGCGGCGCGGCCTGGCCGAGGACCTCGGCGCCGGCGGCGAGGACGATCTTTTCCAGCTCATCCCGACCGGTACTTTCAACCGCCGCGTGCGGCAGGTCGCGCGCCGCAGCCTCAGCGGCCGCGCCGAAACCGGCAATGCCGCTCACGTTCTCGGTTCCCGCGCGAAGGCCCCGCTCCTGCCCGCCGCCGTGGATCTGGCGGGTGAGCCGCGCCCGCGGGCCGGCCACGAGGGCGCCGACGCCCTGAGATCCGCCGAGCTTGTGCGCCGAGAGCGAAAGGGTGTCCGCGCCCAGGGTCCCAAAATCGATGGCGACCTTGCCGGCGCCCTGGATCGCGTCGACGTGCAGCCAGCCGCCCGCCTCGCGGACCATCCGCGCGGCCAGGGCGACAGGCTGGATGACGCCCGTCTCGTTGTTCGCCAGCATCAGGCAGACGAGGGATTTCCGACCTGCGGAGAGGCGCGTCTGCAGCCACGCCAGATCGGCCTGCCCGTCGGGTCCGACCGGCCATTCGGCGACATCCACGCCCGCCGCGGCCGCGGAGGAGCGGACGGTGTCGTGTTCGGTCGCGCCGACGATGATCTCTTCGTATCCGGCGGCCGCGGCGCTCTCGATCGCCAGGGCGTTGGCCTCGGCCCCGCCGCTGACGAAGGTGACCGCCGTCGAGGGAGAGCCGACCAGGGCCGCGACCTGAGCGCGCGCCGTCTCGACCAGATTGCGGGCCGCCCGGCCGACCGCGTGCACCGAGGACGGGTTGCCGCCGACCTCCAGCGCCCGCGCGACGGCCGCGGCCGCCTCGGGGCGGATCGGCGCGGTCGCGTTGTAGTCGAGGTAGACGGGGCGGTTCGCAGTCATGACGCCCGCTGCTCCGGAACCGACAGCCGGCGCGCGCACACGTCTTCCAAGGTCACGCTGGCCAGGTAGTCGTGGATCCGCTTGCCCGTTTCTTCCCACAGGTCGTGGGTGAGGCAGCGCGCGCCGCCCTTCATGCAGCCCGTGCCGTTTCCGGCGCAGCGGATGGCGCGCAAGGGCTCGTCCACCGCGATCACCACATCGGCCACGCTCAGCTCGGACGCGGGCCGCGCGAGCCGGTAACCCCCGCCGGGGCCGCGCACCGAACTCACCAGGCCGCGCCTGCGCAGGCGCGCGAAAAGCTGCTCCAGATAGGGCCGGGAGATCTGCTGGCGCTCGGCGATCACCGCGAGCGGCACAGGCTCGCCGGACTCCTCGCCCGCGAGGTCGGTCATCGCCATCACGGCGTAGCGTCCCTTGGTGCTCAATTGCATGGGAAAGGCCGTTGCAATTTTCTCGCTTTCCGAGACGCGGGTTTGTTAAAAGCCGCGCCCGGAGCGCGGAGCGGGGATCGCCCCCGCCCATCGTATTTGCATCTAGGAAGACCAACCCCAGCGGTCAAGAATTAGCCGCTGCGGGAGGCGCAGGACTCACTAACTCATGCCAGAAATCGTCCTGGCCGGCAGCGCCGGCCGCATTGAAGCCCGATACTCTCCCCGCAAGGACGAGACCGCCCCCATCGCTCTCATCCTGCACCCCCACCCGCGCGCGGGCGGACACATGAATCACCCGGTGGCGGTGCAGCTCTTCCACCTGTTCATGACGCGGGGATTCAACGTCCTACGCTACAATTCGCGCGGCGTCGGCCGCAGCCAGGGCGAGTTCGATTCAGGCATCGGCGAACTTGCCGACGCCGCGACGGCGTTCGACTGGCTCCAGGCCACCAAC
Source organism: Caulobacteraceae bacterium (assembly GCA_035483335.1). Taxonomy (GTDB): domain Bacteria; phylum Pseudomonadota; class Alphaproteobacteria; order Caulobacterales; family Caulobacteraceae; genus Acaudatibacter. Next base: position 10,010 of record DATHPX010000023.1, on the reverse strand, counting down.
CCCGCGGCGTCCCAGTGCTGGGTGGCCGGATTCGACTTCGGCGCCTGGGTGGGCATGCAGCTCCTCATGCGCCGGCCGGAGACCGACGGCTTCATCTCCGTCTCGCCGCCGACCAACATGTACGACTTCAGCTTTCTGGCCCCCTGCCCGGCCTCGGGCCTGATGCTGCACAGCTCCGGCGACACCGTGGTGCCGTACACGGAGGTGGAGCGCGTGGTCGCCAAGCTACGCACCCAGAAGGGCATCGTCATCGACTACGAGCTGGTCGAAGGCGGCAACCACTTCTGGAACGAGAACCTCACCGAAGTGGAAAAGCGCGTGGGCGCCTATCTCGACAAGCGCCTCGCGGCCGAGCCGATCTGAGCGGCGACAAATCCGCCGGTCGGAGCGTCTCGGCCGGGAGGGATCTCCTGGCCGCTGGGAGGTCAACGACGCCGGGCGCGCTGGGGTATCCGCACCTGCGCCAGCCGCGAGGAGCGAAGGGCCGCGCCGAGCGAGCTGAACCCGAGCAGCATCAACAGCCAGGTCGTGGGTTCCGGCACCCCCATGGACTGGCCCTGGATTGCGCCATTGACGTCGTAGAGGCCGATGAAGTCGTTGGATTGATGAGATTGGGCGTAGGTCTCATAGAACGAGATGCTGCCCATCACGTTCGAGGCGCCCGAGATAGTCAGGGCCGGATTTTCGATCGACCAGATCGCCCCCTGGATGCCTGCGAGGTCAGTGGCCAGGTTGGGGTCTCCATTACGGAACAGCGCTGTCCCAAGGTCCACGAGCCCCCCGATCTCCCCAATCTGCGTCCCGCTGAGTGCGTTACCCGTTCCCGACACCGAACCTGAGGAGTCGGTCGTCACCGGCTTTTCCTCGAAAGTGATGTTGGCTGGGCCCAGGTTGATCTCGTGCCAGATGTCCACACAGAACACCGGGATAGTCGAACCCGATTTGGTGGTGAAAAGGATCGCGGAGTCATAGACCTCTTCGTTAAGCCCAGGCGCGCTGAGCGTGACGACGGCCGGATTGTTCATTGAGACGTAAGTCACGTCGATAGTCTTTGTGGCGTGAGCGGCCGTCGCTAACCCGCAGATGGCGGCGGATGCGACGATCATCGATCTGAAGCGCATTGGAATCACCTGTGATCAACTTGGCGAGCCGGACGACGAAACCCGAGCCCGAGACGAATGGTGATGCGAGCAAAAACACGCACGACACCGAACCGTCAAACAATTCGTTCAAATGTTTACAAGTCTTAACCTAATTCCTGGATGAATTCTCGCGACCAACTGCCGGAATCAACTCGCTTATATTGCTGCCATTTAAATCTGTTTTGCCTTAATTCTGTCTCAAATACATTATTTTTGACTGAAATCAACTGTTTTACTTGGCGATTTGTCGCCCGCTACGACTCCGGACTGAGAGCGACGATCTGAGAAATAGGGAGAGACTGCGGAGCGGCGTTCGCAGCAGGCATCTCCGCCAGCCGGCGGAACTCTCACGCGAACACTCATCGAACGGCATGATTCCTCCCCAGAGATCATCCCGATGTGTTCACCCTGTCCCTGAACACTCGTTCAGCTTGTCCCCGGTCTGAACAGACTGACGTCCGCCCATGAAGGATCCGAGGAGGGCGAGCGCGCAGAACGTTTTACAGCCGCAGATGTCAGGCGGCGGCTACATTTGGGCCATCGCCTGCGTCCAGGGACGGCGGCGAGAAGTGCAGGACGATGGCGCAGACGACCGCCAGGGCAAGGAGGTTGGTTGCGACGTCGAACCAGACCAGTCCGGGTGTGGACTGGCTGATGAGGCCGGGGAAGCCGCGGAAGAGGTCGTTGCTCGCCACCACGACGACTGCGCCGTAGAGGTTGTTCACTAGGTGAAGTCCGAACGTGAAGGCGACGCCCTTGAGGCGGATGGCGATCAGTGAGGCTGCAATCCCGAATCCGGCCGCGCTGACGGCCTGCGGCAGCCCGTTGGGGATGTGGACGGCGCCGAAGATCAGTCCGGCGACGATGGCGGCCCGAACCGCTCGACGGGTCATGAGCAACATCGCCTGGGTGAGGTAGCCTCGGAACAGCACCTCCTCGGTGAAGGTCTGGACAGCAAGGGCAAAGACCGCGCTTCCAGCGAGGATCGAGGTCTGTGGCGTGGCGCTCCAGCGGAAACCAGAGGGCGCCACTGTCACGTCGGCCGCGGTCATGACCAGCGCCATGCCAAGCCAGAGAACCGCGCCGATCGCCAGCCATCGCCAGGACCACTGGCCGATCAGATCGGCTGGCGATTTGCGCTGGACGAGCCAGGCGGCGAGGAAAAATCCAGCCAGGATCACCGCGAAGTTGAACGCCATGGCGAGCATGAACACCGGCGGATGGGTGGGCGTGGTGAGCTCGGCGGCCAGGGCGGAAATCGGGACTTCGAACGCCGAGAGCGTCGCTCCGATCGCCCCGCCCAGTACGACCGACAGCGCGATGGCGAGAAGGAGTGCTGCGGGGTAACGCCACCAGGCGTTGCGCCCCCGAACGGCGAACTCGAGGTAGGGTCCGGCCGATAGGGCTTTGGCCCACCGAAAGGCGTCTGTCGGACCGTGCACGATGCTGCGGCTCACAACGACTTGTCCGTGAAAACCTAAGGTCCGGGCCATCCCGCCAGGGGCGCCCAGAGGATGTCCGCCGAGCCTACGGAGATGGTGACCCCATAGGGGATGCCGGGACTAAAGTCGCCTTTGCCGCGCATGGTGAACATCACCGGAGCCCGCTGTTATCTCGAGGCGATCAAGGCGAGGGCGACAACGCCTCCAGCCAGCGCCGTCGCCACGGGCGGATTGGGGCGCGAAGCGCGCTCTCCTTCACCTTTAGGGGAAAGCGGCTGACTGGCCTTTGGCCGGCGGTCAGACGGGTGGGGAAAGCCGCCGCTCGAGCGGCTCCGCGGGCAGCTACCCCTCAAACTCCGCCCGGGTCTGGTCCACGACCGCCTGCACCGTCGCGATCTCGCGGACGCCGGAGACGGTGTGGCCGGCGCTCCAGATGTCGGTCCAGCGGCGGGGGCCGGGGGCGGCGGGGCCGAAGCGGTCGCGGGAGCGGGCTTCGTCGATCTGCTCGTCCAGGCGCTTGGGGTCGAGGCCGGCGGCTTCGATCGAGGGCTGGAGCATGTTGGTGGGAAGGCCGGTGAAGGCGCTGGTGAGCATGACGTCGTCCATCGACGCGCCGACCAGCATCGAGCGGTAGCCGTCCGACGCCAGGCTCTCGCGCGTGGCGATGAAGCGGGTGCCCATGTAGGCGAGGTCGCAGCCCAGGGTGATCGCCGCGGCCAGGGCGCGGCCGTCGCTGATCCCACCGGCCAGCACGACGATGCCGTCGAACATGGCCCGCACCGCCCGCACGAAGGCGAAGGGGTTGAGCCAGCCGGTCTGGCCCCCTGCCCCTGCGGTCAGGAGGATGAGCCCATCGGCGCCGGCTGCGATCGCCCGCTCGGCGTGCCGGAGCGTCGCCACGTCCGCCAGCACCAGGGCGCCGGCGTCGTGCAGCGTGGCCACGGCCGGCGCGGGGGAGCCGACGCTGGTGATGACCACCTCCGCCCCGTGCCGGGCCACGATGGCGAGGTCCTCGGCAAGGCGCGTGTCGCGCATGATGAGGTTGGGGCAGAACGGCGCGGCGCCCGGGCCAAGGCGGCTGCGGATGTCGGTGAGCCACCGGTCGAGATCCTCGGCCGTGCGCGCGTTCTTGGTCGGGAAGGCCCCGATGACGCCGGCGTTGCAGGCGGCGACGACGAGGTCAGGCCCGGAGACGCGCAGCATCGGCGCGGCGATCAGCGGCAGGGTCAGCCGCCGGCCGATCGCCTCGGGGATCGCGCTCATCGTCCCTTCCAGACCGGCCGCCGCTTTTCGGCAAAGGCGGCGAGGCCTTCCCTGCGGTCCTCGGACGCCAGGGCGCGCTGGGCGAAGGCCATCTGCGCGCCCCAGGCCTCGTCATCGGTCCAGTCGGGCGAGTGGAACATGATCTCCTTGGAGGCGGCGAGCGCGGTCGGCCCGTTGGCCTGCAGGGCCTCGGCCCAGCGAACGGCCTCCTCCAGCGCCTGGCCGGTCTCGACCACGCGGTTCACCACGCCGTGCTGGTGGAAGAACTCCGCATCGCGGAACTCGCCGGTGAGGGCCAGCTCCATGGCGAGGTGGTAGGGCATGCGCCGCGGCAGGCGAAAGAGGCCCCCGCCGACCGCGACCACGTTGTGGCGCACCTCGGGAAGGCCGAACTTCGCGGTCTTCGCCGCGACGATCAGGTCGCAGGAGAGGCAGAGCTCGAAGCCGCCGCCGACGGCGTAGCCTTCCACCGCGGCGATCACCGGCTTCCTCGGCGGCTTGCCGAACCAGCCGAAACCGCCGCGTTTCGTGGCCGCCCGCTCGCCCCGCGCCGCCGCCTTGAGGTCCGCCCCGGCGGAGAAGTTGCCGCCGGCGCCGGTGATCACGGCGACGAAGATGTCGTCCTCGGCGTCGATCCGGTCGGCGGCCGCCTCCAGCGCCTGGGCGCTTTCGGCATCGAAGGCGTTGCGGGCCTCGGGCCGGTTGATGGTGACAACCAGCACGTGCCCACGCCGCTCGGTGAGGATGCGCTCCTCGCTCATGGCGCGCGCCGGCTCAGAGCGCGAAGGTGAAGCCGCCGTTCACCGGATAGACCTGTCCGGTGATCCACGGCGAGGCGTCGGAGGCCAGGAAGAGCACCATGTTGGCGATGTCCATCGGCTGGCCCGGGCGGCGGATGATGTACTTCTCCATCTGCCGCTTCAGCCGCTCGGGATCCCCCTGCAGGGTGCGCTCGACCGCCGGCGTCGCGGTGAGGGCGATGGCGACCGAGTTGGCGGTGATCCCGTAGCGGCCAAGCGTGCGGGCGACCGAGCGCATGAAGCCCGCCGCGCCGGCCTTGGAGGCGGCGTAGAGTTCCATGTTCGCATCGCCCCAGCGACCCGCGTCGGAGATGATGGTGATGATCCGTCCGGGCGCCTGGCGCTCGATCATGCCGGGGATCACCGCGCCCGTGCAGTTGATCACGCCGTAGAAGTTGACCCCGACGAAGCTCTGCCAGACCTCGGGGCCGGTCTCCCAGAACGGCTTGCGCAGCTCCGGCGAGGGGTTGGCGCCCGCATTGCCGGCGTTGTTGACCAGCACGCCGACCGGGCCAAGCTCGGCGCGGGTCTTCTCGACCATCGCCTTGACGCTCTCCTGGCTGGAGACGTCGGCCTGCACCGCGATCGCCTTGCCGCCGGCCGCGCGGACCTCCTCGGCGACTGCCTCGGCGCGCTCCAGCACATAGTCGTTCACGGCGACGCCGCCGCTGTTCGCGGCCCCGCCCAGGTGCAGGGCGATCTGGCGCCCCACGCCCTGCCCCGCGCCGGTCACCAGGGCGACGCGGCCGCCCAGATCGAGGATGTCGGTCATACGTTTCTCTCCCGTCCCTTCCAGTATGGGTCGCGCAGCTCCCGCTTGAGGAGCTTGCCCATGGTGTTGCGCGGCAGCTCGGCCACGATCTCGATGGTTCTCGGCCGCTTGTACGAGGCGAGCGCCGTCTTGCAGTGCCCGGCGATGTCCGCCGGTTCGGCGGATTGGCCGGGCTTCAGCTCGCAGAAGGCCTTCACCTCCTCGCCGAACTCCTCGTTCGGCACGCCGATCACGGCGACGTCCTGCACCGCCGGATGGGTGAGGATCGCCGCCTCGATCTCGGCCGGATAGATGTTGACCCCGCCCGAGACGATCATGTCCTTCGCCCGGTCGGTGATGAAGAGATAGCCGTCCGCGTCGAGACGGCCGACATCGCCTGTGCGGAAGTAACCGTCCGCGTCCAGCGTATCGGGGCCGAGCGGGGCGGCGTTCAGGTACTGGTTGATCACCGCCGGTGTCTGGACCCAGATCTCGCCTTCCTCGCCCGCCGGCAACTGCGCGCCGCTCTCGTCGCGGATGCTGATGTGCACGTGGGTGTGCGGCAGGCCGCTGGAGCCGGGCTTGCGGCGCTGCATCTCCGGCGAGAGCGCGGTCAGCATGCCGGTCTCGGTGGTCCCGTAGCCTTCGGAGAGCACCTCGCCGAAGGTGGCGATGATCCATTCCTTCAGCGAATAGGGCACGGGCGCGGCGCCGACACCGAGCGCGCGGATGGAGGAGACGTCGTAACGGGCGACCACGTCCGGCGGCAGGCCGGCCATGCGCTTGTACATGGTGGGAACGCCGGTCCAGGTCGTGACCCTGTGGCGCTCGATCAGCCGCAGCGCCTCCTCCGGATCGAAACGGCGGAGGAAGACCATCTTGGCGCCTCGCGCCGTTGCGCCCCACACCGCGCCCGGCCCCGCGCCGTGGTGCATGGGAAGGACGATCATCACCACGTCGTCCGGGCTGGGCGAGCGGCTGCCCGCCACGCTGCGCTGGTACTCGGCCATCCGCCGGCGGGTCTCGTCGTCCGCGCCGTGTCCGCCCATCACCACGCCTTTGGGCAGGCCCGTGGTGCCGGAGGTGTAGAGGATCAGCGGCGGATTGCGCGCGGCGAAGCGCGGCTCGGCAGGCGCCTGGGCGCTCAACTCCGCATAGGTGACGAAGCCGTCGGCGGGGACGTCGACAGACCCGGCGAGCTTCAGCGGCAGGCCCTCGAAGGCCGACGCCAGGGCCGCCGGATCGGCGTCGTCGCAGAGGATCGCGTGCGCGCCGCTGTTGGTCAGGACATAGCGGGTCTCCGCCGGTGTCAGGCGCCAGTTGAGGCCCAGCAGGCGCAGCCCGAGCTTCCCCGCCGCCGCGCTGGCGATCGGCCACTCGGGCCGGATCTGCATGCGCGTGACGAGCACGTCGCCGGCGACGAGTCCGTGGGCGGCGAGGCCCTCGGCCAGGCGGTCGGCTGCCTCGTTCCACTCCCTCCACGTCACCACCCGTTCACCTTCGATCATCGCCGGCGCGTCGGGTCGCTCGCGCGCCCAATGCTCGAGGCTTCCCGGCTGGGGCGCGGTCATGCGGCGAGGCTCCTCTTCAGGCTGGCGACCATCTCGTCGCGGACCCGGGTCAGATCGATGCTTCCCGGGGCGAGCTGCCACTGGCTGACGACGCCGCGCAGGGTGGCGAGGATCAGGATCGCCTGGGCGCGCACATCGATGTCGGCGCGCGCCTCGCTCTTCTCGATCGCGGCGGCGAGGTTGGTCTCGAACGCCTTGACGCTGCGGGCGTTGAGCGCCGCCAGCGGCTCGCGGACGAGGTCGTTGTTGAGGCCGTCGCCGAGCAGTACGAGCAGAGCCTTGGCGCCGACCGGGTCCTTGCGCGCGCTGTCGAGGTAGAAGCGCACGATGCCGATGAGGCGCTCGAGCCCCGGCGGATGGCGCTCCACACGGTCGAGCGCCTGGCCGAAGCCACCCACCAGGCGCTGAGCCAGGGTGACGATGAGGCCGGCCTTGCTGCCGAAATAGTGCGCCGGCAGGCCGCGGCTGTAGCCGGCCGCCTCGCCGACGTCGGCCAGGGTGAGCCGCTCCAGCCCGCGCTCGGCAACCATGGCGATGGCGGCCTGCAGGAGCCGGGTCTCGGCCTCTTCCCGCCGCTCCGCCTGCGATCGCCGTTCGGCTTTGACCGCCGTCACCTGGGCCTCCGTTTTCGCTTGCCGGTCAGCAGATGACATGTTTGTTTGTCCGTCAATAAGTTTTTGGAGGCGCCGGATGGACGAGCTTCTCAAGCCCGCGCTCTATCGCGCGGAGGGTACGGCGACGGTCCCGGAGCGCCCTGCCCTACTCGGCGGCGCCTGCGCCTCCTGCGGCTATGTGTTCTTTCCGCTGCAGAAGTATGGCTGTGAGAAGTGCGGCGGCGTCTATCTCCAACCGTGCGCACTGTCAGGCGTCGGACAGCTCCTCGCCTCGGCGCGGGTGCATTTGCACGCGGGCAAGGGTCGCGAGGCGCCGTTCACGGTCGGCTCGATCCGGCTCGACGACGGGCCGATCGTCCGCACCCTGATCGTGGAGGATGCGGGCCCGCTGGAGGTCGGCAGGCGTATGGTCACCACCCTTGAGGCCGTGCCTGACGCGGATGGGGCCTCTCGCCTCGACCTGCGCTTCGCCCCGGAGGCCTGAGCCATGACGACGCTGAAGGACCTGCGTCCCGCCTACGTCGCCGGGATCGGCTTCCACCGCTACCAGTTCGCGTCCGAGACTCCCTACGTCGAGCTCGGCCTCACCGCCGTGCGCGCGGCGCTGGCGGATGCGGGTCTCGCCTGGCCAGCCGTCGAGAGCGCATATGTCGCCAAGGCGCTGCTGCCTATGGCCCCCGGACGGGCGATGCTGCGCCACCTCGGCGCCACCGGAATCCCGATCGTCCATGTGGAGAACGCCTCTGCGTCCGGCTCGGCGGCGTTCCGGCATGCGGTGATGGAGGTGGCCTCAGGCCTCGCCGACATCGTCCTCGTCGTCGGCGTCGACAAGCCCATGCCGGTGGGCCGGGCGGAGGCGCTGGCGCGGATCGGCAGCCTGGCCGACGACGCCATCGCGCCCTTCACCCACTTCGCCCTGCTGGCCGACGCCTATGCCGCGAAGAGCGGAGCGAAGGTCGAAGACATCGCGCTGGTGGCGCTGAAGAACCACCGAAACGGCTCGAAGAACCCGTTCGCGCAGCATCAGAAAGAACGCACGCTCGACGAGATCCTCAACGGCAAGAAGATCGCCGGCGGGTTCACCTCGCTGCAGTGCACGCCGGTGGGCGAAGGCGCGGCGGCGGTGATCGTCGCCTCGGAGGCGGGCCTGAAGCGCCACGGGTTGGGGCTCGAGCGCGCCGTGCGCGTCGCAGGATCGGCCGGGCGCAGCCAGCGCGTCTATGACGACGCCACCCGCTACGACGCCATGCTGACCGAAGAGACGGCGGCGATCGCCTTTCGCGACGCGGGCCTGACGCCAGCGGACATCGACGTGGTCGAGCTGCACGACGCCTTCACCGTCGAAGAGGTGGAGTATCTGGAGGCCATGGGTTTCGCCCCCGACGGCCATGCCGTGCCGATGCTCAAGGAAGGCGCCTTCGACATCGGCGGCCGCTGCGCCGTCAGCCCCTCCGGCGGCCTGATCTCCATGGGCCACCCCATCGGCCCCACCGGCGTCGGCCAGATCGCCGAAATCACCCGCCAACTGCGGGGCGAGGCCGGACCGCGGCAACACCCCGGCGCCCGCCGGGGTCTGGCCCACATGGTTGGGGTGGGGGCGGTTTGTTACGTGCATTTGCTGGAGAGGGGGTAGGGTCGGGGGGCGGGGGAACACGTTCACTTCCCTCCCTGAGGCGCCCCCCTTTAAATTCCGTCATGGCCGGCCGTCGGTGCCGGCCACCCATCGATCGACTGTGCGAACGCTTGCCGTGGCTGCGCGCGAGCGCGGCCATGACAGGTAGAACGCTTGGGTGGTTTGCGCGGCAACAACGGGTGAAGCGCTCGGCCCGGCGTGACCGCGCCGCCCGGCGCGGTCAATGCGAGCGGGGCGCCAAGCCGACGATGGGTCGCCGGGACTTTCGCCTGGCGATGACGGAACTTTTGGGTGGCGGCTAAACCGAGGCTCAGCGGCGGACTTGACGCTCCGCGACAGCTGCCGCCGCGAGGCGGGGTTGGCAGATCGCTGCGGCGAGGGTGCACAGCCCAAGCATGACGAACGCCAAGGTCGCGGGCTCGGAAGCCGCCCAGGCGACCGTCCTGCCGGCGCTCGCGGCCGTCACGAGGCCGAAGAGGGCGGCGGAAGAGATGATCAAAGACCAGAACCGCATTGGCTCACCTGTAATCCTCTAACGGCGAGGGCGACGCCAACGGCGCCCATCGCCACGCTACGACCGGAGCAGAACCACAGGTCGAACCAAAGCGTCAAACCTTTCTCTCAAACTTTCACAATTCTTAACTGAATAGCGGGATGAATTGGTTAGAAAGTTGGAAATCAATGTTCAATATTAATGTCGTTTTATGTCGTATTTTCGTCTTCTTTATTTAAATCTGCGAGACGTGACGCCAGAGATTGGCCACGAACCTCACGAACCTCACAAACGGGGCTTT
>DATHPX010000022.1:0-2889 GCA_035483335.1 Caulobacteraceae bacterium | reverse complement strand
CGTCGGCGTCCGCCGCGACGAGTTGGAAGGCCTCATCCGCCGCGAGGACCGTGGCGACGGCGGCCCAACCATCACCCTCGACGGTGACCGCGTTTCCATTGGTGGCGCCGCCACCCACCGCGCGGCCGACGTGCTCCTGGTCCGGTACAACCCGAACATCGTTCAGGTGCCGATCCAGCGCGGCGAGAACGCCGGCAAGACGCTGCCGCATAAGAACGTCGTCAAGGAGTTGGTGCGCCTTGGCGCCTGGTCCGGCGCCGTCGCGTCCTATCGGCTGCCGCCGAGCACACCCGGCCTGAAGACCGCGCTGTTGGTCCAGGACGGCCCAGGCGGCCCGATTCTTGCAGCGGCCAAGCTCTGACCGATTTCCGGCGAAGTCGCCAGTCCACCCATCCCGCCCGGGGGCGGGACTACAAGGCCGTTCCAGGCCAACCTATTACGGAGACTCCGATGACCACGATCTTCAGGATACTGACGATTGGCGCGTTCGGCGCCGTCCTCGCCGGCGGTTCCGCTTTCGCCCAGGCGAATTCGTCCGGCGCTATGGCTTCCGGTGACCACATGGGGTCCGGTGACCACATGGCGTCCGGCGACCACATGGCGTCGGGGGCGATGGCGAGCGGCGATCACATGGCCTCGGGCGCGATGGCGTCCGGCGACCACATGAAGTCGAGCGCGATGGCGAGTGGCGATCACATGAAGAGCAAGAAGAAGCACGACCACATGGGGGCCATGGCCAGCAGTCAGTCCAAGAAGTGACGCGAGGGGACCTCGGCGCGCTTCACCCGCCTCGGGGTCCCCGGTCGCGCCCAACGCGTTCGACCCTAATAGTTGTGGGTGAACCGGATGCTCATGTTGGATGTCCCGATCGCGCTCACCTGAGAGAGTAGCTGAAGGCTCCGCCGCAAGGCGATCTCGACCTGCGTGGCGGTATAGCCGCGTGCGTCCGTAGTGATCTCGATATAGATGTTCTTCGTCACATACTTGCCGGCGCCGACCCCGGCAGCGCGACCGGTGGTCTTGTCCGCTGCGTAGAAGCTCAGACGGTCGAGGTGGGCCAGCTTCTGGATGCGGCCCAGCGGCCCCGACCCGCCCCCTCGCAGCGTGTTGATCGAAGCGGCGAGCTCGACCGCCTGAGCGGGCGAGATGTTGGCCGCGGATGTGCCGAACAACAGGCGGGCCAGCACCTCCTCGGATGGGAGCGCGGGGATCGAGCTGAAGACGATCTGCGGGTGCGCCGCCGTGCCGGCGATGGACACATTGGCTGTCACCCCCTCGACGTTGCTCGAGGCCACGATGTCGAGCGACGGATCAGGGGGATCGGACCCGTTGAGATGGATCAGACCCCGGGTGAGGTCGAGTTTGCGGCCTGCGAACAGGAAGTTGCCGCGAACGGCGGTGATGTCTCCGATCACCACGGGACGACGCACATCCCCTTTGATCGTCAGCGCCGCGGCCCACTCCGCCGAAAGCCCCATGCCCCGGACGATCAGGTGGTTGGAGCTCGCGATCGCGACGTCCAGTTTCCATCGGCTAGGCGGGCCGGCCGGGGACGGCTCCGCGTCGCTTGGCGTGATCGGCTCGCCGGGAGCCTCGTCTTTGCGCCGGACGCCGGTCAGCTCCGGAACGTCTTCCACCCCCGGCCGCCCAAACTGATAGCTCGCGTCATCGAGCGTGAGCTTGCCCGCGATGAGCGCCCCAGCCTTGCGGGTGTTGGTCGCCGTCAGCTCGCCCGAAGCGGTCACGGACACCTGGTCGCTGCGTGCGAGACGGGCATGTGAGAGCGAGAGCTTGAGATCGATTGGATAGCCATTGGCCCCCGACAGGTCGACGAAGCCGGAGACACCGATCGTTCCATTGCCCGCCCGTCCAGTCAGCTGTGTGAGCTGCAGGCGAGCGCCTTCGAAGCGGCCATCGAGCGTGATGTTGTCGATACTCGTCCCGACGCCAGTATTTGCGTACTTCAGCCCCTGCCCCTTCACCACTCCGACGACGGTGGGCTGATCCACTGTCCCAGAGAAGTCGGCGCCTATCGTCAGCGGGCCGCCGACACTCTGACCGGCGAGACCCGCGAGACTCCAGAGCGCTTCGGCCGGGCCGTTCCAGCGCACGCCGCCATGAAGCGGGGCGGTGCTCACGCGCCGAATGAGATCGCCATCGGAGCGGAATGGCCCCACGACAGCCTGCAGCCGGCCGACGGCCGCGCCGCGGCGGCGCACCACCGCGTGCGCAAGGCCCTGCCGGGCGGTGAGGGACGCGAGGACGGCGATATCCACCGGCTCGGACTCTCCGGTGAGGCTCGCGCGCGAGAACCGCGTGATCTCCAGCTGCGCCGAGCCTGTCGGCGGCGCGCCGTTTGCGAGGTTGAACGAAACGTCGCCGTTCACCACGCCCGAAAGGCCAAGGCTCGGGTCGAAGCCGTCGGCGAGGGCAAGATCCGCCTGTTCCAGGCGCGCCGAACCCGCGAGACCGGCGTGACCCAGCTGACCGGCGATGACAAGGCGCCCCTTGGGCAGCGCCACGGTTGTCGGCGCAAGTCGCCAGTCTCCGTTGACGCGCCGAAGCTCCGCAGCGTCCGCGAGGCGAAGGGCGACGCCACCGGCCGATCCGCCCCCGGTGAGCCGCGCCAGGCCCGGAGACAGGGCCGCGTGGCCCTTGAAGTCGAAGGGTGTGGCGCCACGCCCTTTCAGAGCGAGATCGGCGTCTCCCGACCGGTCCCAGTGGCCGTTCACCTTGGCTTCAGCAAGCGTGACGCCGTCCCATCGCACGCCCCGGGCGCTCGCCGCGCCGCTCACCGCTGGAAGTCCCTTCCTCAGCAGGATCCGGCCATGCGCTTCCCCGGCAGCGACGGTGAGAACCGGATCGACCGGCAACCGTGCGTTCTTCGCG
>DATHPX010000021.1:0-6457 GCA_035483335.1 Caulobacteraceae bacterium | reverse complement strand
GATCGCAAAGGCGAACAGGCCCCAGCCGATGAGGATGATGACGAGGCCGGCATAGACCATCCAGTGAGGAACTCCCCTCACATAATGGCCCGAGAGCATGACGAGGACGCCCACGAGACAGCCGACGAAGCCGGCGTTCTGCAGGCCGCGGGCGTAGGCGCGGACGGCCGCCACATAAGCGCGCCGCGCCTCGTCGTTCATCAGGCGCTCGCCGGCGCCGGCAGGTTCGGCAGCCGCTCGATCGGCTTGGCGCGCGAGCCGTCATAGAGGGTCGGGTCGATGAGCGTCTTCTGCTCGCCCTCGGGCGCCGAACCGTGCCGGCCGATCGCTGAGCCGGGCTCGGGATGCTCGCCGGCGTCGAAGCGGTCCAGCAACTGTCCAAGCGTCTCGACCGTAAGGTCCTCGTAATAGGCGTCATGGATGGCGACCATCGGCGCGTTGGCGCAGGCCCCCATGCACTCGACCTCTTCCCAAGAGAAGCGTCCGTCGGCTGTGCGATGGTCTTTCGGACCGATGCGCTGCTCGAGATAGGCCTTCAGGTCATTAGCGCCGCGCAGCATGCAGGGCGTCGTGCCGCAAACCTGGACGTGGGCGACGCTGCCCACGGGCGCGAGCTGGAACATGGTGTAGAAGGTCGCGATCTCGAGCACCCGGATCACCGGCATGTCGAGCATCTCGCCGACCACCCGGAGGGACGGCTCAGGCACCCAGCCTTCCTGCTTCTGGACCAGCCACAGCAGCGGGATCACCGCCGAGCGCTGACGGCTGGGCGGGAACTTGGCGATCCAGCCCCTCGCCTCCTCGGCGTACTTTTCATTGAAGGCGAAGGAGGCGGGCTGCTCCTTGGCGAGGCGACGCACGCTCACCGATCAATCTCCCCAAAGACGATGTCCAGCGATCCCAGGATGGCGGAGACGTCGGCCAGCATGTGCCCACGGTTCATCCAGTCCATCGCCGACAGGTGCACGAAGCTCGGCGCGCGGATGTGACAGCGGTACGGTTTGTTGCCGCCGTCGGCCACCAGATAGACTGCAAACTCGCCCTTGGGGGCCTCGACCGCGGCGTAGATATCGCCCTCGGGCACGTGATAGCCCTCGGTAAAGAGCTTGAAGTGGTGGATCAGAGCTTCCATCGACCGCTTCATCTCTCCACGCCGGGGCGCAGTGATCTTGTGGTCGTCCGCAAGGACCAGGCCAGGCGTCTTGCGAAGACGCTCGCAGCACTGGCGCATGATCTTCACCGACTGGCGCATCTCCTCCATGCGGCAGAGGTACCGGTCGTAGCAGTCGCCGTGCACGCCAAGCGGAATGTCGAACTCCATCTCGTCGTAGCACTCGTACGGCTGGTTGCGGCGCAGGTCCCAGGCGATCCCCGAACCACGCAGCATCGGACCAGAGAAACCCCAGCGGATCGCCTCTTCCTTGCTGACGACGCCGATGTCGACGTTGCGCTGCTTGAAAATGCGGTTGGGGGTGATCAGGCCGTCGATGTCGTCAAGGACCGCGGGGAAGCTCTGGCACCAGAGGTCGATGTCCTCGATCAGCGCCGGCGGCAGGTCCTGGCGCACGCCGCCTGGCCGGAAGTAGTTGGCGTGCAGGCGCGCGCCCGAGGCGCGCTCGTAGAACACCATCAGCTTCTCGCGCTCCTCGAAGCCCCACAGCGGCGGGGTGAGCGCGCCGACGTCCATCGCCTGGGTGGTGACGTTCATCAGGTGGTTGAGGACGCGGCCGATCTCGCAGTAGAGCACGCGGATCAGCTGGCCCCGGATCGGAACCTCCAGGCCGGTCATCTTCTCGATGGCGAGCACATAGGCGTGCTCCTGGTTCATCGGACAGACGTAGTCGAGCCGGTCGAAATAGGCCGTGGTCTGGATGTACGGCCGCGCTTCCATCAGCTTTTCTGTGCCGCGATGCAGCAGGCCGATGTGAGGGTCCACCCGTTCCACGAGCTCACCGTCGAGCTCCAGGATCAGGCGCAGCACGCCGTGAGCGGCCGGGTGCTGGGGGCCGAAGTTGATGCTGAACTTGCGGACCGGCGTCTCGGCGACGGGTGTCCCAGGATCCATCGAGGTCGTGGCGGCGGGGGCGTTGATTTCGGTCATGAGCGGCGCTCCGCCTTCTCGTCACCCGGCAGGACATAGGGATAACCCCTGCCCGGCTTCTCGTAGTCCGCGCCCTCCCAAGGGGAGAGGAAGTCCCAGCTGCGGAACTGGACGGACTTCACCGGCTCGTAGACCACCCGCTTGAGCTCGTCGTCATAACGGGTCTCGACATAGCCGATCATCGGGAAGTCCTTGCGCATCGGATGCCCGTGGAAGCCGTAGTCGGTGAGCAAGCGGCGCAGGTCGGGGTGCCCCGAGAAGAAGATGCCGTACATGTCGAACGCCTCGCGTTCGAACCAGTCGGCGTTCGGGTAGACGCTGGTCACGGTCGGGACGGGCGTTTCCTCGTCCGTCTGCACCTTGACCCGCACCCGGCGGTTCTTGGTCAGGGACAGCAGGTTGTAGACCACATCGAACCGCAGCGGCCGCTGCGGGTAGTCCGCGCCCGCCAGGTCCATCAGCTGCTGGAACTGCAGGTCCGGCGCGTCGCGCAGGAAGGTCAGGGCCTCGACGATCCGATGGGCCTGGACGTGCATCTGCAGGTCGCCAAAGGCGATCTCGAACCCTGAAACGGTTCCAGCCGAATTGGCGACGATGCGTTGACCCATCTCGGCCAGGGCCTCGTCGGAAAGACGCCAGTTGGTCATGGTCTCAACGCTCGATCGTGCCGGTGCGACGGATCTTCCGCTGGAGCTGAAGGATCCCGTACAGGAGCCCCTCGGCCGTGGGAGGACAGCCAGGGACGTAGATGTCCACCGGCACGATCCGGTCGCACCCCCGCACCACAGAATAGCTGAAGTAATAATAGCCGCCGCCGTTGGCGCAGCTGCCCATCGAGATCACGTAGCGAGGCTCGGGCATCTGGTCGTAGACCTTGCGCAGGGCGGGAGCCATTTTGTTGGTCAAGGTGCCCGCGACGATCATCACGTCCGACTGGCGCGGGCTGCCGCGAGGCGCCGCGCCGAAGCGCTCGAGGTCGTAGCGCGGCATGGACACCTGCATCATCTCGACCGCGCAGCAGGCCAGCCCAAAGGTCATCCACATCAGCGAGCCCGTGCGGGCCCAGGTGATGAGATCGTCGGCGGCGGCGGTGATGAAGCCCTTGTCGGCCAGCTGCTGCTGGACACCGTCGAAATAGGGCTCGTGCAGCTTGGGGTCGTAGCCCTCGACCTGCGCACGTCCCGCAGCGAGAGCCGGCGCTCTGGGATCGATCACTCCCACTCGAGTGCTCCCTTCTTCCATTCATAGATGAAGCCGACCGTCAGCACGGCCAGGAAACCCATCATGCTCCAGAAGGCGAACTGCGCCTCGGGATGGGGCAGGCGCATCAGGGCGACCGCCCAGGGAAACAGGAACGCGACCTCCAGGTCGAAGATGATGAACAGGATCGACACGAGATAGAATCGGATGTCGAACTTCATCCGTGCGTCGTCGAAGGCGTTGAATCCACACTCGTAGGAGGACAGCTTCTCTGCGTCCGGCGCCTTGGGCGCGACCACCGCGGCGGCAAGGATGAAGGCGATCCCGAGGGCCGCGGCGATGGCCAGGAAAATCAGGATCGGCAGATATTGGAGAAGGAACGCGTTCACGGCGGACGCGGGCTCCCTGTAAGGCTTGAAGAGCGGGTCGGGCGCGGTCTTTAGACCCAACCGCCCCGCGGTTCAAACGCGCATGAAAGCTCGTGCGGCCTATGCGACACGGCGTTGACGCCGCCGGTCTCGAGCCGTATTGGACGCCCTCTTCGGCGCGGCCCGGTCTCGGGTCGCTTCGCCGTACGAAACGCGGGTGTAGCTCAGTTGGTTAGAGCGCCGGCCTGTCACGCCGGAGGCCGCGGGTTCAAGTCCCGTCACTCGCGCCACGGCGCATCGAAGAGATCAGACATTACCGGTATCATGGCGCAAACGGTTAGCTGCGCCATGACACCGGACATTACCTCGTTTTAAGTGGCGCTACGCCCTTCCCGGCCTGCAATGGAGGTTCCGTCTCCTGACGACAGGAAAGCCATCCTTGCGCCGAACCGGGCCAGCCCACACCATCCGCATCCTAGCCCTGGCGGTCATCATGGTCGGCGCCATGGCGTGGGAAGCCGTGGGAGCCGAGGGTGGTGGCCGGCCCGTTCCGCGGATAGTTTCCTTGGGGGGCTCGTGTGTCGGGTGCGACCTCGCCGCCCGACGCCTCACCGGCGCGCACTTCATCGGGGGCGACTTCCGCAACGCCTCGCTGGTGGGGTCCGACTTGCGGGGCGCGATGTTGCTGGGCTCGAACTTCACCGGGGCCGATTTTTCTCATGCCGATCTGCGCGGAGCCAGCATGCCCGGGGCGATCTTCCGTCATGTCGACTTCTCCAACGCGACCCTGGATGAGGTGATGGCCATGGGCGCCGAGCTGGATGACACCGACCTGCACGACGCCAAGCTGACGGGCGCCTCGCTTCAAGGCGCGGAGCTGCGGAACGCGGACGCGCACGGCGCGCGGTTCGACAGGGCCCGCCTCATCGGCGCCGACCTGCAGAACGTCGACTTCAGCGGAGCTTCCCTGCGGGGCGCCGACCTTACAACCGCCAGCCTGCGTGGGGCGCGCTTCGACAAGGCCGATCTCGCCGGGGCGAACTTTCGCGGCGCCATGCTCATGGGCGCCGACCTCTCGGGCGCCATCGGGCTGAAGAAGGACCAGCTTTCCGACGCCTGCGCCGACCACGCCACGCGCCTTCCCAAAGCCTTCGGCGACGTCCGCACCTGCGGCTACCACGGCGTGGTCGTCTTCCACCGCGCGACCCCGCCCTAAGTCGCGGGCTCGAACCGGACGCGTCGGTGTCCCGCCGCCCCTTCCTTGGACCGCCGGCGTCTCGCCGGCCCTTAACTTCCTTGCGCTGGCGCTGACCGATAAGCCTCGCCGGCCGAACTGGAAGACGACAGGATAAGAGCCGGGGGGACGCCGGCGGACCGGTTGGTCAGGCCGTCACTTCGGCTTCGGCGCACACTTCGAACGGTCGCCCTTCTGGCACGCCTGCCACGCTGCAAGGTCCGCCTGTCGTTTCTCTTCGGCCGCCTTCAGCTTCGCCTGATAGTCGGCCTGGGCCGTAGCGTAGCTATCCTGTTCCGCCTTTCGATCAGCCTGATACTGGGTCAGGTTCTGGTGGTAGTTCTCTTCGGCGGCCTGGAAGGCCTTCGCGTTGGCTGCGGTTTCGGCGGCCGTCTGGGCGCTCTGCGACGCTGACTTGGAGTTCAGTCCGAACACCGCGGCCGCCTGCGACGGGTCGGGCTGTCCTACGGGTCGGCGCGCGATGAGGGCGATCTGCGCCTTCTGACGAACTCCAGCCGCCCGATCGTCATTCGGATTTATCACCAGGGCCTGGCGCGCGTCGTCATAGGCGTCTGCCGCGTCACTGTTGGCCAGGAACGCCTGGCCGCGCTGGACGAGGGCGCGCTCCCGCTCGTCCGGGGTGAGTCCCGGAGAGGCAAGCGCCCGGCTGAGCAGGCGCACGGCCTCGACGTTATCCCCGCGCTGGAGGGCCTGACCACCTGCGGCGAGATCCGCGGACTGCGCCAAGGCGCCGGTCGCAACGAGGGTCACTGCAAGGGAGCCGACGTTCAGAACCCCGCGCAGGGCTTGCCCCCGCTCATGTCGCGATCGCGGCGGCTGGAAACGGAACATTGCGATCAACCCCATCCTATTGCCGGTCTCATCGGTGCGAGTGGCTCACGGTCAAAGCCGCCCCACAGCCTGCCGGCGAGGGAATTGGGCGTCTCGCATGGCGCCAAGATGACGCCCGCCTTACGGCGGTCGGCGCAGCACGGGTTGGCGCATTCAAACCGAATGATCATCCTGCGACAGACCACGGAGAGCGGCGATGACCTTGACCGGACTGGATCAGGCCCTATGGCGCAGGGTGAGGGACGGCGTGACCCTGGCGCCGCTGCGGATGACCGGCGGCGCGGGGACATTCCTCATGCGCTACGAGCCGGGCTCGCGCTCGCCGACCCATACGCATCCCGGGGGCGAGGAGATCTACGTCATCTCGGGCAGCGGCCGGCTGGACGATCTTTCGTTCGTCGCCGGCGATTTCATCTTCACCCCACCCGGCGAGGGGCACACCCTTCATGCGGACACGGAGGTCCTGATCCACGTCCTTCTGCCGGAGCCCGTTGTCATCACCGAGTGAAGGCGAACTCCGGTCGGGACCGCTCCCCTACCCCTTCAGCCCCGGCGCCAGGCGGACGTTCAATTCCTTGAGCTGCGTCTCGCGAACGGGCGAAGGCGCATTCATCATCAGGTCCTGGCCCTGTTGGTTCAGCGGGAAAGCGATGACGTCGCGGATCGCGGTCTGGCCGGCGAGGAGCATGACGATGCGGTCGA
>DATHPX010000020.1:0-5555 GCA_035483335.1 Caulobacteraceae bacterium | reverse complement strand
GCGCTTGAGGGGGCCGACGCGCTTGCCGCCCGGCCGGGCGCTGGTGTTGCGGCAGGCCAGCTCCACCAGCTCCTGGATCGTCCCGTGCTCCAGGGTTATGCGCTCGTCCATCCAGGCCTCGCCGGCGCCAAGGGACGGGCTGGCCAGGATCCGGGCCATGGTGGCGTGGTCGGCGATGGTGACGCTCACGTGCGGGGGCGAGCCGTCGCCCAGTCGCAGGACCTTGCCGCCCGGAAGCCGCACCTCCAGATCGCCCGTGGTGAAGACGGATTTCAGGAAGGATTCGAAGGCCAAGGTTGCTTCCTCGCTCCCCCGGTCGCCCCCGTGACCCCCCTGCCCCCGGGCGCGCCGTCTCTTGACGCCTCTGTGGCGTTCCCCTATTTCCCTTTGGCACTCGGGCTGGGTGACTGCTAACAGCGCCGCCCAACCGCGTTCGAACAGAACGCTCTCAAAATGTAGCTATGACGGAGAAAATATCCATGGCGTTTCGTCCGCTTGGAGACCGCGTCCTCGTCCGCCGGGTCGAGGAAGAGGAAAAGACCAAGGGCGGGATCATCATCCCCGACACCGCGAAGGAAAAGCCCCAGGAGGGCAAGGTTGTCGCCGTGGGCCCCGGCGCCCGTGACGAAGCCGGCAAGGTCCACGCGCTGGAACTGAAGGCCGGCGACCGCATCCTGTTCGGCAAGTGGTCTGGCAGCGAAATCAAGCTCGAAGGCGAAGACCTGCTGATCATGAAGGAAAGCGACGTCCTGGGCGTGATCTCCTGACGATTTTTGTACGCGGGGCCGCTTCGCGCCCCGGTGTGCTTGAGTCGTCTCAACCCTTTTTATGAAAGTGAGCCTCACCGATGGCTGCTAAAGACGTCTACTTCTCCTCCGACGCGCGCGACCGCATGCTGCGCGGCGTCAACATCCTGGCCAACGCCGTGAAGGTCACCCTGGGCCCCAAGGGCCGCAACGTGGTGATCGAAAAGTCCTTCGGCGCGCCGCGCTCGACCAAGGACGGCGTGACCGTCGCCAAGGAAGTCGAACTGGCCGACCGGTTCGAGAACCTGGGCGCCCAGCTGATCCGTGAAGTCGCCTCCAAGACCAACGACAAGGCGGGCGACGGCACCACCACCGCCACCGTCCTGGCCCAGGCCATCGTCGTCGAAGGCGCCAAGTCGGTCGCCGCCGGCATGAACCCGATGGATCTCAAGCGCGGCGTCGAAAAGGCCGTCGCCCACGTGGTCGAGCAGATCAAGGCGGCCAGCAAGAAGGTCACCACCAACCAGGAGATCGCCCAGGTCGGCTCCATCTCCGCCAATGGCGACAAGGAAATCGGCGACATGATCGCCCGCGCCATGGACAAGGTGGGCAACGAGGGCGTGATCACGGTGGAAGAGGCCAAGAGCCTCGAGACCGAGCTCGACGTCGTCGAGGGCATGCAGTTCGACCGCGGCTACCTCTCGCCGTACTTCATCACCAACGCCGACAAGATGGAGGTCCAACTCGAGGATCCGCTCATCCTGCTCAGCGAAAAGAAGCTCTCCTCCCTGCAGCCCCTGCTGCCGGTGCTCGAAGCGGTGGTGCAGTCCAGCCGTCCGCTGCTGATCGTGGCCGAAGACATCGAAGGCGAGGCCCTGGCCACGCTGGTGGTGAACAAGCTGCGCGGCGGCCTGCGCGTGGCGGCGGTGAAGGCTCCGGGCTTTGGCGATCGCCGCAAGGCGATGCTGGAAGACCTCGCCACTCTCACCGGCGGCCAGCTGATCAGCGAAGATCTCGGCATCAAGCTCGAGAACGTCACGCTGGACATGCTGGGCAAGGCCAAGAAGGTCTCGATCACCAAGGACGACACGACGATCGTCGACGGCTCGGGTGACAAGGCCGACATCGAGGCCCGCATCGGCCAGATCAAGCGCCAGATCGAGGACACCACCTCCGACTACGACCGCGAGAAGCTGCAAGAGCGTCTCGCCAAGCTGGCCGGCGGCGTGGCCGTGATCCGCGTGGGCGGCTCGACCGAAGTCGAGGTGAAGGAGAAGAAGGACCGCGTGGACGACGCCCTCAACGCCACCCGCGCGGCGGCCGACGAAGGCATCGTGCCGGGCGGCGGCGTGGCCCTGCTGAAGGCGTCGGTGACGCTGGAAGGCCTCAAGGGTGAAAACGCCGACCAGGACGCGGGCATCGCCATCGTCCGCCGGGCCCTGCAGGCCCCGATCCGCCAGATCGCCGAGAACGCCGGCGTGGAAGGCTCGATCGTGGTCGGCAAGATCCTGGAGAACAAGTCGGCGACCTTCGGCTTCAACGCGCAGACCGAAGAGTATGTCGACCTGATCACCGCCGGCATCATCGACCCGGCCAAGGTGGTCCGCACCGCCCTGCAGGACGCCGCCTCGGTGGCGGGCCTGATGATCACGACGGAAGCCGCGATCGTCGAAGCCCCCAAGAAGGGCGGAGCCGGCGGCGGCGCGCCGGGCGGCATGGGCGGAATGGGCGGCATGGGCGACATGGACTTCTAAGTCCGGCGCACCACCGTTTCAGACTGACGAGGGGGCGGGGCCGAAAGGCTCCGCCCCTTTTCGTTTGCGTGTGGGTTGGTGTGGGTGCGTGTGGGTTAGTGCGCACGCTTCGGGAAGCGGAGAGCTGGGTTTGAAACACAGAGGGCACGGAGGACACGGAGAGCACAGAGGGGATCAGGCGGCTAGCGAGCTGGTGATCCGGCCTTGGGATTTCTTACCACCAAGCTCACCAAGGACACTAAGGCGGCCGTGGCTAATCCTGGAGCCTGGTGGAGGCTTCAAATGGGTTTAGCGCGCCTTCGGCGCATTTTCGGCTGAGAGACTGGTGGTCATAGCCAACGGGCCGGGCCGCTGCGCCGCGCCGAAGGCGCAATAATAAATCCCCGCGCCGCGTCCTGCGCTTCGACGAGTGGCGCTTCGTGTCCTTGGTGAGCTTGGTGGTAAAATTACCAAGGCGCGATCGCCAGCGGCCTCGCCGCCCGATCCCCCTCTGTGCTCTCCGTGTCCTCTGCGCCCTCTGTGTTTAAAGACGGCGCCTGCCTCGACTACGGGCCTAAGGGAGGATCACGCGTGGGGGTGGGCGCGGCGGTGGCGGAGGAGGGCGCCGGGGATGGAGACGACGGCGAAGACGAGGGCCCAGGCTTCAGGGCGGGGGGTGGCCAGTCTGACGAGGGTGAGGGAGACGGCGTGGACGAGCGGCGTGGCGAGCGCCGGGATCATGGCTTCCATGTCTCAAGTCCCCTTTCAGTCATCTCCGCGGAATCAGCGCGAAGTCCCCAGCCCCTGAATGACGTCGTGGCGTATGGACGGCGTTCCATCAGGTCAACGCTCAGTCCGCAAACGCCCCACAACTGGTACGAAACTGTCCACAGATTCGGTGATCACCCGCGCAACTGGTTGAAGGCCTGGGCGATGACCGCCCCGGCCCACACGGCCAGCATGCAGGCGACCAGCGAGACCACGACGTTGCCGATGGCCCCGGCGAAGTCCCCCGCACGCAGCAGGTTGAGGGTTTGCAGGCTGAAGGATGAAAAAGTGGTGTACCCGCCGCAGATTCCGATCAGGAGGAACTGGCGGAAGTCCGGCGCGACGACGACGCGCCCGTCCGGGCCGGTGGCGACCGCGATCAGGCCGATGACGAAGCTGCCGGAGATGTTCACGATCACCGTGCCCCAGGGAAAGGTCTCGCCGACCATGCCGGCGATGGCGCTGGAGAGGAGATAGCGGGCGATCGTGCCGAGGAAGCCCCCGACCCCCATCCACAGTATTCCGATCATCCGGTGATCGCCGCCGGATCGTTCAGCACTTCGACCTTCTCCAAGGTCACCAGGCCGATGTCGCCCATGGCGGCGATGCCTGCGGCGAAGGCGCGGAGGCGGTCTTCGGTGTCGATGATCTCGATCACCAGGGGCAGGTTGCCCGAGAGGTCGAGGATGTTGGCGTTGTGCAGCCGGTGGGATCGGCCATAACCCAGCGGACCACGCAGGACCGTGGCGCCGGAGAGCCCCGCCTCGCGCGCGGAAAGCACGATCGCCTCGTAGAGGGGCTTGGAGCCGGCCCTGGCCCGCTCTTCGGTATAGATGCGCAGAAGGCTGCAGGCCCTGGTCATGTGCGCGACCAAGGCCTTGCGCTTAGTTCAGGTCAAGAGCCGATCCTGCGCCGTCAGAGGCCGACAGGGCAGTATCGATCGTTGCGCGGCGCCAGGCGCGCTGGCGCGTCTGCGGGGTATGTCCGCGCAGGCCCTCGGCGGGCCACCAGATGAGCTTGCGATCCCCGCCCCAGAGTTCGGCCCCGCGGCCCTTGGCGTGGTCGAGCATGGTGTTGATGGCCTCGGCCTCAGAGGCGCAGTCGAGCTCTTCCCACGTGTCCTCGCGGCCGGCGCCGTCGAAGTAGTGTACAGAGTAGAGCATAGAATTTTCCCGCCTTTTTAAGCGAATAAGCGTCGTTTACCCCGAAATTGCGACTCGTCTCCCGCGCGTGACAAAGCTTGACCTTAACCAGAATGTCGCAGGGTGGGCGTTAGGTTAACGCCGGAGAGCCGCTGCGGCCGGGCGGTGGGCTCAGGACAGGCGGGCACGGAGGACGCGGAGCGCACGGAGGGGGTCGGGCGGCGAGCGCGCTGGTGATCCGGCCTTGGGGTTTTCACCACCAAGCTCACCAAGGACACCAAGGTCAACGGCGACTCATCGAATCCTCTCCGAGTGGAGGATGCGGCGCGAGAATTTAATTGCGCCTTCGGCGCGGCGTAGATCTCCTGAGGATTTTGACCACGAACCTCACGAACCACACGAACAAGCGAAGAATTGTAAGTGCGCCTTCGGCGCGATTTATTTGAACCGATCCATGACGAATTCAGTCAGACGTTCGTGTGGTTCGTGAGGTTCGTGGTCAATTGCATTGGTCCAGAACTGGACTTCCCGAAGTGTATTGGAGGTGCGTACGATCTGTGGCGGCACTGTTGAACCGCTCTCAGCGCTTGAGGAGCCGCCGTCGATTGGCTCGCACCTTGCGGCGATAGTGAGCCAGGGTCTTGGATGTGGCGCTGGCGGGGGTGAGGCCAAGGCCGCCGGACATGGCCAGGGCCTGAAGCGACACGGCGGCGCCGACCTTCTCATCGACCATACGCTTGGCCTCCGCGGTGGCGGGCGCTCCGCCGGCCGCGATCTTGAGCGAGCGCAGCGCGATCACCGAGGACGCTTCCATGCCAAGCGTCCACGCGCTCATGCCGATTCCCATCCAGGGATTGCGTCGACGCGCCATCTTCAGGCGCCAATCCGCTCTGGGCGCCGCGGCGAGCTTGGGGTTCTCATGAAGGAGCTAACAGGCTCGGCGCCGAGATGTTCCGCAGTCTTCCCGACGTCCGCAGCCGCCCGCCCCCTTAAACTCCGTCATCGCCGGGCTGAACAACTTTCGCCCGGCGATGACGTACGGCAGGTGAGGCGGAGCTCGAAGGTCGGCGCACTGTATACGGTCGAACGGCATGGGCAGGCGCGCGCGGTCTAATCTGACCTGGACGAGCTTGCGCTCCGCCCTGGCGTGGTTCGCCTCGGACTGC
>DATHPX010000019.1:0-11339 GCA_035483335.1 Caulobacteraceae bacterium | reverse complement strand
ATCATCGCCACCGCCGCCTTGGACGTGCAGTAGGCGGTGAGGCCCGGCAACACCTTGTGCGCGCCGATCGAGGCGATCAGCACGACCCGCCCGCGGCCGCTCTCGCGTGAGCCGGCCGCGATCATCCGCTTCGCCCCCTCTCGGGCGGTCAGAAAGACGCCGTGGACGTTGACCGCCATCACCTCGTCCCAGGCCTCGGGCGTAATCTCGACGGCCAGGGCGCGGTTGTTCATGCCGGCGTTGGCGAAGACCGTATCGACAGGACCCACGCTCGCCTCTGCGGCGTCGAAGGCGGCCGCGACCGAGTCCGCGTCGGTGACGTCCATGCCGATGGGCAAGGCCACGCCCCCGGCGGCCCGGATCTCGCCGGCCAGGACTTCCAACCGGTCGATGCGGCGCGCGCACAGGACGACCTTCGCCCCGGCGTCCGAGAGGATCCTGGCGAAACGGGCGCCGAGGCCCGAGGAGGCGCCGGTGATGAGGGCGACGCGGCCCGACAGGTCAGAACTCATGCAGCCCCCTTAACAGGCGAGAGCGTCAGCCGCACGCCGGCGGGGCCGAGGCGCCGAGGGTCTGGGGGAGGCGACGCACGACGAGCGCGCCGAAGTCCCGCGCCGGAACGGTCACGCCGGCCGCACTCTCGACAAGTCGCCCGTTCGCCACGCGCTCGGCCCTCGCGTGTTGCGCCCAAGCCAGGAAGTCGACGGCCGCGTCGTAGTCGTCAAAGGTGAGGGTGTTCACCGCCATCCCGTCGTCCAGGGCCAAAGCGCCTCCCGCCTTGTCCTCGACGACCCAGAGCGGGATCTCGAGCTCTTCGGCCGACGCGACGAGATAGGGCGTCCAGGGCGTCTCGCCGCTCTTCAGGACGACCGACTGGCGACCCTCGTCATAGCTTTTGGCCCCGTCGACCACCACGCGGTCTTCGTAGGCGAGCCGGGCGCAGACCCAGAGATTGCGGGCGGGGACGAGGGTCACGAACTTCAGCTTTATCAGCAACTTGTCCGTTGGCATGGGCGCGCCCTTTTCGTCGCGCAGGTCCGCGTCGGCCAGGGCGTAGGTCCGCGCGTCTGACGGCGGCTCGCGGAGCGACAGCTTGACCAGGGTGTCGCCAGTGAGGTCGCGACCCTCGGCGCCGGTGCGATAGATGCGGATGAGATCGGGGCTGACGTCCACCGTCAGGTCGCTCTCCCCGCGGATCGCGCGCGAGGCGGCCTTCGTGCGACTGGCGGCAAGGTTTGCCGTCACACCCTCGGCTGTCGAGAGGGCGCCCGGCGCCACGCCGACGCTCCCGGACAGCTGATCGGTGATCGAGACCTGACCGATGTCGATGACGGCGCGGTCGGTGGCCGCCTGCTGGTAGTCGACGAAGTGGAAGGCGGGTCCCGCCGGGCGGATCGACACGATTGTCGAGAGCAGGCGGTCGCCTGGCCGCGCCGCCTCACGCTCTACGCCCACCACCACGACTCGCGGCGCGACGGTGGCGTCCCGGCTTGCCGCAACCCCTCCGATCGGCTTGGCGAGGGCGCCGCGCAGATCGTCGGAACTCTTCTCCTTCCCTGCGAGGGCGGCGATGTAGGCGCCGGCCGCCCTGTCCGGCAGTCCCTTGACCGACAGGGGCTCGCCGCCGGCGGCGGGAGCGGAACTTACCGTCAGGACTGGCGGCGCGTAGGGCGGCAGGCCTTCGACATGCGACCAGCGGTCGACCGACGCGCCTGCGCAACCGACCAGGGCCAGGGCGATGAAGGACGCCCCGGCGCGCACCGCTAACGATCCAGGCCGCAGACGGCGGCGATAACCAGCTTCCCGGTCTTCTGGTTGAGGATTTCATCCTCGCCGGTGGAGGCGTGCACCTTGGCGCGGGCCCAGAAAGCTGTCTGGTCGGGATTGAAGCTCTTGTGCTCCAGGAGCTCGTCGATCGTGTTCGCGCTCCGAAGGATCTCGACCGGGTCGTCGGACGAGGCGAGTTCCGCGGGCGAGATGAATGCGTAGAAGTCGGCCATCTTACTTTCCCCCTGAATGATTTGCGTACGTATACGGACCTCTTGCAAGTCCCGTCTATTTCTCCGGACGGGTCAGCGCCTGGTAGGTGAGAGTGCGCGCCTGCGACCCCAGGTCCTCGCCGCCCGTCCCGCCCATCCGCTGGATCATCCCGACGAAGACCACGTCGTTGGTAGGATCTATCCAGAACCAGGTCCCGGCCGCGCCGCCCCAGCTCAAGGTGTCCTTGCCCTCGAGCGTTCCGGCTGCCCGCGGGTCCTTCACGACCATGAAGTCGAGACCGAAACCCACCGCTTCGTTGAAGCCTAGCCCGACCGTCCCGTTCGACTTCACCAGCACGTCCTTGGGGATGACGTTGGTTCCCATCAGCTGGACCGTGGCGGGGGAGAGGATGCGCACGCCGTCCAGCTCGCCCCCGTTGAGCAGCATCTGGCAGAAGCGCGCATAGTCGGTGGTGGTTGAAAGCAGGCCGCCGCCGCCGGACTCCATCAGCGGGGGCTTGGTGTAGTCGGGCGCCGCCTCGCCGAAGAGGGTCGTCTCCTCGACAATGCCGCCGGTCTTGGGATCGCCGACATAGAGCGCGGCCAGGCGCGAGGCGCGCTCCGGCCCGGTGTAGAAGGCGGTGTCCTTCATCTTCAGCGGTTTGAAGATGTGCTCGTCCAGGAACTGTCCGAGCGGTTCGCCCGAGATCTTTTCGACGATGTAGCCCTGGACATCGACACCGATGGAATAGGACCAGTCTGTCCCGGGCTGGAACTTCAGCGGGATCGTGGCGACTCGGCCGATCATCTCCTTGAGGCCGTTCGAAGCAAGGACGCGCTTGTCGCGGAACATGCGGTCGACGGGGTTGCTGTCGGAGAGGCCGTAACCGAAGCCTGCGGTGTGGCTCATGATCTCGCGCATGGTGGGCGGCCGACGCATCGGCTCCAGGACGATGTTTCCCGAGGGGTCCTGGGTGAGGACCTTGAGGTCCTTGAACTCCGGCACGAACTTGGTGACCGGATCGTCCAGCTTCCACTTGCCCTCTTCGAAGAGGATCATCATCGCCACGCCGGTGATCGGCTTGGACATCGAATAGATGCGGAAGATCTCGTCGCGGTTCATCGGCGAGCCGCTCGCGAGGTTCGCCTTGCCGTAGGTGCGGAACTCCACGACCTTGCCGTGGCGGGCCAGGAGGGTGGTCATGCCCGCGACCTTCCCGCTCGAAACCACGCCGGCCATGTAGTCGTCCAGGCGCTGCAGCCTCGTCGGATCGAAGCCTACGGACTCAGGGCTGACCGTCGCCGACAGGTCCGCCGGCGTCGAGGAGGCGGCGATCGTCGATCCGGTCGCGCCCAGCAGCAGGGCCGCTGCGGCGAACCCCATGACAAGTTTCATCATATGCCCCCGACTCTCTGCCGTGGCGCCAGCTATAGGCGGAGGTGCGCCGTTCGCAAGCCGGGCGCGAACAGGAGGCGAGGATGACCCTGGCGGACAAACCCGCGACAGAAAGGGGGACCGTCGTATTCGAGCCGCCCGTGGAGCGGATGGTCGAGCGGTTCGAGGCGAACATGGCCCGGCCCTTTCGGGCGGAGGACCTGCCCGCGATCCGTGAACGGTTCTCGCGGATGGCCGCCGCCACCGCCCTGGCCGAGGGCGTCACGATGCAGGATGTGGGAGTCCGCGGCGTCCCGGTGCGGCTCTACCGGCCGACCGCGATGGCGTCTCTGCCCCTTCACCTGCACCTGCACGGCGGGGGTTTTATCCTCGGCTCGGCGCTCTCCGGCGCCCATGACGGCGTTCTTTCTCGCCGGGCGGCGGCGACGGGAGCGCTGGTCGCCTCTGTTGAGTATCGCAAGGCCCCCGAGCACCCGTTCCCCGCCGGGATCGAAGACAGCTATGCGGCGCTCGCAGGTCTGGTCGAGAACGCCGAGGACTTCAGCGTCGAGCCTCGGGCGGTCAGCTTGGGCGGGGTGTCATCGGGCGGCAATTTCGCCGCCGTCCTGGCCCTGATGGTGCGGGACCGCGGCGGCCCGCCGCTGATCTTGCAGCTGCTGGAGATCGCCGGAACGGACCTCACCAAATCGTCCAGCGCCTGGCGAAATTTTCGGCGCGGCCATGACACGACGCGCGAGCGCGACCTTGCCATGGTCGATCTCTACCTGCCCGACCTGCAAAGCCGCGCCGATCCCTACGCCTCGCCCCTCTTCGCCCGCGACCTTTCCGGCCTGCCGGCGGCCTGGGTGATGAATGCCGAACACGATCCCAGGCGAGATGAGTGCGAGGCGTATGTTGCGCGCCTGCAGGACGCCGGCGTGGAGGCTGTCGCCAGCACCCAGGCCGGCCACGTCCACGGCTCGATGTCCCTGCCGGACTGGGCGCCCGCCCGGGCGTGGGAGGCGGAAGCCAACCGCGTGCTTGCCGCCGCCAACGCCGCGGCGCTCGACGGGCGGGCGGTGCGGTTTGGGGGGACGTAGGGGAGGGTCGCGGCGAGGGAGCGCGCGGCGATTGGCTCCCTTTGAGCCGGCCGACGCCTGTCCCATCTTGGGCGTGTACGGAGCGCCGGGCGTCGAACCCAGGCGTCGAGCAGCTCAAAACACAAAATGGAGAAGGGATGACTGAGAACCCCGTCGTGGCGCTGGCTCGCGCGTATCACTTCGCAGCCTCCGCGCACGTCGATCAGCGCCGCAAAGGCGTCGCCGCCGAGCCGTATATCAACCATCTCACCGAGGTCGCCGAGCTCGTCGCCAAGGCGACGCGCGGGACCGATCCTGAGATCATCATCGCCGCCGTCCTCCACGATACGGTGGAGGATACCGAGACATCCCTCGCCGGCGTGGAGGCTGCGTTCGGCGAACGCGTGCGTGGCCTGGTCGCCGAGGTCACGGACGACAAGTCCTTGCCAAAGCAGACCCGCAAGGACCTCCAGATCGAGCACGCCCCGCATGCCTCGCGCGGCGCCCAGATCATCAAGATGGCCGACAAGATCTCGAACCTGCGCGCCCTGGCCGCAAGTCCGCCCGCTGGCTGGGCGGAAGAGCGCAAGGTCGAATACGTGTTGTGGGCGCGTCGCGTGGTCGAAGGCTGCCGCTCGGCCAACGATTGGCTCGCAGGCGAGTTCGACGCCGCAGCGGCGGCGCTGGAGGGGCGGGCGGTCCTGTTGGGAGAGTTGTAAGGGCGCGCGCGTCCCTCCCCTTCTGGGGAGGGTGTCGCGCCGCAGGCGCGACGGGTGGGGAAGTGTGGATCGTCCCCAACGTTGTGGTCCTTCACCAGACTTCCCCACCCGGTCTCGCTTCGCTCGACCACCCTCCCCGGAGGAGGAGGAGGAGGAGGAGGAGGGACAGGTTGGTCGGTAGCCGCCCCTACACCCCCGCCTTCGCCAGGTTGTGTTTCGGGATCGGAGCGGTGAACTCGCCCTTGGTCTTAGCCCGTTCGCAGGCGAGGTCGGCCCAGGCGGCGGCGAAGGCTGTGGGCGTGCCGGGCGCGGCGATCGTCGGGTTCATGACGAGGCCGGGTCTGCGCAGCGCCGCGACCGCCTTGGCCCAGAGCTCGAGATCTTCCGTGGGTGGGGACTCGCCGGTTGCTGCGTCCGCGATCCGGCGCGGGATGGCGAGCACCGCGGGTGATGCTGTGTGGAGTTCCACGGGCTCGCCCGGCGTGAGGCCGGACAAGGTTGCGGCGATCGCCCTTAACGCCGTCTTTTCCAGATCGACGCGACGCGCTCCGCCCGCCGTTCCGCTCACCGCCCCGTCGCGCAGACGCACGAAGGCCCAGCCGCCGATGC
The DNA here is from genome assembly GCA_035483335.1 of Caulobacteraceae bacterium. Lineage (GTDB taxonomy): Bacteria > Pseudomonadota > Alphaproteobacteria > Caulobacterales > Caulobacteraceae > Acaudatibacter. The sequence goes on along the minus strand of DATHPX010000019.1, from coordinate 5,578 downwards.
GGAAGGCGCCGTGGTGGGCGATCTCGAGCCAGATGCGGACCGGAGCAGGCACGGGGCGGCGGCTATCACCGTTGCGGTCGTTACGACAAGGAATGGGCGGGCGCCGAAGGCGGCGATACCCATTCGGACACGCAAAAAAAGAGAGGGGCGGATGTTCCGCCCCTCTCCTTCGCTGGTGCGTTCCGCTGATCACGCAGAGTAGAGCGTGCGCTCGCGGATGACCTGGTCGCCGGTGTAGGCGGTGGCGCTGTCGTCGAAGCCTTGCCAGCCTTGCTGACGATAGGCTTCGCCGCGCCTGGCGGCGGTCACAGCGTTAAAGCCCTCGAGGGCGGTTTCGGTTTGGGCCACCAGTCTGTCGTCCACCTTGGCGCTGACCAGGGCGCCGCCGCGGCGAACGCCCTCGGCATAGACATGGGCGTCCTTGTAGCTTTCGCCGGAGTGCTTCAGCGCCCCGACCAGGCCACCTGTGGCGCCGCCTGCGGCCGCACCGGCGACGGCTCCCACCGCCATCGAGGCAAGCCAGCCGGCTGCGACGACAGGTCCAAGCCCGGGGATCGCCAACATGCCAAGGCCAGCCAGCAGGCCTCCGGCGCCGCCGATGACCCCGCCGGTGGCGGCGCCCTTACCCGCGTCGGCGGCGGCGTGATCTGTGGCGGTGCGCCCGTCGGCTGAACGGACTTCGCCGCGATGGTCATGAGCGCCGTCGGCATTATTGGCGATGAGGCTGATATCGCGATGCGGCACGCCGATCCGCTCGAGCTCGCCGATGGCTCGTTCCGCGTCGGCATAGTTGTCGAAGAGGCGAGTAATGGTCTTGGTCATTATGTAATTCTCCGGCCTCTCAACGAGAGGCGTTAATAGACAACCCTTTCGGGCGCGAGTTACCTGCTGACGACGTTGCCTTGGAAGTCCATCGCCACACTGACGGGCTTGCCGTCCTTCATGGCGTGGCCTTGCCACAGGCCATCATGATCTTTCATCAGACCCATGACGTGGGCGTAGCCTGCTTTTTCCATGTGCTCCCTGGCCTCGCCCATAGTGAACGAGTTGCGACCGGCCGCGGGGGCGTCAGGCCTCATGTCGTTAGGCGCCTTCATCGCGGCGTTCTGGGGAGCGTTCGGGTCGGCCATGGGAGGCGAGGATTGCGCCGCGGCCACGCCCGATGCTCCCAGCCCGATAGCGAGAGAAAGTGCGATTATCGATTTCATATTTTTGGTTCCTTCCAAAGCATAACTCGAAGTTCTCGATAAACGTTCCCCGCGTCATTTAATTATTATATCGGCAACGCGCGGAATATACATACGTCCTCCCGGAGTTATAGCTCGACCATGCGTTCCATATTTCTGTTTTATTCAGTGTAAACGCCGAAAATTCTGAACGTTAATTTATCCGTAGGCGAAAGCGCTACAGGAACCCGGAAAAAATGATTTCGGCGTTCCTCGCCCCCCGCCAACGCGGCTGCGCTCGCGGGCAGGCCGGGTTGAGTGGGATGTCGCAGTGGGCGGGGCGGACGGCCCGGCGGGTCCGAGGCTGTGATCCTCGCCCGCTGCGCGGAGGAGGACCCGGCCGATCAGGTCGAGGGCGCGGCTCTCGCGGCCGTACGAGCGATCCAGCGGTAGAGGAGGAAAAGGGCGGCGGCGAAGACGGCGAGGCTCAGGGGCGTGGCGACGACCTGGAAGCTGTCGCCGACCACCGCCAGGGGTGTGGGGTTGTGCAGCGCCACCACTAGGGCGGCGAGGACCACACCGATCAGGCTCTCGCCGACGATCAGGCCCGAGGCGAGCAGCACGCCCAGCTGCTTGGCCTGTTCAGTCCCGGGCCGCCGCTCGGCGCGCCGGTCGTAGATGTGTCCGACCACCCCCCCTACGACCACCATCAAGGTCACGGCCATGGGCAGGTACACGCCCAGCCCCACCGCCAGGGGCGGCAGGCGCGGACGGCCTGCAAGTCGCAGCAGCTCGTCCAGCAGGATCACCGCCGCGCCAATGGCGATCCCCATGCCGATCAGGCTCCAGTCGATCTCGCCGCCGATCACTCCCTTGGCGAGGGCGGAGATCAGGCCCGCCTGCGGCGCGGCGAGGGCGCGGCCGACGACAGCGCCCGGCGCGCCGACAAAGCCGTAGGCGTGGTTCAGGAGGTCGAGGATCGGCGGGATCACCGCCGCGCCCATCAGGACGCCAAACACTAGCGCCGCCTGCTGCTTCCAGGGCGTCGCGCCCACCAGCTGGCCGGTCTTGAGGTCCTGCAGGTTGTCGTTGGCGATGGCGGCGATAGCGAAGACGAGGCTGGTGACGAAGAGGGCGAACGCGGTGAGCGCGTGGATCGCCGCCGGTTCGGTCGCGCCGCGCGCCTCTGCGACCAGGAGCAGGGACGCCCCGATCACCGCCAGTATGCCCACCCCGGAGAGGGGGCTGTTCGACGAGCCGATCAGCCCGGCCATGTAGCCGCACACAGCCGACACCAGGAAGCCGACCAGCACCACGAAGACCACGCCGCCGATCGCCAGGGTCCAGGCCGTGGCGCCCAGGCCGCCCCCTCGGGCGAAGCCGACGAGCAGCCAGGCGATCGGCGCCAGGCTCGCCAGGCAGACCAGGCCCACGATGCCGATGGGGATGTCGCGCTCGACGATGGGCAGCATCTCGCCCTGGCCGCCACGTCTCGCGCGCGAGGCCGCCAGCGCCGAACGCAGGCCGCCCGCCACCGGGGCGACCAGTTTCAGCAGGGTCCAGACCGCCGCGACTCCGATGGCGCCAGCGCCGATGAAGCGCACGTCGTGGGACCAGACCTGCTCGGCCGCCGCCTGCGCCAGGCCGGGGGTCGCCTGGAGGGCGGTCAGGACCGGCACGGCCACACCCCAGCCGATGACGAGGCCCAGCAGCATGGCGACGCCAACCCACAGCCCGACCAGGTGGCCGACGCCAAACAGGGCCATGGACATGCCCAGGTCGAAGCCCGTGGCCGAACGGCCGAAGCGGCCGTATTTCACGATATCGCTGGCCAGAAGGCGCGTGCCGATAAGGACCGCAAAGGCGGCGGAGGCGAGCGATCCCGCCACCACGGTGAGCAGTCCGGCCCGGCCCTCCGCCGGCGCCTCCTCGTCTATCCCCGGACGCGCGCCGACCCTGAGCACCTCGGCGCAGGCGACGCCCTCGGGGTAGGGCAGGTCGGACTCGGTCACCAGGGCCCGCCGCAGCGGGATCGAATACATCACCCCTAGCACGCCCCCCAGGGCGCAGACGGCGAACGACTGCCAGTAGGGAAAGCCCGTCCACCAGCCGATCATGACCAGGCCCGGCAGGACGAAGATGATCGATGACAGCGTCCCGGCGGAGGAGGCGATGGTCTGGACGATGTTGTTCTCCTGGACGCTCGCCGACTTGAAGCCGCGCAGCAGCGCCATGGAGATCACGGTGGCTGGGATCGAGGAGTTGAAGGTCAGGCCCGCCTTCAGCCCGAAGAAGACGTTGGCGGCGGTGAACACGGCGGTCATCAGCGCGCCAAGGATCATTCCCCGGACCGTCAGCTCCGCCACCGGCCGCGCTGGCGACCCCGCGCCGCTCTCGCTCGAGATCGCCATTCTTCCTCCAGGCGCCGACGAGGTGTGGCAGATCATGATTCCCGGGGCGTCCGAACGGGATGGTCGTTTCGAGACAGGAACTGCACGAAATCCACGGAGTGCGCGCGTCTGGTGTTCACTAGCTCGAAGGCCTACGTATTACCTGTGAGGTCAGAGGTATTACCGAGAGGATGTGATGGCGACGGCGGTCACCAGAAAGGGCCAGGTCACGATTCCCAAACCGATCCGGGACCGTTTGGGCATCCAGCCTGGAAACGCGGTCGATTTCAGGCTCGAAGCTGACGGCCGGGTGGTCCTGGTCAAGGTCGATGGAGATCGGCCCGCGAGCCGCTTCGAGCGCCTGCGCGGCCGCGCAGGCGAGGGACTCAGCACTGACGAGATCATGGCGCTGACCCGCGGCGAGCCTTAGGTGACGCTCGTCGACACCAACGTCCTGCTGGATCTCTTCACCAACGACCCGGTCTGGGCGGACTGGTCGATCCGCCAGCTCGACTCCGCGGCCGTCAGCGGCGGCCTCGCCATCAACGACGTCGTCTATGCGGAGCTCTCGGTGCGTTTCGCCGCCATCGAAACGCTCGACGCCGCCCTGGACGAGGCCGGCGTCATCATGGAGCCCATGCCCCGCCCGGCGCTGTTCCTGGCGGGCAAGGCGTTCCAGCGCTATCGCGCAGCGGGAGGCGCCAGGACAGGCGTCCTTCCAGACTTCTTCATCGGCGCCCACGCGGCCGTGTCGGACGCAGCCCTCCTGACGCGCGACGCTCAGCGATACCGGACCTATTTCCCGAGGCTCGCGCTGCTCACGCCGTAAGCACGTCCCTCCCCATGAAGGCGAAGGAGGGCGTGCTCGCAGCGGAGTCCAGTTAAGTACGTTTTAGAACAATTGATTTGACTCCTCCTGCAAATTCGAAAGGCTGCGCGCGGGTTGTTGCGGGCGTCTGTTTGTTCTCTTCCTAGGAGGGGAGTCATGAGGCTCGCCCAGATCGCCGCAACGGCGCTCGCAGTCGCCGTTTGCCTGGCGGCCACCGGAACGGCGCGGGCCGACCCGTCGGACACATCGGCGACCAGCCAAAGCTCCGACTGGTTCGGAACCACGGTCGGGTGGACGAAGGATCGCATCTTCTACGCCACCCAGCCGCCTCTGCCGGTAGGCCGGTGGGACGATCAGTATATGAATTCGTTCGCCGGGGTTCCCACCCCTCCCGGTGGCGGATGGAACACGTGGAGCTTCCTCAACAAGCCGGCCACTGTCGCGGGATGGAAGGGAGAGTACTACTCGAACCCCGCTCCGCGTACCGACAAGAGCGCCCTGGGCAGCATAGACCAGAATTCAACAGATCTTTATCTGTATAGAGGATCTCTGTTCCCAAACGATCTCTATCAGATCAAGTACACCAAGTCGTACGCCTACGTGCCGCGCAAGGCGAAGGCTGACAATCCGGCGGTCGCCGAGACGCGGATCACCGATCCCTATTCGCCCGCCGATCCGAACCCTGGCGGTTCCTGGAGCATTGGGCTCGACTATGCCCAGTTCGGTTCGCTCGGGACGGCCGACCCCAATGACGAGATCTTCGATCAGTACGGCATCACCTTGCACCCGACGACGGGTAGCCCGGTGACCTATAACCTGTTCTCGATCCAGCTGCTCGCCAACGGAACTGCCTCGATCACGACCGACCTCAACGGCAACGATGCGAGCGAGACGGGCATGCTGACCGCCGGGCTCAACGGCGTGCTGACGCTCGACGGAATGGACGTGACCGCCGCCCAGGCTACGGCCGACCTGGAGAAGTTCTATAGCTCCTCGACGGGATGGAACCTCAACCCGAACGGCTACACCATCGCCCAGTTCAAGCCGGACAACCCGACGTACCTCGCCAGTGTCTTCGCGATCTCCGGGACTGTCTTCCTTCCCGGATCGGTCGCCAGCGCGACCCTGACATCTGCCGATATGTCGATCGCCGAGGCGACCAACACCAACTCGGTCCCCGAGCCGGCGAGCTG
>DATHPX010000018.1:0-7645 GCA_035483335.1 Caulobacteraceae bacterium | reverse complement strand
AAAGGGCCAAGGCTCAGCGGGTTTCGGCGTCGCCCGACTCCCAGGGGGCCGGCCGCGCGGCGAGTTCCACGAGTTCGGGGACAGGGACCGGCGGACCGGACAGCGCGGCCAGGAAATCCGCGAAGCCTTCTGGACTCATGCGGATCAGCCGGTTCTCCATCAGCACGTCCTCTGCCGCGCGAACGGCCGCCTCGCGCACGAAGTCCGTGCGCGAGCGGCCCCGCAAGCCGGCGGCGCGGTCGATCATGGCGATGTCCGCCTCCGGCAGGCGCATCGAGATGGGGCTGTCCTTGCGTTTTGCGTTCGTAGCCATGGGAAACTCTCCAGGGTGCGAACTTAGGTCGTCGTAGTGCAAATTCCAATACAAGTGATTGCGCGAATCCAACCTCGAATCCGACAGTTCCGGTCGCCGCCCCCCGCTTGACATCAAATATTGGAACGCGTTCTCATTTTCTGGGGAGTGACACGACAACGAAGGTGTAGGGAATGCCCACGCGCGAGGAGGTGCTGGCCGCGCTGACACAGCAGGGGCCGTTCGAGCTCGTCGTCGACGAGAGCGCCGGCTATCCACTGCGCGTCTACAAGAACGCCCCCGCCTCGTTCCGAGATGTCCTGATCGGATCCCGCGCGCACGGGGACCGGATCTTCGCGGTCTACGGCGACGAGACTGTCTCCTACGCCGAACACTTCCGTCAGGTCGCGGCCCTCGCCCACCAGCTGCGGGCGGCGGGCGTGCGCAGGGGCGATCGCGTGGCCCTCGGCATGCGCAACTATCCCGAGTGGAGCGTCGCCTTCTTCGCCTGCCAGGCCATCGGCGCGATCGTAGTGGCGCTGAACGCCTGGTGGACGGGCGCTGAGCTCGCCTTCGCCCTGGCCGATTCCACGCCCTCGGCCCTGATCATCGATGGGGAACGCCTCGAGCGCCTGCGCGAGACGCTGCCCGGACTGAACCTCAAGGCGGTGATCGTCGCGCGTCGTGGCGGCGCGGGCCCGGGAGGGATGGATTTCGAGGAGGCGGTCGGCGCGGGCGCCGATGACCTACCAGACGCGGAGGTGGGGCCGCAGGACCTGGCGACCATCCTCTATACCTCGGGCACGACGGGCAATCCGAAGGGGGCGATGGCCACCCACCGCAACCATGCGACGAACCTGATGAACACGCTGCTCGGCGGGACGGTAGCGCGGGTGATGGCGGGCCTTCCGCGCCAGCCGGATCCGGCCGCGCCGCAGGGCGCCTCGCTGCAGACCTTCCCCTTCTTCCACATCGGCGGGCTGACCGGCCTCTACATCTCCGTGGCGACCGGCGCGAAGCTCGCCATGATGTACAAGTGGGACCCGGTCGAGGGCGTGCGCCTGGTGCAGGAGCACGGGCTCACGGGCGTCGCCGGCGTGCCGATCGTCGTGCGCCAGCTGCTCGAGACCGCCTCGCACATGGGCGCGGACCTCTCGAGCCTGATGGGCGTCGCATCCGGCGGAGCGCCGGTGCCGCCGGACCTGATCCGCCGGATCGGATCGCAGTTCCAGCAGCGGGCGGCGCCCGGCAACGGCTACGGCCTCACCGAGACCACCAGCGCGGTGATCGCCAATTCGGGCGCCGACTATCTCGCCCGCCCCGACAGCATCGGACGGCCGGCGGTGACGGTGGACGTGCGGATCGTCGCCGAGAGCGGCGAGGATGTCGCCGACGGCCAGATCGGGGAGCTGTGGATCCGCGGTCCCAACGTCATCCCCGGCTATTGGCTCAACCCGCAGGCCACCGAGTCGGCCTTCGGCGGGGGGTGGTTCCGCACGGGCGATCTCGGCTTCCGCGACGCCGAGGGGTTCTACCACGTGGTCGACCGCATCAAGGACGTGATCATCCGCGGGGGCGAGAACGTCTACTGCGCCGAGGTCGAGGCTGCCCTGCTGGAGCACCCACGGGTCCGCGACGCCGCCTTGATCGGCCTGCCTCACCCCGACTGGGGCGAGGAGGTGGCGGCCATCCTCCAGGTGCGCCCCGAAGACCTCAGCGATGCGATGGGCGGGGACATCCGGGCGAGCCTCGAGGGCCGCCTGGCGCGCTTCAAGATCCCCACCGCCATCCGCCTGACCGACCAGGAACTGCCCCGCACCGCCACCGGCAAGATCCTCAAGCGCGAACTTCGCCAACGTTATTTCGCCGAGCCGGCCAAGGCCGAGGAGCCGCTAGCGTCTTGAATTTACCACGAAGACACAAAGGACACGAAGGATTCTGCGCCGAAGGCGCTATAATAACTCAGGCCTCGCAAGTTTCTATTAATTGAGCCGCTTCGCGGCTCTCTTGGTGTCCTTCGTGTCTTCGTGGTTCAAAAAAGAGCCTAGGGAGCAGCCCGAATGCTTGTGAGCGACGTGCCTGTTCTAGGCGCCCATCATGCGCCGGACGTCGACGCGATTATCTTCGGCGAGCGGCGGATGACCTATGTCGAGCTGCGCGACCGCTGCTGGCGTCTTTCGAACGCCCTGGCCGGCGTCGCTTCGCCCGGCGACCGCGTGGCCATACTCTCAGAGAACTGCCCCGAATATGCCGAGGTCTATTACGGCGTTCCGGGCGCAGGCATGGCGCTCACCCTGCTCAACTATCGCCTGACCGGCCGAGAACTCTCGTACATCATCGGTAATGCCGAGCCGACGATACTGATCGTCGAGCCGAAATACCTGCCGACCATCCGCGAGATCCGTAGTCAAATCCCGTCCGTCGAGCGGATCCTGCTGATCGGCGCGGAGGCGGAGGACTGCCAATCGTACGAGGCCTTCCTGCAGGGCGGCGCGCCGGAGGAGCCGCGGATCCGCCCGTCGGAGGGCGACCTCTGCTGGCTGCTCTACACCTCCGGCACCACGGGGCTGCCGAAGGGGGCGATGCTCTCGCACCGAAATCTGATGGCGGGCGTGCTGAACTCGATGAGCGGGTGGGAGTCGGCGGCGGAGGAGGTGTGCATGTTCACCTTCCCGCAGTTCCACGTCGCCGGCTACGTCATGCCGCTCTACCACCTGCGCGGCTATCCGGTGGTGCTGATGCGCAACTTCGATCCGGCGACTTTGCTGGCGGCGGTCGAGCGGCACGGCTGCACCAACACCGCCATGGCGCCCACGATGGTGGCCATGCTGCTCGAGGATCCCAACACCGACCGCTACGACCTCTCCTCCCTGCGCCGCCTGGGCTATGGGGCATCAGCCATGCCTGCCGAAGTGTTGCGCCGGGCGCGGGTGCGATGGCCGAACATCGGGTTCTCCACGGGCTTTGGCATGACCGAGCTCTCCGGCAACGTCATGTCCCTGTCCAAGGCCGACCACGACCGTGCGGCCGATGCGGGCCTGCCGATCCTGGGCTCCGTCGGCCGGCAGATGCCGCTGGCGCGCGTGAGGGTCGTCGACGACGGCGGGATCGACTGCCGGGCCGGCCAGCCGGGCGAGATCTGGGTGAAGGGCGACCAGGTGCTGACCGGCTACTGGCGCAATCCCGACGCCACGGCCTCGTCCTTTCACGATGGCTGGTTCAAGACCGGCGACGTCGGAAGATGGGACGAGGACGATTATCTGTATATCGTCGACCGCAAGAAGGACATGATCCTCACCGGCGGCGAGAACGTCTATCCGCGCGAAGTCGAAGAGGCGCTCTACCAGCATCCTGCCGTGGTCGAGGCGGCGGTCGTCGGCGCGCCTGACCCGCGCTGGGGCGAGAAGGTCGTCGCCGTGGTCTGCGCCCGCGCCGGTCACGAGGTCGACGCCGCCGAGCTCGTCGCCTTCTGTCGCGAGCGCATCGCCAGCTACAAGAAGCCCCGCCACGTCGTCTTCATCGACACCCTCCCCAGGAACGCCTCCGGCAAGGTCCTCAAACGCCAACTCCGCGACGCCATCGCCGCCGGCGAGCTGGTCCTGGAGGAGTTGTAGGGGGGCGTTCTGAACTTGCGGATATATTCAGAACGATCCCCTCTATTCAGACCGTCATGGCCGGCCGTCAGTGCCGGCCACCCACTGATCGACTTGAATGGGCGCCTGCCGTGGCCGTGCCGGGCGGCGCGGCCATGACGAATGGTCCGATCGCGTGGTTCGCCCTGAGTACCAATCGATCGGGCGTGACCGCGCCGTCCGGCGCGGTCAATGCAAGCGGGGCGCCAAGCCGACGATGGGTGGCCGGGACTGACGCCCGGCCATGACGGAGTTTAGGGGCGAGCGCGCGGGAAATTCACAAGCCCAGGACCCCCTACAACCAGTGCCAGATAAACGTCGCCCCAAACGTGGCGGGCATACCAGTGTATCGGACCAGCACGTCGTTCACGTGATAGGCGCCGGTCCAGTACCAGGTGTTGGTGACGTTGCGGCCCCAGATCTGGAACGTCCAGTTGTTCTTGGTCACCCCCACCCGCAGGTCCAGCAGAGTGTAGGCCGGCACCGCCAGAGGATTGTTCGGGTGGTTGGTCGAGCAGGGCCCTACCGGCGTGGCGGAGGGCGCCCCGCTGCAGTTCAGGTAGCCGCCGAAGTGGGGATCGGGCCCGTTCGCGCCGATGTTCAGATAGGCGGGGATCGGGTTGTTGTTGACGAAGAAGGTCGTCGTGCCGGACGTGAACTGGACCGAGGCGCCGACGAAGGCCGTCATCTCGTGGGGGACCTTCCAGTCGTACTCCACATCGCCGTGGGCCTGCCACAGGGGCGCGGACGGGAAGTGCTCGCCGGTGAAGTCGGCGTATTCACCGAAAGCGTCGAAGCCGTAGAAGTTACCCGGCACGCAGTTGACGATACCGGGAGGCGACAGGGCGCCGAGGACCGCCGGCCCGCTGACCGCCGGATCCTGGGCGGGCGGCGGGGCGCAGACGTTCTTCGACGACTTGTCGATCTTGCTGTTCTGGTAGCTCACCGAGCCGCTCACCACGAGGCCGCGCAGCCACTGCGGGGCGTAGGCTTCGGAGAGCTCGAAGCCGACGACGTGCGAGGCGGGCACGTTCACCAGCGAGGGCAGGGCGCCGTAGACCGGGTCCGCCACCGCGCCGAGGATCTGCTTGTTCTTGTACTTGTAATAGAAGAACGCGCCGTTCAACTGCAGGCTGTGGTCGAGGAGCTGGGTCTTGAAGCCGGTCTCGTAGGACAGCAGGCCCTCCTGGCTGATTGCGTGAGCCTGAACGTCCGAGGCGAGGGCGACGGTGGGGAACGAGCCGCCTTTCCAGCCCTGCCGTACGTTGAAGTAGAGCAGGGTGTCCTGGAAGCCGGTGTAGTCGAGGCCGAGCAGCCAGGACACGTTGTTCTGATTGAGCGTGCTGTAGATCAGGCCGCCGCCTGGAGGTGAATTGTAGGTGGGTCCCGGGCCGGTGCTGGCGCAGGTGCCGGGCGGCGAGGCCGCCGGCGAGGTGCTCGGCGGGATGTAGAAGTATTGCAGCGAATAGGCGACCTGCGCCCAGGTGCCATCGCCGCCGTCGTTGCCGCACACACCGCCCGTCTTGTTGTCCTGGGTAAAGCGCGCCCCCGCCTCGAACTTCAGGGCGTCGATGATCGGATATTCCACATTGAAGTAGGCGGCCGCCTGATCGGTCGTCTGGACGTCGGTCGGGCGGGTCGGTCCCAGCGGGATGGCGCTGTTGCCGAAGAGAATAGGCAGCAGCCCGCCCGGGACGATGTTGTAGTTGATGCCCGGCGAGGGAGACGGGAAGACCAGCGTGTGACCAGTGGTGTTCACAGCGCCTGCGGTCGTCGGGCAGAAGGTCGCGCCCGGGGCATTCAAGCAGGTTCCTAGAAAATTGGGGTTCAGGAAGATCGTCGGGCTGGCTGAAGACGCATTGTACGTCTGCAAGAACTGATCCCAGGTGTGATCGTACTCGTAGTTGGCGCCGACAATCCAGTTACCCTTGCCCCAGAATTTTCCGGAGAGGCGGAATTCCTGGTAGAAGCTGGTGATCTTGCCGTGCTGCAGGCTCTGATAGTCCTGCACCTGCATGCCCGATCCGTCGATCCCCTCGTCACGGAAGAACCTTTGGAAGGAGGTGAGCGAGGTGAAGGTGACGTCGGGCGTGAGGTCGTAATCGACCCGCAATGTCGCGTTGAAGTAGGTGTTGTCCTTGCGCGGCGCTGTGCAGTCCGTCGGCTGACCGCCGGCCTGCACGATCGAACCTGGCCCCATGGACTCCGCCGGCCCGTTGGGAACGGCGTTCGGCCCCGGATTGGGTATGGTGTTGTAGGTCGTCCCCAACTGCTGATTGGCGATCGGGTCGAACGCAGAGGTGTTGACGCACTGGTTCCATCCCGCAGCCCGGTCATTCTGCGGCGCCAGCGGATAGTTGGCGATCGTCGGGGACAGGGGCGCCAGGGGGCTCAGTTCGGCGATGCCGAAGAGCTGCGCCATCTGGGTGTAGCCCCTGTCGCGCCACCCGTTGAGGGAGAATAGAGCGCGCAGCTTGGAGGTCGGCTTCCACAGCACCGAAATACGGCCGTTGAGGAAATCCTGGCCGCCGATCTCCTGGCCCTGGTTGAGGGCGTAACCCTGCTGCCAAGCGCCGCTTTCGTTGACGCGGCCGGCTATGCGGATGTCGAGTGTGTTGGTGACGGGCGTGTTGATGTAGCCCGAGATGTCGGCGTTATCGAAGCGGCCGTAGCTTGCATAGACGCCGGCGTCGAATTGATCAGTGGGCTTGTTGGCGATGTAGTTGATCGCCCCGCCCGTCGCGTTTTCGCCAAACAGGGTTCCTTGCGGACCCTTCAGCACTTCCACCCGCTCCAGGTCCAGGGTGGCGCCGTTGGTCAGAACTGAGAACGGTAGCGGCGCCTCGTCGAGATAGACACTGACCGTCGGACTGCCGGCGAGCGACGTGTCCTGGAAACCGACGCCGCGGATCGTGAAGACGTTGGTGCCGTAATAGGTCGGCGTGAACAGGAAGCCCGGAACGATCTTCTGCAGGTCTTCGGTATTGGTGATGCCGAGTTTCTGCAGGGTCTGGCCACTGGCAGCCTGCACAGACATGGCGACAGTGTTGATGTTCTCTTCGCGCTTCTGGGCGGTGACCACGACCTCCCCGATCGTGACGCCGCCGGCGGCCGCGCCAGCGCGGGCCGAGGGAGGCAGGGGGGCGGGGGGCGCAGCGGCCGCAGCCCCTTCGGGCGCTCGGGCGGGCGGCGCCTCTTCTGCATTCGCCTGGAACGGAGCCGCCGCCAGGGCTACGCAGACGGCGAGCACGGACACTCCGGCGTGATAGCCAGACATCCCGATCCTCCCATTTTATCACCTGCGTCGAAGCACAGGCGTCCGCCGGTGGTGGGAGATCTGGAGTGTCGAGCGCTGAACGGTGGCCTGCCGCCGAAGCGGTCGGTTCGCCGTGCGCGGAACTGAACCCCCGCCCCGACTTTGTTGCAAGGACGCTATATCGCGTTATAGGTTATGTCCAGATCGTGTTATAAAAATTCTTCAGATCGCGTTATAAAGTTTGTATCCCTCCCCTTCTGGGTGTTCAGACCGGGGACATAGGTGACACCCGTTCGGGGACATCGAGGACAGGTTGGACCAGGGTCTGGCGCAGGTCGACCTGCGCCAGAACCTGGTTTCGATAGCAGAGGTCGAAGAGGCCATCGGCGTCGGTGGTTCGCAGAGCGACGCGTCGTCCTGCGAAGGCCTTGGAGCAGTTGAAGCGGCGGCCCTTGAAGGCGATCC
>DATHPX010000017.1:0-11486 GCA_035483335.1 Caulobacteraceae bacterium | reverse complement strand
CTCAGCAGGGCAGCGCCCGCGAGGCAGAAGAAGGTGAGGAGCGCCAATCCGAGGCGCAGTCCGGTGATGAAATTGGGGATTCGCCACATGTCGGGCAGACTAACGCGTCAAGCGACGCAATGTCTTCGTCTTCTCTCGGAGTTGACGTGGCGCGTACGGCCCTGATCGTCGGCGGGTCGGGTCAGATCGGCCGCGCGGCGGGGCGGCGCCTCGCGGATGACGGCTGGCAGGTTGTCCTGGCGCAGCGCCGCCCGATCGATGCCCCGCCAGGTTGCGGAACCCTGCGCCTCGATCGCGACGAGCCCGGAGCGCTTGCTCGCGCGGCAGGCCGTGGATTCAATGTGGTGATCGACACCGTGGCGTTCGACGAGTCCCACGCCCGCCAGCTTCTCGAGGCGCAGCGCGACGTCGGCGCACTGGTCGTCATCTCATCGGCCAGCGTCTACCGGGACCCCCAGGGCCGCACGATCGACGAGGCGCGGGAGACTGGCTTCCCGGTCTTCCCCGAACCGATCTCCGAGGATCATCCGACCGTTGAGCCGGGGCCACAGACCTATTCGACCCGCAAGGTCGCGCTGGAACGAGCCCTGATCGATGGCGCGCGCTGTCCTGTGACCATTCTCCGACCGGGTGCGATCCATGGGCCCCATTCGACGCACCCGCGCGAGTGGTTCTTCGCCAAGCGCATCCTCGACGGGCGTCGCCGCGTCCCGCTCGCCTGGAACGGGCGCAACCGCTTCCACACCAGCGCCACCGCGAATATCGCCGCGCTGGTCAGCGCCGTCGCCGACAGACCCGCCACCGGGATCCTTCACGCCGCCGATCCCGAGGTCCTCACGGCGAGCGAAATCGGCGCCGCCATCGCCCAGGCCATGAACGCCGAGCTCGAGATTGTCCCCTTCGAGGGACCGCCGCAGGCGGGGGTGGGCGCCCATCCCTGGGGCGCCGTATCGCCGATCGTCCTCGACATGAGCCGGACAGAAGCGCTCGGCTACCGGCCGGTCGGCGGCTACCAGGACCTGGTGGGCGACGCCTGCCGATCAGCCGAGGCCGCCGCACGCGCGGGCGTGGCGTTCGCCCCCTATCTCCTCAATCTGTTCGACTACGACGCCGAGGACGCCTGGCTTGCGCGCGCGGCTCACTGAGCGGGCGGGAAGATCACCGGCAGCACCTGGTCGGTCGTATAGACGCAGCGATCGTTGTGGCCGCACTCGGGGACGATGATCACCGGCGCCTTTGCGCCGAGGCTCTGGCGGATGTGCTGAACGAAGGCCTCCCCGCGCTGGCGACGCGTGGCGCCCTGCGCCATGGACCGAGGCGAAGCGTCGAAGCCGCCCAAGGGCAAGGTGTCGACCTGACTCAGGAGGAAGGTCACGTCGCGATGAGCGAGGTTCCGTCGCAGGTCGTCGTCGGACATCCCCGCGGTGTAGCCGCCCGTCCGGTCCTCGAGCCCATACGGCCATTGGTCGTAACCGGGGGCCTTGGCGGCGTCGAACGGGCCGAAGACGAAACCGGCGTGGGGCGTCTCGTCCTTCCACGCCACGGCCGCTGCGGCGGGCGAGCCGACGCCCTCGGCGACCAGACGGGTGGCGTCTGGCCAGGCGTAGCTGGAGGGATTGGCGACGACGAAGCGCACGTCAACGCCCAGTCCGTCAGCGACACGGCTCGCCATGGCGTAGCGGGCGACGAACTGGCCGCCGGCAGAGTGCCCGGCGACGACGATCACCTTGAGGTTCGGAAACAGGCGCTTGTCGGCCAGACGCCGTAGCAGCGCATCTGTGAAGTCGAAGGAAGTGAGCTTCGGATCGCTGCTTGCGCCGCCGCCGGAGCGCCAGGAATCCCCGTCGCAGGAGAAGCTGACCTCGCCGGGCGCGAGCTTGTCCCCGCAATGGGGGTCGGCCGAATGGAAGGCCGGCGCGATAATCAGGGTGTCGTCCAGGGCGTCGGCGATGAAGCCGGCCGCCGTTGCGCTGGCGAAATAGTGGTCGGCGTTGCGCAGCGTCCCGTGCACCATGATGAGGGCGCGGCGCACGCTGGGATCGGGCTGGTCCAGAGGTCGCGTCGCATAGGCCATGGCGCGCTCGCCCGGCTTCAGCTCGAGCCACCTCTCGCACTCGGAGGTTGCGCTCACGCACGGCGCAGCGTGGGCCCACAGGGGAAGGGAGCAGACGATCAGGGCGAAGAGGAGGGCGCGCATTTCCCCTGGATGAAGCGCGAGCGCATGCGAGTCCAGCGAAGCTAGGGCAGGGGGCGTCGCTGCAGATAGAGCTCGGCGACGATCAGGTTGGGGACCCAGCAGAGGAAGCTGATCGCCCGATAGGTGTTGTCGTAGCCCCAGGGGGAGAGGAAGGCGAAGGGCATGTAGATGCGCAAAGTCACCGCCGCGAAGGTCAAGGCGTAGCTGCGGATCATCCAACGCCTGTGCTCGGCGAAACGCCGGCCGAGCGCCGCGCGCCAGGCCAGGCTGGTGGCCGAGAGCCAGAGGGCGGCGAGGGAGCCAAATCCGGCGGTCGAGACCGGGCCGGTCTTCGCCCCGAAGGCCAGCACCAGGCCCGCCGAACCGCCGGCCAGGCAGCAGACCAAATAAGTCCGTCCGGTCCACCGGTGCAGCGCCGGGCGCGCCTGCCGGATGCTTCGCAGGAACTGGAAGGGTCCGAGGATCAGGGCCGTGGCCGCGAAGCCGGCGTGGACGGTGAGGAAGCCGTAGCGCGCGAAGCTGTTGGCCAGGATCGGCGGGGCGCCGCCGGGCGCGCCCGGCAGCAGATAGCGGTACGAGGCGAGACCGATGGCAATCGCGCCGGCGGACACGAGGGCGAGCGGCCAGCCCGCTCTCCCGCCGCGTCGCTCGGCTATGCTCGCCATGCTTCCTCCGGCGGCCTCCCCTGACGATCGGGACCGGAGACGCCATCTGCCGACAAACGGGACAGCGCATTGTCCAGCATCAGATCGGGAGGCGACGATGCCGTTTGAACTCTACTACTGGCCAGGGCCGCCAGGCAGGGGCGAATTCGTGCGCCTCGCCTTCGAGGCCGCAGGCGCCGAATATCTCGATATCGCCCGCCTGCCGAAGTCCGACGGTTACGGCATGCCGGCGTTAATGCGGGCTCTGGAGGCGAAGGGCGACCCGCTTCCGCCGTTCGCCCCGCCGTTCATCAAGGATGGCGACCTGACCATCTCCCAGGTGGCGAACATCCTTCAGTACCTGGGGCCGCGCCTGAACCTCGTTCCGAGGGAAGAGCGGCTGCGCCCGGTGGCGCATGGCCTGCAGCTTACCCTCTGCGACCTGGTGGCGGAGGTCCATGACACACACCACCCGATCGATTGGAGCCGGACGTACGAGGCGCAGAAGGAACCGGCGAAGGCGCGCGCCGAGGCGTTCCGGCGCGACAGGATCCCCAAGCATCTCGGTTACTTCGAGCGCGTGGCTGCGGCCAATCAATCGGGCTGGACGGTCGGCGCGAGCCTCACCTATGTGGATCTCTCGATCTTCCAGGTGCTCGAGGGGCTCGCCTACGCCTTCCCGCGCGCGATGGACGGCGCGCCCGGGCGTTGCCCGTCGCTGTACGCCATCGCCGCGCGGGTGCGGGAGCACCCGCGGATCGCCGCCTACCTCGCTTCGCCTCGGCGCCAGGCCTTCAACGAGACCGGGATCTTCCGCCGCTATCCGGAGCTGGACGGATCGGCCGGGTGGGACGAGGCGGGCTGAGGCGCCCGCCTCGAAGCTGCGGTCAGCGTTCCGCGTCGACCGCGCGCCAGGGCCTGGTGAGTTCGTCGAGGGTGTCCTTCAGGTCCTGCGCCATCGGCCCGTTCTCGACCGCGGCGAGGCTGTCGGCCAGCTGGTCGGGCCGGCTGGCGCCGACGATCGGGGCGGTGATCGCCGGGTTGGCCAGGACCCACGAGACGGCGAGAGTGGTGAGACTGACGCCCGCCTCTTTCGCGATCCCCTTGAGCCTTTCGATCGTCTCGAACTCGTTCTGATGCCAATAGCGCTGCTGGTACATCGCCCCGGCCCGGCCGAGGTTGAACCGGCCCTCATTGGGCTTGGCCTCCAGCCGGTGCTTGCCGGTAAGAAGTCCGCCGGCCAGCGGGTTATAGGGGATGACCGCGATCTGCTCCTCCTCGCACAGGGGAAGCAGGTCGCGCTCGAAGGCGCGGAACAACAGGTTGTAGCGCGGCTGGGTCGAGTCGATGCGAACGAGGCCCTTGACCTCGCTGCGGCCCAGAGCGCGGGCGACGCGGTGGCCCATCCAGTTGGACACGCCGATGTAGCGCGCCTTGCCGGACCGGACGACGGCGTCCAGCGCCTCCAGAGCCTCATCGATCGGCGTGGCCGGATCGAAGCCGTGCAGCTGATAGAGATCGACATAGTCGGTGTTCAGGCGCTTCAGCGAGGCGTCGATGGCGTCCAGGATGTGCTTGCGGCTCATCCCCTGGTCCCAAAGATTCGGGCCCACCTGGCCGACGCACTTGGTCGCGAGGATGTAGTCGTGTCGCTTTCCCGCGAGCCAGCGGCCGACGATCTCTTCGGTCCGGCCCGCGGTCGCGCGGTCTCCGCCCAGCGGATAGACGTCGGCCGTATCGAAGAAGTTGATCCCGCCTTCGGCCGCACGATCCATGATCGCGCGGCTCGTGTCCTCCTCGCACTGAAGCCCGAAGGTCATGGTGCCGAGGCAGAGGGCCGAGACGCGCAGGCCGGTGCGGCCGAACTTCACATGTCGCATGGGGTCATCCTTGAAGGGGCGTGAGGTGAATTCGCGGACGGCGCTCAGGACGACGGCGGCGCCGAGGTCGGCGGCGTCTTGCCGTCGTCGTTCCAAGTCATGATCGGATCGTCCGAATCCTTGAGACCCGCCTCGTCCAGGGCGTCGTGCAGATCATCTACGATCTGATCGTTCGTCGAGAATTTCAGAACCGTCGGAGCCAGGTCGCGTCCTGCCGCGCCCTCGAAGCCGGGAGCGGGCCCGAGCGCGATGGCGTAGGCGGTGTTCGGCTTGACCTGACACAGCAGGAGGAAGGTCTTTCCATCGGCCAGAAGGCGCGGACGGTCGAGGCAGACCGGGAACGATCCGGCCGCCGATGGCGCGTAGGCCCATTTCGACGCCGTCATCGGCTGATCGAAAATAACCTTGAGCGCCAGCTCGCCAGCCGAAACGGTCGCGCCCTCCGCCGGAAAGCTCGAGGCCACCTTCGGCTGAGGACCGCCGGGCACCACCACCTCGCTGACCACTTTGCCGGGAGGCGCGGCGCCGGGGGCGGCAGGCGGCGGGCTCTGCGCCAGCGCCGCGCCGGCCGCGAGCAGAGCCGTCATCCCGCCTAGACGTTCGAACATCCGGGCCTCCCGTCGAACTGCGCGCGACGTACCAGACCTTCGCGACCACTTGAACCGCCGTCGGGTGAGATCACCGGGTCCGCGGTCTCGCCGGGCGCCGCGTCGTGGCGAGGGAGCGCTCCGAGGGGACGCTGCAGCCGCCTTGAGGGCTCAATTCAATTGACGAATTTCAAGCGCGGTTTTATTGTATGAGAATATGCATACACGCGAGCAATCGATCGTGGCATCGCTGACCGTCGAGCGAACCGGTGTGCCGATCTATGTTCAGCTCCGTGAGCAGTTTCTGCGCCTGATCGGCGCCGGCGCCCTCACGCCGGGCCAACGCATGCCGACCATGCGTCAGGTGGCCGTCGCGCTTACGGTCGACCTCAACACCGTGCGCCATGCCTACGAGGATCTCGAGCGCGCCGGCGCCGTCATCCTTAGGCGCGGGCGTGGCAGCTTCGTCGCGGCACGCGGGTCCGAGACGGACGCCGTCGCGCGCGCCCGCGATCTCGACGTCCTCGCCTCCCAGGTGATCTCCCTGGCCGGCGCGGCGGGAGTTGATCCCATCATCCTGGCCGAGCGCGTCGCCGGCCTGGCAACACCCAAGGAGACCTCTTCATGAACAGCTACCGCACCGGTCCGGGGAACCGCGTTGCCGGCCTGCTTTCAGTACTCACCTTCGTTCTGGCCGGCTTCGTCGTTTGGCTTTCGATTTCCAGCGGGGGTTCAGCGCCGCTCTTCGTCCTCGCGGGCGTCCTGATCCTTATCGGCCTGCTGATCCCGCAGTCCCTCATGATGGCCAATCAATGGGAAAAGGCGGTCGTCCTGCGTCTGGGAAAGTTGCAGGCGATCCGCGGACCGGGGATGTTCTGGATCATTCCGTTCGTCGACAGCATCTCGAGTTGGATCGACCAGCGAATCCAGACCACGGAATTCAACGCCCAGGAGGCTCTCTCTCGCGACACCGTGCCGGTGAACGTCGATGCGGTGGTGTTCTGGCAGATTCACGACGCCCAGCGCGCCGCGCTCGAGATCACCGACTACCGCTCGGCCATCGAGCGGGTGGCGCAGACCTCGCTGCGCGAGATGGTCGGAACAACCGACCTTCATACGCTGCTCTCGGACCGCAAGCAGAGTGACGAGCACTTGCGCGAAGAGATTGGACGTAAGACCGGCGACTGGGGGGTCTCGGTCATCTCGGTCGAGATCCGCGACATCGGCGTGCCGCAGGCCTTGCAGGACGCGATGAGCCGGCAGGCCCAGGCCGAAAGAGAGCGCCTCGCCCGTGTGCTTCTCGGTCAGGCGGAACAGGAGGTCGCGATCAAGTTCGTCGAAGCCGCGGAGATCTACGCCCGCACCCCCGCCGCCCTGCAGCTTCGGGCGATGAACATCATCTACGAGACGACCAAGGAGCGCGGGGCGACGATCCTGATCCCGACCGCGATGGTCGATGCGATGAATCCCGGCTCTCTGATCGCTACGCTTCGCGCCGGCGCGAAAGGGGACTGATCCCGCTTCACCTAAGGCCCGGCTTGGGCTTTGATAAGCGGCGATTCCAGGAGCGTCTTGTGGGCCAGTTCTATCCCTGTCTGGACAACCGGCTGATCGCCTTCATCCGGGCGCAGAAGGTCTTCTTCGTTGCGACGGCCCCGCTTGCCCCGGACGGGCATGTGAACGTCTCGCCGAAGGGCTATGACAGCCTCGCAATTCTTGATGAGCGTACGATCGCCTATGCCGATCTGGGCGGGTCAGGCATCGAGACGCACGCACATGTTCGCGAAAACGGCCGTATCACCCTCATGTTCTGCGCCTTCGAGGGGCCGGCGAACATCGTGCGTGTGTATGGGCAGGGCGAGGTCGTGAGCTTCGATGATCCAGGCTTCGAGGCTGCCATGGCGGCGTTCCCCGATGTCGGCCGCGCCCGCGGCGTGATCACTGTCCACATCGAACTCGTCGCCGACAGCTGCGGCTGGGGCGTGCCATTCTTCGAGTTCAAGGGGGAGCGGGAGCAATTGCGTCGCTGGGTGGAGGCCAAACCGTTCGGCGAGTGGGCGGAGCATCGCCGAAAGGCGAACGCCGCCTCCATAGATCGCCTGCCGGGCCTCAACGCCGTACGGGGCCGGGAGGGCTGATGAGTCGCCTAGCGCGGCGGCTCCTACTGCCGCTACTTGCCTGCGTCGCGGGCTCCCTTTTGGGCTGTGGAAGGCCCGACGAAGCGCAAGTGGTCCGGCTGGGGCAGGGCGCCTTGCGTGGCATGGTCCACGGGGACTCGGTGGCGTTCAAGGGCGTGCCGTACGCGGCTCCCCCTGTGGGCGACCTGCGCTGGGCGCCTCCGCAACCACCCGCTCCTTGGACAGGCGTGCGCGACGCCACGCGCTTCGGGCCCGTTTGTCCTCAACCCGTCAACGGCGGCATCCCCAAGACTGCGGTTCAGAGCGAGGATTGCCTCACCCTGAACATCTGGCGCCCGCGCGATCGGGCGGCGAAGGCTCCTGTCCTCGTGTGGCTCCATGGGGGACGAGATGTCACGGGGGCGGCAAGCGAAAGCCGATTTGACGGGGCGAGCTTCGCCCGCGACGGGGTCGTCTTCGTTTCCGTCGACTTCCGGCTGGGAGCCCTTGGCTGGTTCGCCCATCCCGCCTTGACCCGTGCGGGCAAGCATAATGCGCCTCTGGCGAACTATGGGTTGATGGACCAGATCGCCGCCCTGCGCTGGGTCCAGGATAACATCGCCCGCTTCGGCGGCGATCCGCGCCGCGTGACGCTCGCCGGCCAGTCGTCGGGCGGAGAGTCCGTGCTCGCCCTGATGTCGACGCCCGCCGCCCGCGGGCTCTTTCAGCAGGCGATCGTCCAATCCGCGCCCGCGTGGGCGCCCACGCCCGACCTGCGGGTTGCCGAAGCGGCCGGCCAGGCGCTCGCGCTGCGGGCTGGCGCGCCGGACGCCGATCTCGCAGACCTTCGCCGGATTCCCATCCCTGCTCTTTTGGCCGCGCAAGGCGCGTCGGTCGGGCCGGTGCGGGACGGTCGCCTGATCACTCAGTCCGCCGCCCAGGCCTTCGCGCGAGGGTCGGCCGCTCCGCTTTCCTTGCTGATCGGCTCAAACACCGGAGAGGACAGCCTACTGGGCAAGAGCGATCCCAGCGCGGTCCTGCGGTCTCTGACGCCCGCGCAGGTCGCGGCCGTCAGGAGCGCCTATGGACTCGTGCCCGGAAACGATGCGGCGCTAGGCCGGATGGTGTTCCGCGACAGCATCTTCAGCGCGCCGGCGCGCTGGGTGGCTGCGCGGCAGTCCGCCCGGGCGCTGACCTTTCTCTATCGCTTCGGTTACGTCCCGACCCTGCGGCGGCTGCGGAACGATCGTGCCGGTCACGGCGACGAAATACCTTTCGTCTTCGACGCGAAGGATGGTTCGCCGCTGGTCATGCAGCTGATCCTCCCGTGGGACAGCAGCGAGATGACCAAGGTCCACGGTTGCTGGACCGCCTTCGTCAAGACCGGGCGCGCCACATGCCCGAAGGGGCCGCCCTGGTCGCTCTATGACAAAAGGCTGGACTGGCTGATGCAGTTCGGCAACGACGTCACGTCCGACGAACCCGATGTCATGAGTCCGGCCCTTGATCTGATCGAGCGCCTGCACGGACCGGGCGGGTCTCCACCCTCTTCGTGACGTCTGTACGGTTTCGAAGTAGGCTTCCACCAATGGAGGTGGGATGACCGGGGCAGTTCGGCACATCGCGATCAACGCCGACGACGTCGGCCGAGCGAAGGCCTTCTATGAGGCCGTGTTCGGCTGGACGTTCGAGCCCTGGGGCCCGCCAGACTTCTTCAACGCCCAGACGCCCGGCGGCGTAATGGCCGCAGTGCAGAAGCGGCGAGAAATCGTCGAAGGCGTCAAGGCGACCGCCTACGAGTGCACCATCGGCGTGGATGACCTCGCCCGGACGCTCGCGGACATCGAGGCCGTGGGCGGGCGGGTGGTCGCCGGGCCCTACACGATCCCCACTGTCGGTCAGCTCGCGTTCTTCCAGGACAGCGAGGGCAATATCGCCGGGGTGATGCAGTACGAGAACGGCGCCTGAAGCTCGGGCGCCAGGCCCCGATCGCATTCCCTGCTCCGCCGCCTGACGACTGCGCCCTTGGCCAATACGCTAAGGTGTGCTGACCATCGCTGATGGGGCGAAACGAGATCGGGGCCGAAGGCCTGCAGACGGCCATCGGACTTCCCAGCGCGGTGATGCTCGTTGTGGGCGGCATTGTCGGCGTGGGGGTCTTCGTCAATCCGGCCATCGTCGCGCGCAGCGTCCACACGCCGGCCCTGGTGCTGGGCGCCTGGGGCGCCGGCGGCGTGATCGCCCTGCTGGGGGCCTTCGTCTATGCGGAGCTGGCGGCGCGCATTCCGCACACCGGCGGCGACTACGCCTATCTGCGCGAGGCTTACGGTCCGCTGCCGGCCTTCCTGAACGGTTGGACTCTTCTGCTTGTCGTCCAGACAGGCGGCATGGCGGCGGTGACGATCGCCTTCGCCAAGTACCTCGACGTCCTCATCGGCGGAGGCGTTCCCCAGTCTGTAATCGTCGTGCTGTGCCTGGCCCTCCTGGCGGGGGTGAACGTCCTTGGCGTGGGGGCCGGCAACGGGGTGCAGGGGGTCCTCGGCGCGATCAAGATCGCGATGATCGTGGCCCTGGTCCTTGCGGGCGTGCTGCTGGTCGCGCCTGCGCCTCAGTTGGCGGCGCCTGCGGCCCATGGCGGCGGCATCGCCGGCTTCAAGGCTTTCGGCGCCGCCATGATTCCGGTCGTCTTCAGCTACGGCGGCTGGCAAACGGCGAACTTCGTCGCCGGCGAGATGAAGGATCCCCGTCGCGACCTGTCCCGGGCGCTCGTCATTGGCGTGCTGATCGTGATCGCTTGCTACCTGGCCGTCAGCTGGGCCTGCCTGCGGGCGCTTGGTCCTGGCGGCCTCGCACGAACGCTTACGCCAACGGCCGATGTCCTGGGCCTCGCGATCGGCCCCGCTGGCGCGAAAGTCGCGGCGGCCTTGGTCGCCATTTCGGCCCTCGGCTATCTGAGCCAGTCCATGCTGACCGCGCCGCGGGTCTACTTCGCCATGGCGCGTGACGGCCTGTTCTTCCGCGGCGTCGGAGAGGTTTCGCAATCCCGAGCGCCTGCCCTGGCTATCATGCTGCAAGCAATCTGGGCGGGCGTGCTGGCTCTGTCGGGCGAGTACGAGCACATACTCAGCTACACGGTGTCGATGAACTTCCTGTTCTTTGGGCTGTCGGCTTCGGCCCTGTTCGTCCTGCGCGCCCGCGAGCGGCGCGGGGAGGCGACGACGCCTGGCTTTCGCGCGCCAGGCCATCCGTGGAGCACGGGCGCCTTCATCCTGGCCTGCGTTCTGGTGATCGGGAGCACCTTCTGGAGCTACCCGCTCGAAAGTCTGATGGGCTACGGCCTGCTCGCGCTCGGCATTCCTCCGTACCTCTACTGGCGGCGCGCAGATCGGCGGGCAGCCAGCGGCGCGGGCCAAGCCTGAAAGATGTTGCGCAGCGTCGCGCCCCCAGACGAAGAGCCCGCCATGACCGACTCCATCTCTCTGCAGCGGACTCTGCAGTCCAGCTACATGCGGTTCGCCAAACAGGACACGGCGGCCCGTTTCAACCTCGCCATGAGCGGGATCGCCGATTGCGCCCTGTCCGACCTCGAGATCGCGCCCGAGGACCTCGCCTTGCACGGGCCCAACGCCTACGGCTACGCCCCCCTCGTCGAACGCATCGCCGGCCGGTTCGGGGCGCCCGCAGAGTGCGTCGTCACGCCGGGGGGCGGCTGCTCCTTCTCCAACCACCTGGCGATCTCGGCTCTCATCTCGCCTGGCGACGAGGCGCTCATCGAGGATCCGACCTACGAGCTTCTCGCCTCTACCCTGGCCTGCCTTGGCGCCCAGGTGCGGACCTTCGAGCGGCGCCGGTCGCAGGATTGGCGGCTGGATCCGGAGGAGGTCGCGGCAAGACTGACGCCCCGCACACGGCTCGTCGTGCTTACCAATCTCCACAATCCGACCGGGGCCATGGCCAGCGAGGCGCATGTGCGGGAGGTGGCCGCCGCCGCGGCAAAGGTCGGGGCGTGCGTGCTCGTGGACGAGGTCTATCTCGAGCTCACCTTTGCCGACGGCGCCGCA
>DATHPX010000016.1:0-49730 GCA_035483335.1 Caulobacteraceae bacterium | reverse complement strand
CGCCATTGGAGTGGGGGGATTTACCCCTCTGACGGTCACAAGCCCGACCCCAACCCCAGCCACGACTGCGTCCCCGACCGCGAGGGTCACAAATCCGACGGACGGATCCAATCCGGGCCCCATGTTCGCCAGGCAGGGGCCAAACCCCGGCGAGTTCGAGCTGTTCCAGCGACCGCCGCCGGCGCTGAGCGAATTCGAGAGGTTCGTCTCGGATAGCGTGGGTCAACCCCTGGCGCGTTTCGGTTCGTCCCTGATCCTGAACAGAAGTCTCGGCTTTGCGGTGTCGCCCACGACGACTGTCCCTCCCGACTATCGGCTCAATCCTGGGGATGAGCTCGATGTCGGCCTCACTGGAGCGATTAACGGAGACTTGCGCCTGGTGATCGACACCGAGGGACGCGTTTTCATTCCCCATGTGGGCGCGGTGAACCTTGCCGGTGTTCGCTATGGCGATTTGACCGCCGCGATTCGCAGGCAGATCGGAGAACGGTATCGGGACGTGACCGTAAGTGCGGTGATAGGACACCTGCATGGCATTACAGTCTATGTCACGGGCTATGCCGTAAACCCAGGCTCATATACTGTGAGCAGTCTTTCGACTATGGTTGACGCAGTCTTGACGGCAGGCGGGCCTACTGCTGGAGGGAGCTTCAGAAACATCCAGCTACGGCGTAATGGTCAATTGGTGACCACACTCGATCTCTACAATCTTCTGTTGAATGGCGATAAGAGCCACGACGCGGTGCTTCAGAATAACGATGTCCTGAACATAGCCCCTGTAGGAGCTGAATTGGCTGTCGTGGGGAGCGTGAACGAATCCGCGATATTCGAGGCAAGCCCGGGAGAGACGCTGCAAGACATCGTTCGATATGCTGGAGGTTTCAACTCTCTGGCTGACACCTCGCGTCTCGTGATTTCAAGTTTGGCGGACCTTGATCGAGGCGGGTCTCGACAAGTCTCGTGGCAAGATGGCCAGTCATTGCCGGCTGAAAGAGGAGACATAGTTCGCGTCCTTTCTCTTGCCAGGATCGCGAGGCCGCAAGAGAGACAGGCGGTGCTGGCCACGATCGAAGGGGAGGTGGATCGCCCGGGACGGTACTTCCTTCCCCCTGGATCCAGGCTTGGCGATCTGCTCGAAAGGGCCGGCGGCATGACCGGCGGAGCGTTTGTCTATGGGACAGTCGTCTCGCGGGAGTCGATCAAGGTCGAGCAGCAGGCGAGCTTCGCCAGGGCGCTTCAGAACCTCGAACTGACGGCCGCAGCGCAGCCGCTGCAGGCTTCCATCCTAAGTGGCGGCATAGCCGGCGCGACCGCCCGGAGCCAGGGCGCGCTGCAGATTATCAGCCGGTTGAGGGATCAGACGCCCAGCGGGCGCTTGATCCTCGACGTGGCGCCGACGGCGACCACTCTGCCGGTCAACATAACCTTGGAGAACAATGATCACATATTCATTCCGCCGGTGCCAAAGGTCGTCGGTGTGTTTGGATCTGTCTTCAATTCCGGTTCCTATTTGTACGTGCCCGGCGACAGGCTCGGCGACTATCTGAAGCTGGCCGGCGGGCCCCAGAAGTACGGGGACAAGGACGATATCTTCGTCGTGCGCGCGAATGGATCGGTCGAGTCCGTGCGGCAGGTCCACGGCCTGTTGCGTTCCCAGGCGTTGCCCGGGGATGTGGTTTTCGTCCCGATCAAGACCTCTGTTCCGCTTCTGGATAAGGTGGTCACATTGTTGAGCGTGCTGTCGCCACTGGCGACCACGGGACTTGGCCTAGCGGCGCTCGGCCTGTGACCCCTCCAAATACGATCGTGGGCCAGGTGATGTCGTGGCCGCTAGTGGCCAACCCAAGGCTACGGCGCCTGGCAATCGCCTTGGCGGCGGTAATTCTGGGCGCGCTGACCCTCTGGCCGCAACCCTATCTTGCACGGGCTCAATTGTTCCCAAACCCGTCGAGCGGGATACTTTCCTCCCTCATTGGCGGCGGCGGCAGCAGCGCGAGCGTGCTTTCGTCGCTTCTTGGCGGGGCGCAATCAGCCGACGTCGACCTCACCCTTGCGCGCAGCCAGCAGGTGTTTGAGGAAGTCGCCGCTCAATTGCATGCCAGCGGGCGGTTGAAGCTCACTGGCGGGAGAGCGGTGGAAAAGGTTCGGCGGGCTGCGGACATCGAGGTGGTCCGCGGGGGCGTACTGCAGATTTCAGTCAGAAATCATGACCAGGGGTTTGCGAGGGACACCGTCCAGGCCTTAGTCGAGACTGTCCTGCGTCGAGCCACCGCGATGTCCGTGGATCTGACTCGCGGGCGGAAAGCAGCCGCCTCCCGGCTGATGGCGGATTCGGCAGCGCAATTACGAGAGGCGCAGGCGGCGATGGACCGCTTTCGGATGCAAAATCACCTGCCTCTGCCGCCAGTGGCCCTTGGCGGCGCGGTCGCTCGCCTCTCGGGCCTGCAGGCATCCTTAGCGGCTGAGCAGGCGAGCCTGAGCGAGATTCTCCAGTTTGCGACTCCTCAGAGCTTCGAAGTGCAGTCGGCGCAAGCGCGCATTGCGGCCTTGCAAAAGGAGATTGCTGAACAGCAAACCCAGCCGGAGAGTCAGCTTAGCGGCCCAAATCTTGCGGGTTTAACCCCACAAATCACCACTTACGAGAATCTGTACCGAAATACGATGTTTGCGCAAACGCAATACGTCATCTATCAGAGATACATGGAATCGTTGGCGGCGGATGAGGTGTCTGCGAAGCTTGGATTGAGCGTAATCCAGCCAACTTACATCAGTACGGCGAGACAATACAATATTAGACCATTCGCGTTGCTTACGGTCATTCTGATACTCGGCGTACTCGCAGAGTTCTACGTTGCCAGGCCGCCTCCAGGTGAACCGAGGTAGTAGAGATGTCGGCTGCCACGGCTCCTGAAATTTCGGCCGTCATTCCATGTCTAAACGAGGCGGAGAACGCAGCGAACATCGCGGCGGCAGTTGGAACGGAGCTGGCGAAGGCGGGCGTCACTTACGAGATCATCTTCATCGACAATGGTTCCATCGATGGCACCGTAGATATCGTGAAGTCACTCTGCGAATCCGACCCGCGGATCAGGCTCATTGTCAACAACCAGAACTACGGCCAAATGCGTTCGCCAACGCACGCAATCTATCAGGCGACGGGAACCGGGGCCGTAATCGGGATTTGTGCCGACTTTCAAGATCCTCCGGAAATGCTGGGCGAATTCATCGCCCGATGGCGAGCGGGCGCGATGATCGTCCTTGGCGTACGCCATGCGGAAGATGTGTGGATTGGCACAAAGCTGCTTCGTGACGTGGGTTACGGATTCTTCAAGCGATTTGCAGATTACCGTGTGATCCCAGGGGCGACAGGCTTTGGTCTCTACGACAGACGCGTGGTCGATACGCTTCGAGAGTGGCGAGAACCAGAACCCTTTTTCCGCGGGATGCTGGTCGAGTCCGGATATCGACTGGAGACAATTCCATATCATCGGCCGCCGCGCGCAGGCGGGACCTCGAAGAACAACTTCTTCACCCTGGTCGATTTCGCCATTTCAAGCCTGGCGGGATCGTCTCGGAACCTTCTGCGCCTGCCTCTGTATGCGGCCGTCATCACCGGCCTGACTGCGGGAACAACGGCTCTGATCGCGCTGATTGTGGCGCTCACGGGTCGTTCCGGATGGCTTTGGCTTGCGTGGGCGGTCGGCCAGGCGGCATTTTCCCTTTTGAGCCTCTTTCTCGGCCTCATCGGAGAGCAGGTGAGGGTGCTTGCTCAGGTTGCCCGGAACGTCCCCCTCGTGATCGAGCAGGAGAGGGTCAACTTTCCGGCCCGTTCGGACGGATCGTCTGAACGCGGATAACTTGCCTTAGAGTCAAAGATGTAAAGCCTGATGCGTTTGCACAGGTTCCGTCTAAGCGCATGCGGCTCTGGGGCCCGAATATATCGACGGTAGAGCAGCCGCGTTCGGGCCGGGGCGTCCGAATGGGAGCTTAATCCAGATTCAAGTCCTCGAGGCTGTCGCCCCCTCACGCGGCAATGCGAAGCTCCGAGTCCACCTGGCCGACGTCCATGGCGTGCTGGAGCTGCTTCAGCCGAATGAAGAGGCGCGAGTCGAACGAATGATCACGAAGCCCATTGTTCCGGAGGAAGCGCGCGATCTCTTCCACGCCCGCCTCAACGGTCCAGCGAGGCTCAAATCCCGGGAGCCGATTGAGCGCCTTGTCGAAGCTCACGCGATATGAGCGCGGATCGCCCCCATTTTCGCCGGTGATTTTCAGCTGTGCGGTGGGGAAGGCGGTCTTCACCGCCCCGGCGATGTCCCGGACCTGGTAGTTCGCGTCGTTCCGGCCAATGTTGAAGGCTTCCGCATGAACCATCTCGCGCGGCGCAACCAGAGCGCAGAGGGCGGCGCGACTGATGTCCTCGATATGGGTGAGCGGCCGCCATGGCGTTCCGTCCGACATGACATTGATCACGCCTGCCGTATGCGCCCAGCCTGCGAGATTATTGACCACGAGGTCGAACCGGGTGCGGGGGCTGACTCCATAGGCCGTGGCGTTGCGCATGAAGACGGGGGAAAAGGCCTCGTCCGCCAGGGCGAGAAGCCCTTCCTCCGACCGGACTTTCGAGATCGCATAGGCTGAGACGGGACTGAAGGGCGCAGTCTCGTCGAGCGGGGCCGACTCGCCGGCCGCGCCATAGATCGAACAGGAAGAGGCGAAGACGAACCGGCTTATGCCGACGCTCTTCGCAAGCCGTCCGAGCCTCAGTGTCGCGTCGAGATTGATGTCGTAAGTCAGCTGCGGATTGAGGGCTCCCATCGGATCATTCGAGAGGCCCGCGAGGTGGACGATGCCTTCGACGCCCTTCAGATCGTCGACTTCGATGTCGCGGACGTCGCGCCAGATCTGGTGATCGGGCGGAACATCCGCCTGGCCTTCTGGGATGCAGTCCTTGAAGTACCCCACATCCAGCCCCGTGACCTGGTGGCCGAATTCCTTGGCGAGGCGGACCATCACGGGACCGATGAAGCCGGTATTTCCGGTGACGAGGATACGCATCAATGAAAGTCCGTCTCGTGGAAACAAATGAAGTCGATACGAAGCCGTCCTAGGCGGACAGGTCTTTGATCATCTGCTTGAAGGTTTCGATCATGTATTGGCGTTCGGCGGCGCCGATGCCCGGCCACACGCCAATCCAGAAGCTGTCGTTCATGATCCGGTCCGTGTTCGTCAGGTCGCCGACGACTCGGTGGTTCACGCCCTTGAAGGCGGGTTGCCGGACCAGGTTACCCGCGAAGAGTTGCCGCGTGCCTACCTTGTGCTTGTCCAGGTATTCGACCGCGTCTCTTCGCGTGAAAGGCAGGCCTTCACGCAGTGTCAGGAGATACCCGAACCAGCTTGGGTCCGACTTCGGCGTCGCCTTCGGCAGGATGAAGAACTCGTCCAGGCCCTCATCGATGAACGACTTGGTGAGTTCAGCGAAGTTCTCCCGACGCTTGGCGATGAAGGTGTCGACCTTGGCCAGCTGGCTGACCCCGATGGCCGCCTGCATGTCGGTGGCCTTCATGTTGTAACCGATGTGGGAGAATGTGAACTTGTGATCGTAGCCGTACGGCAGGTCACCGTGCTTGTGTTGGAAGCGCTTACCGCAGGTGTCGGCCATTCCGGGGGCGCACCAGCAGTCCCGCCCCCAATCGCGGAAGGACTCGGCGAGCTTCATGAGCGAGGCGCGGTTCGTGAGCACGGCGCCGCCTTCTCCCATCGTGATGTGGTGAGCCGGGTAGAAGCTGACGGTCGCCATATGACCGAACGTGCCGACCCCCTTGCCGTCGTAGGTCGCGCCGAAGGCGTCGCAGCAGTCCTCGACCAGATAGAGACCGTGGCGGTTGCAGAGCT
Source organism: Caulobacteraceae bacterium (assembly GCA_035483335.1). Lineage (GTDB taxonomy): Bacteria > Pseudomonadota > Alphaproteobacteria > Caulobacterales > Caulobacteraceae > Acaudatibacter. The sequence goes on along the minus strand of DATHPX010000016.1, from coordinate 43,835 downwards.
CGGTAACGGCGTCGAGATTGAAGGGATTGCCCAGCGTGTGGGCGAGCATGACCGCACGGGTTTTGTCGGTGACGGCATCGGCGAGCCTCGATACGTCGACGTTGAACGTCTCCAGGTCCACATCGACGAACACCGGAACGCAGCCGTTCTGTACGATGGGCGAGACGGTGGTCGGAAAGCCGGCGGCGACGGTCAGAACCTCGGAACCCGGCTCAATGCGCTTGGCTCGGAGCTTCCATGAGGTCAGCGCTGTGAAGGCGAGAAGGTTCGCAGCCGAGCCTGAAACGGTTAGCCGGGCCTCGGCCAGACCGAACCGGGTGGCGAGGGCCTTTTCGAACTGCTCGGCATAGCGCCCGGCGGTGAGCCACATGTCGAGCGAGGCGTCCACGAGAAGCCGAAGATCGGCCGCATCGATCACCTTGCCGGCGCAGGGAATGTAGGTTTCCCCAGCCTTAAATTCGCCATTTCCCTTAAGTTCGGCGTACCGCTCGGAGAGATTCAGAATTGTGTTACGAAGCTCAACCAAATCGGTCGGCGCGCCTTCGTCGTAAGCCATCGCTTCTCTGAACCTCCGTACGACTTCACTACTCAAAAGGGCGATTCATGTCTTGGCATGGGTGACGCGTCGTTCAACTTTGAACCGATCCGCGTCAATTCGAGCTTGACGTGTTCCACGTACCTCTACGAGAGAGCATCACTCAAGGCCAAACGTCTAGAGGCTCGACCGAGGGGAGTCGATACCTGTCCCGTAGCGGCCGGCTGCACAGCGTCGCTCGGGGGTGACGAACGCCAAAAGGGGATGATAAGGACCAACGCTGAACGACAGCGGCCCTTGGTATCCCCATCGTAGATTTTGACTTCGCCGTAGTTGGCGCCGGCGCCGTCGGGCTGGCGGTGGCGAGGGATCTGGCGGAGCGCGGGCGCGATGTCCTCCTCCTGGAGGAGGAAAGAACGCACGGCCAGGGCGTATCGTCCCGGAACTCAGAGGTCATTCACGCAGGAATCTACTACCCTGAGGGGTCGCTGCGCGCGCGCCTCTGCGTCGAGGGGCGTCGGCGGCTCTACGAATTCCTCGAGACATCAGGGGTCGCCCACAGCAAGTGCGGAAAGCTGATCGTTGCATCCGACGAGAGCGAGGTTCCGCGACTGCGGGCGCTGGAGGCTCAAGGCCATCGCAACGGCGTCGAGGGATTGCGCTGGCTCTCGGGCGCAGAAGCTCGTGTCCTCGAGCCCGAGGTCCGCGCGGTTGCCGCCCTGCTCTCCGCCGAAACGGGCGTCTTCGACAGCCATGGGTACATGCTCGCGCTTCTTGGGCGCATCGAGGCGGCCGGCGGAGCTCTCGCGCTGCGCGCGCCGCTGGTGAGCGCCAGGCAGCTCGATTCCGGAGGCTTCGAGGTGGCGGCGGGCGGCGACGATCCCGCCGTCTTCCGTGTGAGCGGTCTCGTGATTGCCGCGGGACTCGGCGCCCAGGACGCCGCACGGCGCATAGAGGGGTATCCGCCGGAAGCGATTCCGAAGCTACGCTTTGGCAAGGGAGTCTATTTTCGCGTGTCGGGACAAACGCCGTTCGAGCGTTTGGTCTACCCCCTCCCGCCGCCAGGGGCCCTTGGGATTCACTATACGCGCGATTTGGCGGGACAGGGCCGCTTTGGACCAGACCTCGAGTTCGTTTGCGATAAGACCTACGATGTGGATCCCGCCAAAGCCGAGACGTTCCGTGAGGCCGTGCGCAGCTACTGGCCGGGGGTGAGCAACCGCGACCTTCAACCGGACTACGGGGCGCTTCGACCGAAGATCCATGGTCCGGGCGAACCGCAGCCGGACTTCCGCATCGATGGTCCGGAAGTGCATGGTATGGAGGGATTGATCTCACTGTTCGGTATCGAGAGCCCTGGTCTCACCAGCTCCCTGGCGATTGGCCAGTTCGTTGCTGATCGATTGGCGCCTTCTTGACCCCTGTATGCTCCATGACAAGAAAATGGCCTCGACCGTGACGACGACCGGGATCAGTAGGACGCGCTGGCTAATGCTTTGCGTCGAGTGGCTGCTCGCCGCAATCATTCTGCTGGCGATCGCGTACGATGTGCAATTTCTATTCGGAGAAGGATATCTACCACACCCGTTCTTCTACAATCTTGATGACACTTTCATGGACTGGTACAATACAGTTCACTGGACTTACAATCGAGGCGCCTACGATGAGTGGCGTACGGTCTACCCACCATTGTCGTTCGTGATCGCGCATATATTCAGCATACCGGCGTGCTATATTGATAATAGTAGTACGGGAGAGAGGGGGTGTGATTATATTGGGATTTGGATGCTGTTGGCCACAATAGTGGCAAACGTAGTCGTCAGCTACCTGATATTTCGTCGCCGTGATCCCTGGACTGCAGTGCCACGCACGATCGCGCTGGGCTTGGGGCTGCCAATGCTATTTGGCCTTGAGCGGGGCAACCTCATCATTCTATGTTTTACACTCTTCGCGTTGGGCAGCGGCAGGTTGTTACGGTCAGCTCGCTTGCGCTGGCTCTGCACTGCCGCCACGATCAATCTCAAGCCCTACCTTGTGTTGCTACTGTTCGGTCAGTTCGTGAAGAAACGATGGCGTTCGCTCGAAGGCATCGCCATCGCGTCGATTGGAATTTACGCTGTCACGTTCTTGATCATAGGGGACGGATGGCCAACGGACCTTATTAGGAATATTGTGGATTTTTCACAGCCGCCGGAACACTTCTCAATCCATTCTATGGAATATGCAAGTACATACGATGGACTGATGCGTTTTCTCAGGACTTCACCAATTCCGATTGTTCCGCTGATCGGGTCCAAACCCGTCGAATTTCTTACCGCCTTTATTCCAGCTTTCAAAACCGGTGGAATCCTAGCGGCGCTGGTCTGCATGGCAGCCGCGGTCGTGTGGCCGAACACGCTGACGGAGGTCCGCTTAGGCGGGCTGACGATGGCCCTTCTCCTGAACCTGAATAGCCCAGGCGCGTACGCAACCATCTTTCTGTTGTTTTTTGTTTTTCAAGAGCGTTCGCGTTCGGGAGTAATCACGATTACGATCATTATTGCGTATCTGCTGGCGATACCATGGGACTACGAGATCGTACGCCTGGCGAAACAGACGACGCAGAGCTACCTGACGGGCCGACAGGTCACCGAATCGATCTCCGTCGATGTCGGGGAACTGCTGAGGCCGGGCCTTCTCATACTCGTGGAGTATGGTCTGGCTTTGGCTTCGGCGCTGGAATTTGCGCGCCTGTTCCAGGCGTCCCGACGTCGACGGACTGCCGACGCGCTCGGTGTGGCTCCAAGCCCGGTTGTGACAGGGTGAACTGCGCGTCGGAGCCTGACCCCCGCGCCATCACCTGAAACGCTCCTGCGGTGCTGACGCAGGCCCTTGGTGTCCTGGAGTGATTATCCCTCGACCGCACGCCAGAGGCGCTGTGGGCCAGCCCGACAATCGGAATGGCTAAAGCGGTTCAGTGCGTTGATTCCGCTGTCGCCCCCGCGGCAGCTGGACCCTATCTGACAGGGGCGCTTCCCGTTATCCGGGATCCCCTTCCGGATCTCTGAGTTCGCTGCTGATTAGGCCTTTTCCCGAGTCGGAGCGGCGCCACAGGCCGATGCGCCATGCAATGGCGGGGAGGATGACGACCGGGAAGGTGACGGCGGTCGCCATGAGAATTCCAGAGATCCCATATGTAGGGGCGAGGGCGAACTTAAGCGCCAGGGCGATGAGCGTGGCGACTCCGAAGACAGCGATCTGAAAGTCGACGATCCGCAGGGCGTTGAGCAAGAGGACCTGGACGCGAACGAGGGAGAAACTGACGATCCAGCCCGCCATCGCCCACAATAGTGGCGCTCCGATGCCAAGGTCGGCGCCTAGCCAGAGCTTCAGAAGCCTGTGTCCAAAGATCACGATCACGCATGATCCGGCGACGGCGGCGCCCGTAACGAGCAGCGTGCCCCCGGCGAGGGCGCGGAAAATCCACGATCGGTCGTTGCGGGTGGCCGCCTCGACGAATGCCGGCCAGAGCGGCTGGGCGACGACCATGAGCAAGCCGATCGCGGGCAGGCAGATCCGCTGCACGACCGCCATCTTCGCCGACGCGACCGGGCCCAGCATCTGTAAGGCAATGGTGTTGTCGAAGAGGTAGGAGAGAGCATCCAGCGCCGACAGGGCGAAGTACCGGGAGCCTGTCCGCAGAACGATGCCGATCTGCGCCAGAGAGGCGCTGAGGCCGGCTGGCCTCAGTTCCGGATGGCGGACCATCAGGCTCCAGAGGTTGGCCACATTGGCTGCCAGCAGGGCGCCGTAGACAGCCGCGACGAAGACTCGAACATCGTGAGTGAAGAGGGTAGCGGCCGCCAGGCCGATAACGAACAATACGTTTTGCAGGAAATCCCAAAATGCGAGCATCCATCCCCGCTGGAGGGCCAGCCACGCGGCGCTCGCCGCGCCCAATGGAACATTGATCGCCACGCCGGTGACGGCGATCAGGTAGAGGACCAATTCGGAGCGGGGCACGACCAGGAAACAGAAGAGGGAGCCCGCGCTCGCAATCAGGATGGAGATGCCGCATGCGGCCATCAGGGCGGCGGTAAAGTGTTCGCGTGGTTCCTGGGTCTTGCCGGTGGCCAAGGCGTGAGAGACGAGAGTGACAATGGCTGGCCCGACCCCAAAGTCGGCGATGATCACCAGCATCACCAGGGAGGTTGTCGCGCCCCAAACGCCAAATTGATCTGTCCCTAGCGCGTGCAGCACGCGTGGGTACACCAAGAAGGTCCCGATTACCGCGATCAGGCGCTGCGTCACACCAGCTGACGCGGCGAGGGCGACCCTCCGACTGCGTTCGTCGATCGCGGCACGGAGCCGCACAAACCTGGTTAGGAGCGTTGAAAGCACTAGGGCATCACATGAGAGACTTCGCCGGTGGGTCTACGCTCGGCGAGTGACCCCCTGGAGCGGGCGCACCCCGGCGCCTCTTCTCTCGAAGGCGCGGTCCCCAGGCAAGTCCCAAATCGGCCGAGACGTCCCGACCGCTGGCGACTGGGGGAGGCTCTGGCTATGAGGAGCGCAGGGGCGACGACCCGAACTGGAGACCCCGGATGTTGCAACGTCGCAGGTTGCTCGCGGCTCTCGCGCTCACCCCCGTCGCGGGCGCTACCGGCGCGGATGCGGCCAGCCTTCAGGATCCGCAGGCCGGGAGGGATGCGCCCGGACACGCCCTTACCGGAGCTTTCTCCGATATTCGCGGAGCTGGAGCGAAGAGCGACGGCGTCACCAACGACGGTGAGTCCATCCTTCGGGCCGCCAAGGAGGGAGGGGTCGTTTTCCCGCGAGGCGTCACGCTCGTAGCTCATGACCTCGTGGTCCCCAGCTATGCCGTGGCCGTGGCCGGGGCCATGATCACCGTGGCGCAAGGGGCGACTCTCACCTTTGCGGCCGGTTTCTGGGCGCCGCTCACTCACGTCTTCGCGGGTGAGGGCGTCATCACCTTCGCGGAGGGTTCGCAACGGGTCGCCTATCCGGAGTGGTGGGGCGCCCGGATCGGAGAGCGCGAACTCGATTGCGCACCTGCGATCAACGCCTGCATCGAGGCCAGTCCCATCACGCTCCTTCAACAAGGCGCCTACCATATCCGAAGTCCGATCTTCGTCCGCGGACACGGGCGGACCCTGCGAGGCGTCAACGAAAGTCAGGACGCCGCGAAGCCTTCCACCCAGATCATCATCGATGACGCCGAGGCGCCCGGGGTCGTCTGCGGCCGGGATTCGGCGTCTCGCCCCGACCTCATCGACTACATCACTCTCGAGAATTTCGCGGTCGGTCGGAGTCGACCGGCGCCCGCCAGCGTCCATCTTACGAAAGCGCCGGCTGGGGTCCGACTGATGTGGTGCGCGCTTCTTCACGTCAACCGCGTTACGGTCTGGAATCATCCGGTTGGCTTTTACGTGTTCGGGTGCGTGGAGTCCTATTTTGATCAGTGCTCGGCGTTGCACGGCGACACAATTCAGGATTCCTCGGCAGCGCATGTCTGCGGATTTTATCTCGACTACTCGGCGCCGCTAGGCCTGGCGGGTGGGAACGCATCGATCTACCTTGATCGGTGTCGAGCATTCGGCCACGAAAAAACTTCGTTCGGATATTCTGCTGGACTCGCTTCGGCGGGGGGGTTTGTGGATCTCCTGATTTCGAAGTTCGAGACAGGATTTCAGCAGTACGGCATAGATTTGCGCGGTGACGGAACAGATTCGAATAGTTACTCGACTCAAAACTGTCACATCGTTAATTGTTTTTTAGATAGCAATGATTATTCTGGTGTTCGAATTCAAAGTGCTGGACGGCACTGCGACGTGCATGTCTCGGGATGCTATATAGACCTGAGGAACTCGAAAGCATCTTCTGCGTGTCTGTATCTTGGGGGAGCTGACGCATCGAGTGATGGGATTGGCGGCACGATCACGGCGTCGAACTGCGAATTCGTCGGGGACTATGCCGGCGTCGTGGCCACCAACGTTGCGGTCTGCACTCTCGCCCTGAACACTCACCTCGATCTTCAGGCGCCTGTGGCGTTTTTGCGCGTCCACGACTCCGAAGTGCGCGATGTCATCCGATTGTTGCACCCGGCTCGGACGCCATCACCAGCGGTGCGGCTGGAGCATTGCGAGCGGATCTCAGTCTCTGTCTCCGTGAGCGGAATTTCCAACGCCTTTCGGGGCGGCGTCTCTTTGGACGGCGACACGCGTCGCGTCGAGGTGAACGTGACCCGGATCGACGAGGGCGCTGTCGGAGGAGCCGGTCAGAGGGTGCTCGTGGATGGATCCCCTTGGAAGGGCGGCCTGCTAGACCACGGCAATGTCGTCACTGGGGCCGTTTGAAAGTGAGCGGCCGTTGGTGGACCGACGCAGGCGGGTCGACCCCTGTGCGGTGACCGTGGAGCCTGACCACAGGTGGAAGCAGCTTAGCCTTAGGGCTTTTTCTTCTCGTACCGGCTTTGCTTCGGCTGGGCGCGTTCGATCAGCTCCCCGATCGGCACCAGGCGGTGCGCGACGCTCGGGTGCATCCGGCGGATGTCGGCCTCGATCGACGGCGCGAAATCGATGCTGTTGATGAGGACGGTCGCGGGGGCGGTTGGAAGAGAGTCCGGCCCTTTCACGGGCCTTCCGAGGCGCTCGCCGCCCTGCTTGGCGGGGTCGCGATCGATGAAGAAGTCGATCCTCTTCGGATCGAAGTAGATGGCGAGGATCTCATCGGCAAGGCTTCCCGCGCCCCAGACGATAATTGGGCCTGCGGCCTGCATGAGGTCCTGGTCTGAGAGGAGTGTCGGCGACCACTGCGGCGGCCTGAATCGCCGGGCAATCAATCGAAGGGAGTCGGCGTACCGGGCGTCCAGTCGGGCGTCGGTGAGCGTGGCTATGGTGTCCAGCCCCTTCGCGGCGAGGAGGTGGCTGAGAGAGCGCACGGAAAAGAAATGAAGGTGGGACCGGTTGTCGTCGATCGGCAGGCCGCGGTTCCCACTTGCGTTTGGAACTTCGAGGAAGAGGGCTCCTTCGGGCGCCATGACGTCGACGATCGCGTCGAGTTCCTCCCAAGGCGCCTCGAGGTGCTCCAGGACGTGGGACATCAGGACAAGATCGAACGGGCCCTCGATTGTCCCGGCGGCCAGGAGACTTGGAAGCGGCGCGTCATGGAGACGATCGACGTAGGCCTGCGCAGCGTCGGCGGCCGGAGACAACTCGATCGCCTCGTAGCGGGAGATCTGGAGCTGCGCGCGGGCCGAACGCGCGAGTTCGCCAGTGGCGCAGCCGATCTCCAGGACAGCGCCGGATGGGGGAAGGAAGGGGGCGAAGAACTGGATTTGTGCGTCCAGCCGCGCCTGATCGGTGCCCAGCGGGCACATCGCCGTCTGATCGTACCGATATGGATCTATTTGAAGCCGCCAGCCGTGGAAGCAACGATGGCAGTAGGCCCGAGGACCGATGGCGGTGCTCATCGCGATGGTGTCGCGGCTATCGCAGATTGGGCAGGTAATCGGAGTTGTCATCTCAATAGGCCTGATGCCAGATTCACGTCAAAAGGGCCGGTCCAGGCGACCGGACCCCCTCGGTGATGCAGTATGACGGAGGATCCGTCCGCAATGGCGCGTGGCGATTGGAGTCCCACCCATGCGCCGTCGTTGGAAGAGAGGAGTCATGGCGAGCTCCCGCTCAGACCCTCACTCCTCGACCAGGGGGATCAGCATATTCTCGGCCATTTCTTCGCGGCTGAGGAATGGCGCAAGATCCTCAAGGGCCGAAGTGACCATTCGGCCGTCCTCGAGCCGACGCGAGCTTAGCTTGGGCGCAAACGGCTGGGCTTTGTCGAGAACCACTTCGCATAGCTGGGGCCCCGGAGCGTCGAGAACGGCCTTGATTGCTTCGGCCATGCCGGCGTGTGCGGCGATCCGCGTCACGGGAAAACCGAAGGCGGCGCCAAGCTTCAGGAAGTCGGGGAAGGTGACGCCGCTTTCTGGACCACAGCCGACGATGTTGTCCGAGAAGTAGTTCTGCTGGGTCTGGCGGATCGAGTGGTAGCCGTCGTTGTTCAGGACGAACAGCTTGATCGGTAGCCGCTCGCCCACAATGGTCTGGAGCTCCTGCAGGTTCATCATCACACTGCCGTCGCCGGCTATGCAGACGACGCGCCTCGCGCCGTCGGCGGCATGCCAGGCGCCGATCGCAGCGGGGACGTCATAGCCCATCGATGCGGAACCGGAGTTTGAGAACAGCCTCTGGCCCTGCTTCAGGTGGGCGGCCTGAAAGGTCACGACGCAGGCCGTCCCATCTCCGGTGACCACGATGTCGTCGGCGTCGAGATGGTCGAAGAGCGAGCTGGCGAAGCAATATGGGTTCACCGGCGACGGCGTGTCCCAATATTCCGGCAGCGTCACCGGATAGCGGGCGTGCCGCTCGCGGCACCAGGCCAGGTAGTCGGAGTTCTCTGGTCTATACGCTTCGCTGTCGAGCTCCGCTTCGAGAACGCTGAGGAACTCCACCAGTTCGGCGTGGATGGGCAGATCGATCGACAGGGTCGGCTTGGTAAGTTCGGCGCGATCGATGTCAACCATGACCTGGTAGGCCTGCCGCGCGAAGGACCCCCAGTTGAAGCTGATCTGGCGGATGTTGAGACGGCAGCCGAGCACCAGAAGGAAATCGGCGTTCTGCACGGCGAAATTGCCTGAACGGTCACCCACTGTGCCGGCGCGGCCGACATAGAGGCGGTGGTCGTCCGCCACGAGGTCGTGGGCGTTGAAGGCTGTAGCGACCGGTGCGCCGACCTTTTCGGCGAGCCGCAGGAACAGATCCGCCGCCCCGGCGGTGCGGACTCCGGTGCCTGGGAGGAGACAAGGTCGTTTGGCTCGGCGAAGGCGATCGATCAGTTCGCGAGCCGCCGTCCTCAGCGCAGCCCCCCTTAGTCGACCTCTCTCGGCTGGAACGGCCAGGGGCTCGCCCGCGCCCTCCGCGAGCGGATCAAATGCCGGAAGCGAGGTCGTATCCACGTACGACCCCTGGATATCGACGGGCACGTCGATCCATGTCGGTCCGGGTCGCCCGCTCACCGCAAGGTAGTGCGCTTTCTCAATCTCGTAGCGGATACGGGAGGGATCCTGCACCGTCACCGCGTATTTCGTGATCCCTCCCACCATCCGGACAATGTCGACCTCCTGGTCGCCGAGCTGCCGCAGATCACGGGAGAAGTTGGACGCAATCGTCTCACGCCGGACCTGGCCGGACACGACAACGATGGGGATACTGTCCGTATAGGCGCCGAAGACGCCATTGAGCGCGTTGATTCCGCCAGGGCCGGTCGTGACGTTGAGGATCGCCGGTCGGCCGCCCAACCGCGCGAAGCCTTCCGCCGCCATCGCACAAGCCTGCTCATGGTGGCAGCAGACGACGGACAGCCCGGGCGCACGGCCGAAGGCGTCGTTGAGGTGCATCGCGCCGCCGCCGGTGACCATAAAGACGTGGCTGAGGCCAAGCTCGGTCAGGCGGGCCGCGATGTAATCGGCGACTCGTGCGCGTACGGGTGACGGCGCCGGCGCCGTCGGTGCGGCGACGGGGGTGCTCGCTGAATCTCTTGGAGTCACGTCAGACCGCGCCGACCCTGATGCGATCCCCCTCTTTCGGCGCAGGCGCGCGCGCGACGCCCCGGCTCTCGACAAGCCTCTGCAGGCTGAGGTCGTTGGCGTAGTCGCAATCGATCTCGCGCAGCCTGATCACGCCATCCTTGGAGACCGGCGCCTTGAGCACCTCACCGCCGGTGAACTCGCGAACCGAGATCTGGCCGTGAACCAGCGGCACGGCGAGGAAAACATCGTCCGCGGTAAGCACATGGCCGGCAGGGAGATCGCGCGTCGCATAGACGCCTCGCACGAGTTCGTCGAGATACCGGACTTCCTTCTCCGGGGGCACGCGCTTCACCGCGCCCGAGGCCCCGCACATCTCCACGACCTTGTGGAACGCCTTGAACCAGGCGTCTGCCTGATGGGGGAGGGTGCAATAGGCGGAGACGGGAATCCCATCCTCGTCGATGTCGACGTGCCGCTCGAAGGTGCGCGCCCCCTTGGCGTAGGCGATCATCACCGATGAGGCCCAGTCCGTTTTCTCGTGGGTCGAAAACCCGATCACGAGGTCAGGGTAGCGTGCGCGGAGGAAATCGATCTGGTTCATCTCCAGCTCGCGGTCCTCGGAGGGATAGATCGACACGCAGTGATTGAGCGCGAAGGGAACTCCGCGTTCGCCGAAGAAGGAGACCAGCCTGTCCACGTCCTCGAGATTGGATCCTCCGCTGGAGGCGATCACGGGTTTGCCGGTGGAGGCGATCTTCTCGATCAGGATCCGGTCACGGATATCTGAACTCGCGATCTTCAGGATCTCGACGCCGAACTCGACGCACTTGTCGACGGAGACCTCGTCGAAGGGCGTGACCATGGTCACCATGCCGGCGTTGCGAACGGCCTGGAGCATGCGCTCCTGCTCTTTCCAGCTCAGCTCGGTCGCGCCCACCTTCTTGATGTAGCGAATGTCCCCGCGGTCGCGGTGCTGGCGGTGGATGAACGAGGGCACGTCTCGGAACTGCAGCTTGATCGCCGCATGCACGCCATTCGAGTGCACGACGCATCCGAATTCATCGATGATCTTGAGGCCTCGTTCGAGCCTGCCCCAGTGGTTGTTCGCCAACTCAAGTACGAACAGGTTATCGAAGATCGCGTTCATGATCCGCCTTTGGACGCTACTCGTTGTTGTTGAAGCTTATTTTCATTTTATTATCAAATTGTTGCCATTTAGCGGTGCCGTAAAGGTCGATAACTGGCGAACTTGCCGTTTCGCCCATCGAGAAGCGCCAGTCAAGCTGCTGCCGGGTTGGCGCACACTTCACCCCGCGCCCGCGCGCCTTTCGCCGTGCTATTCGACAATCGCGCTCAACGGCGCGCTGCCGGCTATGTTCATTGGCTCTGGCATCGGACACTCCCGAACGCGTTCGTCCCTCTCGCCGGTCATAGCATGCGTCAGAAGGTTGCACGGAACAATAAGTCGCGTCCCGTACGTCTGGGAAAGGACCCCTCGTCGACATTGAGACGCGATCCCTACGGTTCAACGGCGAGGGTTAGATCATCCGTCGGACCGAGGCGGGATTACGGCAAAACGCTTTCCTTGCCCCAACTTGTGGACTTAGGCGCCTTCCCAGGACATGCGGATGAGGCCTTTCAGCACCTCGTCGACGTCACTTGCACCGTTGAGAATCAGCCGAACGCCGAGTCGTTCCGACCAGGACTGGTTTCCGCGGGGCTGAAGCCGCGAATCGGCGTCCAGGTCCGTCGCCAGGCCGAGACTCACGCCGCCTCTGGTCGGCCGGGCCGCGGCGAACTGCACTCGCCGGGACCAGGCCGTGTAGCCTTTCCTGGCGGTGCGGATGGCGCCCTCGAGCGAGAGAGCGACGGTGTCGATGGCTTCATAGATGGCCCGGGAGTCCGGGTCGGCCCACAACGCGTCGACCAAAGCGCCGCCCTCGCCCCATGGCGCCTGGCTCTCGAAGGCCTCCGAGAGAACGAGGGACGCACGGTTCTGCAGCAGACCGTGGGCTTCCTTGAACCACCGCAAGCGAGCGCGATGTCCGATTTCAGGGCACGTGCGGGCGATCGCCACCCAATCCGACAGGCTTCGTCCCGTCTCGCGCTCCAGTCCCTGCCGGACTGATTCGAACCACTTGCGCTGGCGCTCGGTGAGGTTTGTGTCAGCCATGGCTAGCCTGCGCGCTCCTTGCTAGGGAAGCGATCCTACCAGAGCCCGAGGAAGGGACGCTCATGAGCCTGAGCGGCGCTTATGACGACGACAACATCTTCGCGCGAATCGTGCGGGGCGAAATCCCCAAGGCCCTGATCGCCGAGGATGAGGCGACCATGGCGTTCATGGACGCCTTTCCGCAGAGCCGAGGTCACTGTCTCGTGATCCACAAGTTCTCAAAGGCGCGCAACCTGCTCGAGGCCGAGCCGGGCGTCGCCGAGGCGCTGATTGGAACGGTGCGACGCCTGACCCGCGCAGTGAAGGCCGCTCTCGAGCCGGACGGCATCGTCGTGACCCAGTTCAACGGAAGCGCTGCCGGCCAGACGATCTTCCACCTTCACTTTCACGTCATCCCACGATGGGAGGGGGTCGCGCTTGGCCGGCACGCCTCGCACTCGGCCGAACCAACCCAACTGCAGGACCTCGCGCGGCAGATCGGGGAGAGGATGAGGGAGTAACCCGCCCTAATCCCTCCCCGGGAGGGTGGTCGAGCTGAGCGGGAGCGGGTGGGGAAGTCTCGGGAAGGACCGAGACGCTGGGGATGATCCAGACTTCCCCACCCGTCGCGCCCTTGGCGCGACACCCTCCCCGTGAAGGGGAGGGATGCGCGTTGCGAAGTGGGTGGCCTACGCCAGGACGGGCTCCTGGGCGTCGGACGCGTCTTCGTCGGGATGGATGGTGATCTCCCGGGAGCCATCCGGCGCGCCAGGCTCGGAGTCGAACTCAAACGCCAGCTTGCCGTCCTTGAGGATCACCTTGACGTGACCGCCCTTGGCGAGGCGACCGAACAGGATGTCGTCCGCAAGGGGCCGCTTGATCTGCTCCTGGATAACCCGCGCCAGGGGGCGCGCGCCGTAGAGCTCGTCGAAGCCATTCTTGGCCAGCCAGTCGATCGCATCGTCCGAGGTCTCGATCGTGACGTGGCGATCCGCCAGCTGGGCCTCGAGCTGAAGCACGAACTTCTGGACCACCATCCGGATCACATCCGGCGTAAGCGACTTGAAGGCGACGACCGCATCGAGGCGATTGCGGAACTCGGGCGTGAACAGGCGCTTGATCGCCTCCTCGTCCTGGTTCTCCACCTTGCCGCGGCCGAAACCGATCGAGTTGCGCTGGGCGTCGGAAGCGCCGGCGTTGGTGGTCATGATCAGGATCACGTTCCTGAAGTCGACCTTCTTGCCGTTCGCGTCGGTCAGGGTGCCGTGGTCCATCACCTGCAGCAGGATGTTGTAGACGTCCTGGTGCGCCTTCTCGATCTCGTCGAGCAGGACGACGGCGTGCGGATGTTGGTCGACCGCGTCGGTGAGCAGGCCGCCCTGGTCGAAGCCCACATATCCGGGAGGCGCGCCGATCAGGCGGCTCACGGTGTGGCGCTCCATGTACTCGCTCATGTCGAAGCGGAGCAGTTCGATGCCGAGCGTCAAGGCCAGCTGGCGCACGGTCTCCGTCTTGCCGGTCCCTGTCGGGCCCGAGAAGAGGTAGCAGCCAATCGGCTTGTTCGGCTCGCGCAGTCCCGCCCTGGCCATCTTCATGGCCGAGGAGAGTTGCTGCAGGGCATCGTCCTGGCCGAACACGGCCGCCTTGAGGTCGGTCTCCAGCTGGCGCAGGGCCTCCGTGTCCGACTTGGAGACCGACTTCGGCGGAATCCGGGCGATCTTGGCGACGACGGCCTCGACCTCCTTGAGGCCGATGATCTTCTTCCGCCGGCCCTCGGGCAGGAGCATCTGCGAGGCGCCAGCCTCGTCGATGACGTCGATCGCCTTGTCCGGCAGCTTCCGGTCGGTGATGTACTTGTCCGATAGCTCCACCGCAGCGCGGAGCGCCTCGCTGGTGTACTTAAGCTTGTGGAATTCCTCGTAATAGGTCTTCAGGCCCTTGAGGATCTTCACCGTATCCTCGACCGACGGCTCATTGACGTCGATCTTCTGGAAGCGGCGGACCAGGGCCCTGTCCTTCTCGAAGTGCTGGCGGAACTCCTTGTAGGTGGTCGAGCCCATGCACCGCAGGGTGCCGGAGGCCAGCGCCGGCTTGAGCAGGTTCGAGGCGTCCATGGCCCCGCCGCTCGTGGCGCCCGCGCCGATCACCGTGTGGATCTCGTCGATGAAGAGGATCGCGTTGTCGTGGTTCTCGAGTTCCTTGATGACCTGCTTGACCCGCTCCTCGAAGTCGCCGCGATAGCGGGTGCCTGCCAGAAGCGAGCCCATGTCGAGGCTGAAGATGGTCGCCTTGGCCAGGACATCCGGCACTTGGTGCGTGACGATCTTGCGGGCCAGGCCCTCGGCGATCGCGGTCTTGCCCACACCGGGGTCGCCCACCAGAAGCGGGTTGTTCTTCGTGCGGCGGCACAGGATCTGGATCGCCCGCTCGACCTCGTTAGTCCGACCGATCAAGGGATCGACCTTACCCTGCCTCGCCTTCTCGTTGAGGTTGATGCAATAGGATTCCAGCGCCTCGCCGCCCGTCTTCACGGCGGGCTTCTCGTCGTCCTCGCCGGCGCCCTTCGCGGGACGGACCTCCGAGGCTCCCGCTTTTTTGGCGATGCCGTGGGCGATGAAATTGACGGCGTCGTACCGCGTCATCTCCTGCTGCTGCAGGAAGTAGGCGGCGTGGCTCTCCCGTTCGGAGAAGATGGCGACCAGGACGTTGGCCCCGGTCACATCGTCGCGACCGGAGGATTGGACATGAATCACCGCGCGCTGGATGACGCGCTGGAAGCCCGCCGTGGGCTTGGCGTCCTCGCCATCCTCAACCACGAGCGATTTCAGATCGGTATCGACGTAGTTGGTGAGAGCCTTCTTGAGCGCCGCGAGGTCAACATCGCAGGCTTTCATCACAGCCGACGCGTCGGCGTCGTCAGTAAGCGACAGAAGAAGATGCTCGAGCGTCGCGTACTCGTGCTTACGCTGATTGGCGTAAGCGACGGCGCGGTGCAGAGATTCTTCGAGGTTGCGCGAGAACGATGGCAATGAGGGCCTCTCAATCCTTTTCCATAGTGCACTGGAGGGGATGCTGGTGACGCCTGGCTGTTTCGATCACCTGGGCCACCTTTGTTTCAGCCACCTCGTAAGTGAAGACTCCGCAGACACCGACGCCATTCTGGTGCACGTGCAGCATGATACGCAGGGCCGTCTCGCGCGACTTGTTGAAAAAGCGCTCAAGCACGTACGTTACGAACTCCATTGGAGTGTAGTCGTCGTTAAGTATCAGGACACGATACATCGATGGCTTCTGGGTCTTGGTCTTCGTCTGCGTGACGACGGCCGTCCCGGTCCCGATGGTCGTATTTCCCTGCTGCTTGTCCGCCACGACAGCTCTCCAACGCGGGGGCGTCTGCCCGCGATCCGATTAGATATGGAAACTGGAGCCGTTTGGAAGCCCCATTCGCCGGCGCGGCCGCGTCTCCGCACAATGAACGCACGTAAGGCGCGCTCGGTCAGCTTTCAGGCGCAAAACGCGCGGCGGCGTAGCCAAAAGGTCGCGGTGCGTTCGCCGACGACGCTTAGTCGAGCGGCCACAGCCAGGCTGCGCCCCTGACCCCAGAGGAGTCGCCGTGCGCGGCTGGGACGATCCGCGTCGCGAAGCTGTCTGAAAACGTGCGCCGTTCCACGATCGGGGGCGCCGCTTCGTAGAGCCCCGCCACATTCGACATGCCGCCGCCGCAGACGATGACGTCGGGGTCGATGATGTCGCAGATGACCGCAAACGCGCGGCCCAGACGATCGACATACCGATCGAGCGCGGCCTGGGCGTCGCGATCTCCTTCGCCTGCCGCAGTCACGATTGCGTGGCCGTCGAGAAGCCGTCCGGTGACTGATTGGTAGTCAGCGCGGAAGGCGCTGCCCGAGATCCAGGTTTCCAGGCAATCGGTGCGCTCGCACCAGCAGGTGTGAGCGCCCCGCTCCTGTTCGCTCGGCCAGGGCAGCGGCGTGTGACCCCATTCGCCTCCGATCCTGTTTACGCCCTCCACGAGCCGGCCGCCGACGACAACGCCGCCCCCGCAACCCGTTCCGAGGATCGCGCCGAACACGACATTGGCGCCGGCCGCCGCGCCGTCGGTGGCTTCGGAGAGGGCGAAGCAGTTGGCGTCGTTCTGGGCCCGGATCGGCCTTCCCAGCGCCTTGGCGATGTCGCGGTCGAAGGGCGTGCCATTTAGCCACACACTGTTGGCGTTCCGCACGAGCCCCGTGCGCGGGGAGATCGACCCGGGCATGCCTAGGCCGACAGTAGACCCTGAGACGCCGGCGTCGCGCTCCGCTTCCGCGACCAACTGCGCCACCGCCTCTATTGCGGCGCGGTATTCACCCGGGTTTGGAGCGCGCACCCGTGCGACGAACTCGCCCTCCGGGTCCAAGGCGGCCGCCTCGATCTTGGTGCCTCCGAAGTCGACTCCGATCCGGATCATGCGCGCACCTTCATATGCCAAGGCTCGCTGCAATGGCGGGGCCGAGCTCGTTCCATTCGTCCAGTCGAGGATGCCGCTCGGGCGCGGACGGAGCGAAGGGGCGCAACCGGTGATCAGCCACCATCTGGAACCGACGCACGTGCGGCGCATCCGCGGCGACCGACTCCAGGTTGGGGAGGAGGTCGTCGACGAATGCCACAGGGCCGCGTGTGCGCTGGGCGAGGGCCGAGACCGGCTTTCCTTTCGGTCCGGCGCTCACGATGAGGGTGTAGGGAAGGCCGTTCTCGATCAGCCACCTCGCTCTGGCGGCGCGGCATTCGGCCGGAGCGTTGGTGAGGATCACCACCGAGGCCTTGCGCGCGAGCGCCTCCAAGGCGGCTGCGGCGCCGGGCGCCACCTCGATGTCATGCCGGTCCAAGCGGAAGAATGCGTCGAACAGCTGACGGCCGGCCGGCGTGTCCAACGGCTGGTTTTCCCCAGGACGGTAGATGTTCTGGAACAAGGCGAACCGATCGATCCTCATCTCCAGCCCGTGTGCGTTGAGAAAGCGCTCGAAGCCGCGCATGAACAGCGCGAGCACCTCGTCGACGTCGACGATCACCAGCGGCGCCGCGGGATCCACGCGCAGCTCGAACAGTTCTGGCGGCAGCGCGTCTGTCAGCGGACATTCCCCTTTTAAAGCCGGCTTAAGACTCTTGGGGTGTCTAGTGGGCCTTGCGGCGGCGGGGTAGGGGCTGCGTTTCGCTGCATCGTGCCCCGACGTCGTTTCGGATCCTCAATGGCCAAGACCGTGCTGATTGTCGAGGACAACGAGCTGAACATGAAGCTGTTCGGCGACGTCCTGGAATCCCACGGATATCGGACGCTACGGACAGGCGAGGGCCTGGAGGCCCTCGAACTGGCGAGGGCGCACCATCCTGATCTGGTGCTCATGGACATCCAACTGCCGGCGATCTCCGGGCTGGAGGTGACGCGTTGGATCAAGGCCGAGCCCGAGCTGACCGAGATTCCGGTCATCGCGGTTACCGCCTACGCCATGGCGGGCGACGAGGCGCGGATCCGAGAGGGGGGCTGCGAAGCCTATATAGCGAAGCCGATTTCGATCGTCGGTTTTCTCCAGACGATCGACAGTTATCTGGGCGGCCCGCAGGCTACTTGATTTTGCCTTCGACGAATTCGACGTGCTTGCGCGCGACCGGATCGTACTTCTTCACGCGCATCTTCTCGGTCATCGTGCGGGCGTTCTTCTTCGTCACGTAGAAGTAGCCCGTGTCGGCCGACGAGTTC
The DNA here is from genome assembly GCA_035483335.1 of Caulobacteraceae bacterium. Classification (GTDB taxonomy): domain Bacteria; phylum Pseudomonadota; class Alphaproteobacteria; order Caulobacterales; family Caulobacteraceae; genus Acaudatibacter. The sequence continues at coordinate 25,807 of DATHPX010000016.1, read as the reverse complement.
AGGCGGATCTTGATCGAGGCCGGTTTAGCCATGGCGAGGAACCTGGATGGATGGCGAGCGGCCGCGCGGCCGGATTAAGGAGCGGGGGAAAATACGGTCGCGCGCGCACAAGTCAATCTCTCCCCGCTTCGCCGGCCGCATCAGAGATGACGCAACTGCTGCTTGCCACGGGTGAAGCGGAGGGAAGGAACCGGATGGCGCGCTCCACCGAGCCGCGCCGGAATTTCGTGAAGGACGAACCGCGTGACGCTGGGCAGGTCCAGTTCGAGCGCTTCGTCGAGCGAGAACCACGCGATCTCGTCGAGTTCGCCGCAGTCGGCCTGCCGATCGAGGCTGATCAACCGGTCGGCGCGCGCCATGAAGAACCTGGCGTCGAAGCGCTTTGGAGACATCGGCGGCGTGACCGCACGGGCGACGAACTCCATGGCGTCGAGGTCGGGTAGGGCGCCCTGCGCGAGGAAATCGCGCCAGGGACCTGCGCCCGGCCGAGGTGGCGCAGGCTTGGCGAGCAGCAACCCGGCTTCCTCAAAGGTCTCGCGGATCGCCGCCATGGCTAGGGCTCTGGCCCGGGCAGGGGGCGCGGTCTTCTGCAAGCGTTCTGCGGTCTCGGGCCGCAGGTCCGTTCCGTGCGGCGCGCGAAAGTCGCTCGGATCGATTCGCCCACCGGGAAAGACCCACTTGTCGGGCATGAAGTCGTGCCGCCCGTTGCGACGGCCCATGAGGACCTTCGGGCGGTCAGCCTCGCGATGATCAACGATGATGAGGGTGGCGGCGTCGCGGGGGCGTACGGGGCGGGGCCGCGAGGTTCCGTTTGCCGGCGAGGCCGGACCGATGTCGTCGAATGCGCCGAGAGTCATGTTCCGACCTTAGGGACCATGTACCCTCCGTCAATCAAGGCCGTGCGAGCGGCGCAGCTGTAGCGGCAATGCATTGACAAGCGCGCCAGACCCTCTACGCGGAACGTGAGTGCGACGCATTCGCATCAACAGTGCGTGAGAGCCGGCCTTTGAGAGATCTGCAGAGCGACACCCCTGCGGCGACGTTCGCGGCCCCGGCCCCGCGCGCGGGCTCGCTGAGCCGGTTCATTGCAGTCCTGGGTCCTGGGCTCGTCGTGATGCTGGCCGATACGGATGTCGGGAGCATCATCACCGCGGGACAGAGCGGCGTTCAGTGGGGCTATAGGCTTCTGCTCCTCCAGGTCGTCCTGGTGCCGATCCTGTACATGGTCCAGGAGCTCACGGTCCGGTTGGGTATCTTCACCGGGCGTGGTCACGGGGAGCTTATCCGCGACACATTCGGGCGGTTCTGGGCCTGGGTCTCGGTGATCGGGCTCGCCATCGCAACGGGAGGGGCGATCCTCACCGAACTCTCCGGAGTCGCCGGCGTGGGCGAGCTCTTCGGCGTTCCGCGCATCGTCAGTCTGGGCCTGGCGGGCCTGACGCTCCTGCTGATCGTGATGACCGGCTCCTACCGACGGGTCGAGCGCGCCGCCATCGCTGTTGGCCTCTTCGAGTTCGCCTTCTTCGGCGTCGCCTGGGCGGCCCACCCCAATCTAGGAGACATGCTCACGCAGTCGGTGCAAATCCCGGTCGCCAACAAGCAGTACATGTACCTCGTGGCCGCAAACATCGGGGCGGTGATCATGCCCTGGATGGTGTTCTATCAACAGTCCGCAGTGGCCGATAAACGCCTGCGTCCCGAGCATTTCCCCGCGGCCAGGTTGGACACTGCCGTGGGCGCGCTGGTCACGCAGCTGGTGATGGCGGCCGTTCTGGTGGCGGCCGCCGCGACCATCGCTTTCAATGGCGCCCACCCCGCCCTCAATACTGTGGGCGAATTGAGCGCAGCTCTCACGCCTTTCCTGGGCGTGACGGTCGGCAAGGTGGTGTTCGGCCTTGGGATCATTGGGGCAGGGATGGTGGCGGCGATCGTCTCCTCCCTGGCCCTTGCCTGGGGCCTCGGCGAAGTCACCGGCTACAAGCACTCGCTGGAGCATCGGCCATTTGAGGCCCGCTGGTTCTATGGCGTCTACGCCTTCTGCGTGCTCGCCGGCTGCATCGTGGTGCGTTTCTCCCCGAACCTCATCACCCTGAACATCGGGGTGCAGGTGATGAACGCCCTCCTGCTCCCGGTCGTCCTCGGTTTCCTGATCGCTTTGGCTGTGCGTGCGCTTCCGCCGAAGGTGCGGCTACGCGGCTGGTATCTGTGGGTCGTCGTGGCCGTGGCGACGGCGACATGCGCCCTGGGCGTCTTTGGGGGGTTGCAGGGCATCGGACTGGTCTGACGCCCGTCCGAGCGAAGCTATCGCCCGCGCCGGCGATTGGCGTTCCGGCCGCGAGACGATGGCCGACGCCGAGGCGCCGGCTCGTCCCCAGGCTCCGGTTCGCCGAGCATTTCCAGCAGCAGGCCTCCGGTGATCGGCGTGGCTTCGCGCAAGCGGACATCGACGGGCCGGCCGAGGCGCCAGCGGGCTCCCGTGTCCTGGCCCACCAGCGCATGGGCCCTCTCGTCGTGGACGAAGTACTCATCGCCCAGAGTCGAGATCGGCACGAAGCCGTCCGCGCCCGTCTCGGTCAGACGGACGAAGAGGCCAAATCGAGTCACGCCTGTGATCCGTCCGGCGAAGTCTGCGCCGACCCGATCGGCGAGGAAGGCGGCGACATAGCGATCCGTGGCGTCGCGTTCGGCCGCCATCGCGCGCCGTTCCGTCATGGTGATGTGTTCGGCGGTTTCGCCAATCCCGCGAACGTCCGCGTCGGTCATGCCGTCCACACCCAAGCCGAGCGCCCGGATCAGGCCGCGATGGACCACGAGGTCCGCATAGCGGCGAATGGGCGAGGTGAAGTGCGCATATCGATCTAGATTGAGACCGAAGTGGCCAATGTTCTCGGGCGAATAGATCGCCTGCATCTGGGTGCGCAGGACCACCTCGTTGACGATCTCGCCGCTGGATCCTTCCCGGCTTTGGGCGAGGAGGCGGTTGAAGCGGTCCGTTCGCGGCGGTTCGCCCTTGCTCCACGCGATACCGACGCTCTCGAGGAAATCGGCCAGGGAGTCCATCTTGTCGGCGCTGGGGGCATCGTGGACGCGATAGATCAAGGGCGTGCGCCGGCGCTCCAGCGTCTCGGCCGCACACACATTGGCCTGGATCATGAACTCCTCGATCAGGCGGTGCGCCTCGAGCGACGCCCGCGGCATGATCGAGGCGACCTTGCCGTCGGCTCCAAGGACAATCCGCCGCTCGGCGGAGGTGATCTCGAGGGGGGAGCGGCGGGTGCGGGCCTGGGCGAGCGCGCGATAGGCCGACCACAGCGGGCCCAGGACGTTTTCCATGAGGGTCGCGGTCTCAGCGTCGGGCGCGCCATCGATCGCGGCCTGCGCCTGCTCGTACGACAGCGACGCGGCCGATCGCATGAGGCCCCGCTCGAACCGGTGCGCGCGCCGGGTCCCGTCGGCGGCGAACACCATCCGGGCGGCCAGGCAGCCCCTCAGTTCGCCCACCTTGAGTGAGCACAGATCCGCCGAGAGGGCCTCCGGCAGCATCGGCTCGACGCGGTCTGGGAAATAGACGCTGTTGCCCTTCGTGCGCGCTTCCTGGTCGAGCGCCGATCCAGGCGTGACGGCTGCCGCGACGTCGGCGATGGCCACCCAGACGATCCAGCCACCGGGATTGCGGGGATCCTCGTCCGGCTCGGCGTAGACGGCGTCGTCATGGTCGCGGGCGTCCGCCGGATCGATGGTGATCAGCGGCAGGCGGGTCAGGTCGGTCCGTCCCTTCGGACCAGGGAGGCGCGCCGCGCGGGCCTCGTCTTCGGCCGCGTCGGAGAAGCCGGTGGGAACGCCATGTGTGTGGATGGCCAGGAGAGACGCCGCGCGCGGATCATCCTCACGCCCAACCGTTTCGACGACCCGACCGGATTTCGGGCCATAGGAGCGGGTCCGGGACGGATCCACCTGCGCCAGCACGAGGTCGCCGTCCGCAAGATCGCGAGCCTCTCCAGGAAGAACGACCAGACTCTCTTTGGATCTGCGGTCGACCGGCTCGATACGGACCTCGCCGCGCGCCTTTCGCACCACGCCAAGAATCCGATGGGCGCTTTGCCCCAGGCGCTTGATGAGCCGCGCCTCGATCTCGCCGCCCTCGGTGCGCTCGAACCGGACCAGAAGGCGGTCGCCCAGACCGGGCGCGCCGGCCGCCTGTTCCTCCCGGGATGGCGCGAGCCGGATGGGTGGGCGATCTCCGCCGTCCTTCACCAGGCGTACGAAAAGGTCGCCATCGGCGTCGCGCTCGGCGACGTCCACGACGCCCACGGGAGGGAGTTCGGCCTCTCGCCGGCGACGTCCCCGCGGCGGCGTACGGGTCCGCCGGTCTCCGCCCCGGGGCGGTCGCTTCACGAAGCGCTCTTCTTCGGCGCAGCTCTCGACTTCGGCTTGGCGGCGGCCTTCTTTGGGCCGGCGCCTTTCGAGGCCTTCGCCCGCGCCGTCGGTTTCGCCGCCGGAGCGGCTTTGGCGGCGCTCTTTGGCTGGCTCACCGTGGCTTTGGCGGTCCTGCGTCCCCGCCCGCCGCCGGCCTGCTTCCCTCGAGCAGCAATCAGGGCCACGGCCTCGGCAAGGGTCAGTGCCTCGGGGTCCGCGCCCTTGGGCAGGGTGGCGTTGACGTCCTCGTGCTTGACGTAGGGGCCGTAGCGGCCGGCCATAAGCTTGACGGGCTTGCCCGTCTCCGGATGCGCACCGAGCTCACGGCCGGGGCTCGCCGCAGCGCGCCCGCGACCGCCCCCGGCGCGCTTCTCAGCCAGAAGTGCGACAGCGCGGTTGAGACCCACCTCGAACACCTCTTCGGCGTTGGGGAGGTTTGCATAGGTCTTCTGGTGTTGGACGTAGGGCCCGTAGCGGCCGATGCCGGCGAGAATCATTTCGCCGTCCTCGGGGTGCGGCCCTACCTGTCGCGGCAGACTGAGGAGGCGCAAAGCCTTGTCGAGGTCCATAGCGGCCGCAGGCCAGTCGCGCGGCAGGCTCGACCTGCGCGGTGGGTCCGCCGCGGCTTCGACATAGGGTCCGAAGCGTCCGATCTTCAGCCACACCGACTGGCCGGTCGCCGGGTCGATCCCTAGCTCGCGATCTCCGGACGCCTCGCCGTCCTCGCCTTCGGATGCGGCGATCGGGCGGGTGTAGCGGCATTCCGGATAGTTCGAGCAGCCGATGAAGGCCCCGTAGCGCCCCGTCTTCAGAGAGAGGCGTCCGTTGCCGCAGCTGGGGCAAGCGCGCGGGTCGAGGCCGTCGCCGCGATCGGGGAAAATGTGCGGCCCGAGCGCATCGTTTAGGGCGTCGAGGATTTGGGTGGTGCGCAGCTCGCCAATGCCGCCGACGGCGGCATAGAACTCCTGCCAGAACTCACGCAGCAGCGCCTTCCAGTCGAGCTCGCCAGCCGACACCAGGTCGAGCTTCTCCTCAAGCGCGGCGGTGAAGTCGTATTCGACGTAGCGGCCGAAGAACTGCTCTAGGAAGGCGGTCACCAGGCGCCCGGCGTCCTCTGGGACGAAGCGGGTCTTTTCCATCCGCACATAGCCGCGGTCGCGCAGGACCGAGAGTATTGCGGCGTAGGTGGAGGGACGGCCGATGCCGAGCTCCTCCATCTTCTTGACCAGGCTCGCTTCGGAATAGCGGGGCGGGGGTTCGGTGAAGTGCTGGTCGGCGCGGACGGCGCGGATCTGAGCGTTTGCGCCGGCCTGGACCTGCGGCAGGCGGCCCGACTCCTCATCCGCCGCGTCGTCCTTCCCTTCTTCGTAGAGAGCGAGGTAGCCCGGGAAGAGAACGACCTGGCCGGTGGCGCGCAGGCCCGTCTGGGCGTCGGCGCTCTCAATCTCGATGGTGGTCCGCTCGATCCGCGCGGCCTCCATCTGAGAGGCGACCATGCGCTTCCAGATCAGTTCGTAGAGGCGGCCGAGATCCGACTCGAGGCGTACCCGGCCCGGGTTGCGGGAGAGGCTGGTCGGACGGATCGCCTCGTGGGCCTCTTGGGCGTTCTTGGCCTTGGTCTTGTAGATGCGCGCTGAGTCGGGGACGTACTCGGACCCATAGAGGCTGCCGATCACCGAGCGCGCCTCGTCGAGAGCTTCTGGCGCGGACTGCACGCCGTCGGTCCGCATGTAGGTGATCAGGCCTACGGTCTCGCCGCCGATGTCGACGCCCTCATAGAGCTTCTGTGCGGCCTGCATGGTGCGCTGGGCGGAGAAGCCGAGCTTGCGCGCCGCCTCCTGCTGCAGGGTCGAGGTGGTGAAAGGCGGCGGCGGAAAGCGCCGGGCGGGCTTTTTCTCGACGCCGGCGATTGAGAACCGACCCGCCTGGATCGCGGCCCGGGCGTCGTTCGCTTCCGACTCGGTCGTCAGGTCCAGCCGCCCCAGGCGCTTGCCGCGATGCTTGACGAGTCGCGCCTGGAAGGGATCGGCGCCGGCCGCGACGTCAGCATCGACCGTCCAATATTCCTGGGACCGGAAGGCCTCGATCTCGATCTCGCGATCGACGATGAGGCGCAGGGCCACCGACTGGACGCGCCCAGCCGAGCGGGCGCCGGGGAGTTTTCGCCACAGCACGGGCGAGAGGGTGAAGCCCACGAGGTAGTCCAGGGCCCGGCGCGCGAGGTAGGCGTCGACCAGCTCCATGTCGATGGCCCGCGGGTGCTTCATCGCCTCGGTCACCGCGGTTTTGGTGATGGCGTTGAAGACCACGCGCTCCACCGTCCGGTCCTTCAGCGCCCGGCGGCGGGTCAGGTCCTCGAGGACGTGCCAGCTGATCGCCTCGCCCTCGCGGTCGGGGTCGGTGGCCAGGATCAGGCGGTCTGCGCCTTTCAAGGCGGCGGCGATATCGGCGAGCCGCTTGGCCGACTTGGAGTCGACCTCCCAGCTCATTGCGAAATCTTCGTCCGGACGCACCGAACCGTCCTTGGACGGCAGGTCACGCACATGCCCGTACGAGGCCAGCACGGTGTAACCCGGGCCAAGGTAACGGTTGATGGTCCGGGCCTTGGCCGGGCTTTCGACAACGACAACGTTCATGGACTGCAAAGCGTCGGGCTATTCTGTTCTTGGGCGGGCCAAGCCCGGACGGCGGCGCGGAAAGTGGGGGCGCGCCCCGGGGTGTGTCAACGCCGGTGGGAGACGAGACGGTACGGAAAACGCGTCAAGGGCGCACCGCCAGGCCTCCTCCGACCATTTCCGCGCGCCCGGCGAGGCACAGTTCCATGAGCGCAGCGGTCACTGCGGAGACCGGTGCGCCCGCGGCTCTGGCTAGCTCGTCCGGGGAGACAGGGGTGGCTGAGAGCAGCGCCTCGAGCGTCTCGGAAAGGCCGTCGGGGGATTGCGGGATCGTGGCGGCGGCGCGTGGTCGGGCCGCGAGGGCGACCGCCGCGCCTGGCGCCTGTAGCGCCTCGAGCACATCCTCCACCCCTTCGACCAGCGTCGCGCCGTGGCGGATGAGGTTGTTCGTTCCCCGCGCGCGCGGCTCCATGGGGGATCCGGGAACGGCGAAGACCTCGCGCCCCTGCTCGCCGGCCAGGCGGGCCGTGATCAGGGACCCGGACCGGAGTTCCGCCTCCACGACGATCACGCCGATCGAGAGGCCGGAGATGATGCGGTTCCGGCGGGGGAAGTCGGGCGCCCGCGCTTCATGGCCCATCGGCTGTTCCGAGACCACGCACCCCTGCTGGGTGAACTGACCGTAGAGATCGTGGTTTTCGGGCGGGTAGGGCTGGTCGACGCCTCCGGCCAGGACCGCGACGCCGCCCGTCTCGATCGAGCCGGCATGAGCAGACGCGTCGATACCGCGGGCGAGGCCGGACACCACGACAAAGCCGGCAGCGCCCAGGCCCACCGCCAGTTCGCGGGCGAATCGCCGACCCGCCGCGGACGCGACGCGCGCGCCGACGATCGCCAGGCAAGGTCGGACGAGCAAGCGCGCGTCGCCCAGCGCCCAGAGAAACGGGGGGGCGCCGTCAGTGGCCGCCAGAGGCGCCGGAAACTCCGGATCCTCCGACAACAACAACCGTGCGCCGACGTCCAATCCCCGCTGCAACTCCCGTTCAGCGTCCGCAATGGACGGGACCCGAAGGCCTGTCGGCCGGCCGCCTCGGCGTGCAAGGTCCGGCAGGGCTTCCAGGGCCGCTTGCGCCGATCCGAATCGCGAGAGCAGGTTGGCGAAGGTCACCGGGCCAACGCCCTCGCTCCTGGCCAACCTCAGCCACGCAATCTGGCTGTCGGTCGAAGAGCTCCGCTCCAGCGTCACGAGGCCGGCTTGGCGCGGCCGATGCGCGGCTCTTCGTTGCGCAAGAGCCGGCCGATGTTCTCGTGGTGGCGGATGAAGATCAGCACCGCCATGCCGACGGCGAGCGCCAAGCGAGCGGGGGTCGCCTCACGCAAGAGCAGGAAGAGGAGCGGGGAAACGGCCGCCGCGGTCAGGGCCGCAAGTGAGGACATGCGAAAGATTGCGGCCATGGCGATCCACATCGCACCCGCCGCGAGGCCGACCGGCCAGGCGATCGACAGGAGCACGCCGAAGAAGCACGCCACCCCCTTGCCGCCGCGAAATCCCAGCCAGAATGGGAAGAGGTGTCCGACGAACGCCGCGCCGCCGGCCAGGACGGCGCCTAGTTGCCCGAAGGCCGCGCCCCCCAGGGAGACGGCGACGGCGGCCTTTCCCATGTCCGCGACGAGGGTCAGGGCGGCAAGCTCCCGGCGGCCGGTTCGCAGCACGTTCGTCGCGCCGATGTTCCCCGAGCCGACCTGGCGGATGTCGCCGGCGCCGCCCAGACGGGTGATGATGAGGCCAAACGGGATAGAGCCCAGCAGATAGCCGACAGCGACGCAGAGGCCTGCCATCATCCCCGCCGGCAAATGAAGCTCTGCCATGACCATCTGCGGAGCCTAGGACATAGGCGGGCAGGGAAGAAGAGGTTTCATTGCGCTGGAACCGGGGCCGATTCCCAGACCACCCGGCCGTCGACCACCGTCATCAGCACGCGACCTTGCAGCCGTCGGCCGTCGAAGGCGGAATTCTTCGACTTCGACAGGAGCAGGCTGGCGTCGATCACCCGGGGCGCGTCGATGTCGCAGAGGATGAGGTCGGCAGGCGCGCCGATTGCGAGGCGCCCGGCGGGACTGCCGATCGCCCGTGCTGGCGCGAGTGTCACGGTTTCCAGCAGGCGCAGCAGCGGCGCCTGGCCCTCGTGCCAGAGGGTTAGAAGGGCGGGGAACAAGGTCTCCAATCCGACCGAGCCGGGGGTCGCCTCCTCGAAGGGCAGGCGCTTGTCCTCGGCAGGCGCCGGGGCGTGGGCGGAAACGACGATGTCCACCAGTCCCGAGGTAACGGCCCCCACCAAGGCTACCCGATCGGCCTCCGCCCGCAGCGGCGGGGTGAGCTTCCAGAAGGTGCGGTAATCGCCGATGTCGAGTTCGTTGAAGGTGAGGTGATTTATCGAGGCGCTGGCGATCACGGGCAGACCGCGGTCCTTCGACCTGCGCAAGGTGTCGAGGGCGCTTTCGGCGGACACCTGGTCGACCATCAGCCGCGCACCCGCGGGCGCAGTCAGCTCGAGCAGGGCGAGATCACGCTCCAACATGATGGTCTCGGCCGCCGGGGGCTCCGATGGAAGGCCCATGCGCCCCGCGAATTCACCCTCGCTCGCGGCGGCGCCGGCGGTGAGCCAGGGATCGGCGGGGCGATGGGCGACGAGGACGCCAAGACCCCCGGCATAGGCGAGCAGGCGGCGCATCACCCGCGAATCGACGATCGGGCGGTCGGCGTCGGTGACGAAGACGCAGCCGGCCTCGCGCATAAGGCCGATCTCCGCCAGGGCCTTGCCCTCGCATCCGCGCGTGGCGGCGCCGGCGGGATAGACGTGGACCAGCTCGATGTCGCGCGCGCGACGCAGGATGAAGTCCGCCACCGACGGCTCGTCCACCGGCGGGTCGGTGTCGGGCATGACCACGATCGAGGTCACTCCCCCGGCCGCGGCGGCGCGGGAGGCGGACTTGAGCGTTTCCTTGGGCTCCGAACCGGGTTCGCCGGTCTTCACCCGCAGATCGACTAGTCCCGGAGACAGGACGGCGCCGCCGGCGTCGATCACCCGTGCGCCGTCAGGCAGGCCTGGAAGCGCATCCCCGCGGCTGATGCGAGCGATGCAGCCGTCGGCGGTCAGCAGGCACCCTGGGCCGTCGTAGCCGCTCTCAGGATCGACAAGGCGGGCGCCGATGAAGGCGAGGGGCTGGGCGTTCATCGGTTGTCCAGCCGGGCGGCCAGGGCGGCGAGCACGGCCATGCGCACGGCCACGCCCATCTCCACCTGATCCTGCACGAGGCTCACCTGGAGGTCATCGGCGACCTCGGAGTCGATCTCCACGCCGCGGTTCATCGGACCGGGGTGCATGACCCTCACGCCCGGGGCGGCGAGGGCGAGCTTCTCGCGATCGAGTCCCCAGAGCCGGAAGTACTCGCGCGTGGAGGGGACCAGGGCGCCCTGCATGCGCTCGAACTGCAGGCGCAACATCATTACGACGTCCGCTCCGCGGATCCCCGCCTTCATGTCGTGCACGACCTCGACGCCCCAGCGGGCGGCGGCCGCGGGCATCAGGGTCGGTGGCCCGACGAGGCGCACGCGCGCGCCCATCATGAGGAGCAGGGCCACGTTCGACCGGGCCACGCGGCTGTGCAGGACATCGCCGCAGATCGCCACGGTGAGCCCGTCGATGCGACCGAAGGCGCGCCGCATGCTCAGCGCATCCAGCAGCGCCTGGGAGGGGTGCTCGTGCTGGCCGTCGCCGGCGTTCACAACGCTGCAGTCGACCTTCTGCGAGAGGAGGGAGGCAGCGCCGGACGCCGCGTGCCGGATGATCAGGATGTCCGGCTGCATGGCGTTGAGGGTCACGGCCGTGTCGACCAGGGTCTCGCCCTTGGAGATCGAGGACGCGCGGGGGCTCATATTGATCACGTCGGCGCCCAGGCGCTTGCCTGCCAGCTCGAAGGAGCTCTGGGTGCGGGTGGACGCCTCGAAGAACAGGTTGATCTGAGTGCGGCCCTTGAGCAGATCGATCTTCTTGCTGGCCTGGCGGTTGAGGGCGACGAAGCTTTCGGCGAGCTCCAATAACTCCCCGACGCGGACCGGATCGAGATCGGTGACCGAAAGGAAGTGGCGCCTCGGGAACGGTTTCGCCCGTTCGCGAATCTCGTCCAATCCGGGGGCGACGCTGACCATGAGCCAAGGTCTCTAGGCCGAAGGACGATTCCCTTCAAACCCGCCCGTCCGCAGGCGGTCCAACGCCCCTTGCAGGATCCATGTTGCGGCCATGGCGTCGACGAGTTCGGCGCGCCGCGCGCGGCTGCGATCGGCTTCGTCGATGAGGACGCGATTGGCGGCCACGGTGGACAGTCGCTCGTCCCAGAAGGCGATCGGAAGGTCGCGAAAGCGCAGCAGATGGCGCGCGAAGGCCCGCGCGGACTGGCAACGCGGTCCCTCCGTCCCGTCCATGTTCACCGGCAGGCCGATCACCAGGCCGGCGGCGCCGCGGCTGGCCATCAGCTCGAACAAGCGCTCCACGTCGCTGGTGAACTTGCGCCGCTCAATGAGACCGATGGGCGAGGCGATCATCATGGAGATGTCGGAGACCGCCACGCCGATTGTGCGTGTTCCCAGGTCGAGCCCCACCACCGGGGCGCGCGGCGGCAGGGCGGCATGAAGTTCGCTCAGATCGACGACGGCCATCCGCTGGAGCTAGACGCGCGCGGCGGCGAGCTTGTCAAAGGGGGATCGCGCGCCTAACGGGCGGCCTTCTCGTCCGCCGTGCGCCACCGCTTCCAGGGAGCGACCATGACCATCGACACCGCCACCGTGCGCAAGGTGGCCAAGCTGGCCAGGATCCGCGAGGACGAGTCGCGCCTCGACTCGCTGGCCGCCGAACTCAGTGGGATCATGGACTGGATCGACCAGCTCAACGAGGTGGACACCGATGGGGTCGAGCCGATGACCTCGGCGGTGGCCGTGCGCCTGCCGATGCGCGAGGACCTCGTCACCGACGGCGGAGATCCCGATGAGATCCTCGCCAACGCCCCAGCCGCTCGCAGCGGCTTCTTTGTCGTGCCCAAGGTGGTGGAATGAGCGATCTGACCGGCCTCACGCTCGAGACCGCCTTGGCCGACCTCAAGGCGCGCCGGGTCTCGGCAGTCGAGCTCGCCCGCGCCCACCTGGACGCCATTGAGCGGGCGCGCCCACTCAATGCCTTCGTCCTGGAGACAGCCGAGCGTGCGATGGAGATGGCGCGGATCAGCGACGAGCGCATTGCGGCGGGGTCCGCCGGACCGCTCGAAGGCGCGCCAATCGGCGTGAAGGACCTGTTCTGCACCCGTGGCGTGCGTTCGACGGCCGGCTCGCGGATCCTCGGGGAGTTTGTCCCGCCCTACGAGTCGACCGTGACTGAGCACCTGTGGCGTGACGGCGCGGTGATGCTGGGCAAGCTGAACATGGACGAGTTCGCCATGGGCTCGTCCAACGAGAACAGCGCCTTCGGCCCTGTGGTCAATCCCTGGCGCTCGAGCGCCTCCAACCGGCCCCTGACGCCCGGTGGTTCGTCCGGCGGTTCGGCCGCGGCTGTGGCGGCGGACATCGTGTTAGGCGCAACCGCCACGGACACCGGCGGCTCAATCCGCCAGCCCGCGTCCTTCACCGGCACGGTGGGGATCAAGCCGACCTACGGCCGCTGCTCGCGCTGGGGCGTGGTGGCTTTCGCTTCCTCGCTCGACCAGGCCGGCCCGATCGCCAAGACGGTCAAGGACTCGGCCCTGCTGCTGCGCTCGATGAGCGGACATGATCCCAAGGATTCCACCAGCCTTCCCGTCGATGTCCCGGACTTCGTCGCGGCCGTCGGGCGGTCGGTGAGAGGGTTGCGCATTGGCGTGCCCCGCGAATACCGCGTGGAAGGGATGCCGCCGGAAATCGAGGCCCTTTGGGCCCGCGGCGTGGAATGGCTCAAGGACGCCGGGTGCGAAGTCGTCGACGTCTCCTTGCCGCATACGCGCTACGCCCTGCCGGCCTATTACATCATCGCCCCCGCCGAGGCCTCGTCGAACCTCGCCCGGTATGACGGCATGCGCTACGGCATACGTGTGGAAGCCGACTCGTTAGACGAGGTCTACGAGGCGACGCGGGCTGAAGGCTTCGGCGAGGAAGTGAAACGACGCATCCTCATCGGCGCCTACGTCCTCTCGGCCGGCTACTATGACGCCTACTATCTAAAGGCGCAGAAGGTGCGCCGGCGGATCGCCGACGATTTCGACCGCGCCTTCGAGACGGTCGACGCCCTCTTGACTCCGACTGCGCCGTCGGCGGCTTTCGGCCTGGGGGACAACACTTCCGACCCGATCGCCATGTACCTCAACGACATCTTCACGGTGACGGTGAACCTGGCGGGTCTGCCGGCGATCAGCGTGCCGGGCGGGCTCGACGCCGCGGGACTGCCGCTTGGTCTGCAGCTGATCGGCCGGGCGCTGGACGAGGAGACGATCTTCTCCCTCGCCGGCGTGCTCGAAACGGCGGCGGGAGGCGCCGGGCGGCCGCAGCCCTGGTGGGCGGCCTGAGCCGATGGACGACGCGCCGCGCCGCCGACAGGGCTTCTGGCTCACCGCCGGCGAGATCGTCGGCGTGCTCGCCCTGGTCATCGCCGGTCTCAACCTGTGGGAGAGTCACCAGCAGCACGTGGCGGATAGCCGGCAGCACCAGGAGGAGAGCCGGCGCGAACAGGTTTCCGCTCAGGCCGAGGCGGCCTTCGTGGCGGTGGGACACGCGGACCGGGAGGGACGGAGCGTCGCCATCTCACCGTTGAAGGAGAGCCAGGCGATTCAGACCCAGCGGTACGTTTTCCCCAGCGACCTGTCGGCCTCGCCAAGGGAGATCAGCGCGGCGCGGCCTCGGATTGACGCAGGCTGGATCGCCGAGGGCGTGCGCACCGCGCTCCAGGCTGCCCATGTGAAGGGCGGCGGCGAAGGCGCGATCCCGGTGGCCATCGAGACGACCTACGTCGAAGCGGGCGATGAGCGGACCGACGTCTCTCTCTATCGGGTTGGCTATTCGTGGAAGCCCAGGTTGTTCGGCGGCGCACAGATTCGTCTGCAGGGTCTCGCCCTTGTGCGCCGGGGCGTCACCGGGGACGCCCGCAAGCTGGTGGACGCGCGCTGGGAGGCTGAGCGGCCTAGAGAAAACCCCGCCCAGACGGTTCCGTCTGAACGGGGATGACTTGCTGTAGATTCAAAGGTGCAGAGCCTGGTTCAGCGTTTGCATTTGTTCCCTGCAGACGCATCAGGCTCTAGAGCGAGCGTCCTGAAGGCTCAGGGCTTGGTCGCGGCGGCGCTGTTGAGGTCCGCCTGGATCGACTTCAGCTTCGCGTCGTCGAGCTGGGCCTCGGGATAGACCGAGATGGCGCGCAGGGTCATGTCCTTGATCTGGTCGAGGCCCGGATAGCTGACCAGCTGGGGCATGTCCTTCTCGAGCACGGCCTTGGCGGCGGGGTTGGCCAGCAGATCGCCGATTGACGTCGATTCGACGGAAGGCGCGCCGGCCGCGGCGGGAATGGGTGCGCTGGCTGGCGCGGCGGCCGACTGAGCGATGGCCTGGGAGGCGGTCGCTAGGGCGAGCGCGCCGGCGCCTGCGGCCAGCGTCCTGAAGATAGATCCGGTCATCAAAAAGTGCTCCTCCCTGCGGACAGGGGGTCCGCTTTGCGCGGGATTAGTGAGGGCGCCTCGCCGCGTTTGTCCAGGGGCGCGGGAGCGGTGTAGAAGCCGGCCATGAGCGAGGCGTCATCCAAGCACATCGAAGGGGCCACCGGCCCGTGGGAAGTGGTCCTGGGCCTGGAGGTGCACGCCCAGGTGGCCTCGAAGGCCAAGCTGTTCTCCGGCGCGGCGGTAGGTTTCGGCGGCGGCCCGAACAGCCAGGTCAGCATGGTGGACGCGGCGATGCCGGGCATGCTGCCGGTGATCAACGAGCGCTGCGTGGAGCAAGCCGTGATCAGTGGCCTCGGGCTGAAGGCGAAGATCAACCTGTGGTCGCGCTTCGACCGCAAGAACTACTTCTATCCGGACCTGCCGCAAGGCTATCAGATCAGCCAGTACAAGGACCCGATCGTCGGCGAAGGGGCGATCGAGGTGGAGCGCGACGACGGCTCGACCTTCACCGTGCGCATTGAGCGCCTGCACCTCGAGCAGGACGCGGGCAAGTCGATTCACGACCTGGATCCTGACGCCACCCTAGTGGACCTCAATCGCGCGGGCACGGCCCTGATGGAGATCGTTTCCTATCCGGACTTGCGCTCCTCGGAGGAGGCGGCGGCCTATGTCAAAAAGGTGCGCAGCATCCTGCGGTACCTGGGGACCTGCGACGGCGACATGGAAAAGGGCAATCTGCGCGCAGACGTGAACGTCTCCGTGCGGCGGCCTGGCGGCCCGCTCGGGACGCGCTGCGAGATCAAGAACGTCAATTCCTACCGCTACATCCAGCAGGCCATCGAGTACGAGGCTCGCCGGCAGATCGCCATCCTCGAGGACGGCGGAAGCATCCTGCAGGAGACCCGCCTGTTCGATCCTGGTCGGGGGGAGACACGGTCGATGCGCTCGAAGGAAGAAGCGCATGACTACCGCTATTTCCCTGATCCGGACCTCCTGCCGCTCGAACTGGATCCGGCCTGGGTCGCCGCGATCGAGGCCGCCCTACCCGAGCTCCCTGACGCGAAGCGCGCCAGGCTGGTGAGCCAGTATGGCCTGTCGACCTACGACGCGGGCGTGATTGCGATCGAACGCGCACGAGCCGACTACTTCGAACGCGCGGCCCAGGATCGCGACGCCAAGCTCACCGCCAACTGGGTCACAAACGGCCTTCTCGCTCGCTTGGCCGAGGGCGGCCTGGAGATTGAGGAGAGCCCCATCTCCTCGGACGACCTCGCCGGGCTCGTGCGACTGCTGGAGGAGGAGGTGATCTCCTCGAAGATCGCGCGCGAGGTGTTCGAACACATGTGGGCGGGCGAGGGCGCCGCGGCCCAGATCGTCGAGGCGAGGGGGCTGCGTCAGGTCAGCGACACCGGCGCGTTGGAGGCTCTGATCGACCGCCTGATAGAGGCCAACCCCGGCCAGGCGGCTGCGGTGAAGGCCAAGCCCCAGGCGATAGGATGGTTCGTTGGTCAGATCATGCGGGAAACTGGGGGCAAGGCGAATCCGGGATCCGTCAACGCCCTACTTAGGGCAAAGCTTGACGTCGACTAGCAGCCGGCAGCGCCGCTGCTGGCGCCGAGTGTGCTTTTTCTGTCGATAGCTGCGATAAACAGCGTCAGATTCATGAAATGCGACACCCGGCCGCTGCGGATTCATCACCCGTTCAGCATCTAAGCGCATAATATCTGCATCGTTCAGCGGCGGACCCCCTGAGCTGGCCGCGGACGCGATGAGGAATGGCGTTGCGATGAGCCAAGCGGTTCTCGAGTCCCGGCTACCTCCGCCCAGCTCGCAGCCCAGCGGCGAAGAGTTGTTCCGGCTCGGACTCTCCTACGCCACGGGACTGGGCGCTCCGGTGGATCTCGTTTCCGCCCACGCCCTGTT
This sequence comes from Caulobacteraceae bacterium, assembly GCA_035483335.1. Lineage (GTDB taxonomy): Bacteria > Pseudomonadota > Alphaproteobacteria > Caulobacterales > Caulobacteraceae > Acaudatibacter. The sequence goes on along the minus strand of DATHPX010000016.1, from coordinate 9,188 downwards.
CGATCTCGCGGCCCGATTCGGTTCTCTCGAAGCGAAGATCTATCGGCGCGAGATCGGCGACGAAATGGATCCGGGCGACGTCGCCGAGGCGCAGCGCATCGCTCGCGAGTGGCTGAGCAGGCTATAGCCGCGCAAGCGCCCCGGCGGCGGCCCTTCCTCCCTCATCACCCGTCACTTGCGTCTGGGGACGAGCGGACTCACGGGACCGGCGTCGGCGGGTGGACATGAATGGCGGCCTCGGCAGCCAGGAACGCGATCGTCAGCAGGGCTCCCAGGGAGAGGGCGGAGCGCAAAGGGCGGCGACGCATGGAACGACTCGAAATTTGATACCTCGCCATCGGCGCATGGCGCTCAGACCTGCGCCTTGATCTGGCTCAGCGCGTGGGCTCGGCTTCGGCGATGCGCTGGACGGCGACATAGTCCGTCTTGCCCGAGCCGAGGACGGGAACGTCGATGGTGTGAACGATGCGGCGGGGCACGGCCAGTTCCGGGGCGCCCTGGCCCTGGGCGTGGGCGATCAGTTTCCCGACTTCCGCCTCCTGGCAGTCGGTCACGAGCACGAGCCGCTCGCCCTTCTTGCCATCCTGTAGCGCCACCACGGCGTGACGCCCGTGGGGCCAGACTGCGGCCGCCAGGGATTCGGCGGCCGTAAGGGAGACCATCTCTCCGCCAACCTTGGCGAAACGCTTGACCCTTCCGAGGATTGTCACCCACGCGTCCGGGCCGATCTCCACCACGTCCCCCGTGTCGTGCCAGCCATCGACCGGAGGCTGCAGGTCCCCCCGATCGCCAAGATAGCCGGCCATGATATTGGGACCGCGGACAAACAGTCGCCCGCCACGGGGGATGCCGGGGACGGGTTCGAGCCGGGCCTCGATTCCCGGAAGGAGGGCGCCGACGGTCCCGCGCCGGTTGTCGTCGGGCTTGTTCACCGCGATGACGGGGGAAGCTTCGGTCGCGCCGTAGCCCTCGAGCACCGGGATGGGGCCGCAGCGCTCGGCGATCAGATCGTGGGTCTCGTCGCGCACCCGTTCAGCGCCGCTCACCATGAACTTGAGACCGGAGAGATCTCCCGGAGCTGCGGCGCGGGCGTACTGGTTGAGGAAGGTGTCGGTGGTGAGCAGGACGCTTGCCTTCGATTCCCGCACGAGTTCGGGGATCTGCTTGACGTGCAGTGGGCTCGGATACTGGAAGGCCTTCAGTCCGCGCAGGATCGGCAGCATCGCCCCGGCTGTCAGGCCGAAGCAGTGAAACACCGGCAGCGGATTGAAGAAGACCCATTCCGGATCGAGGTCGATATGGGCGGCGACCTGGGCGACGTTGGCCATGATGTTGGCGTGAGTGAGCACCACGCCGCGGGGCGTGCCGAAACTCCCTGACGTGAAGAGGATGACCGCCCGATCGTCCGGGTGCGCTTTCGCCCTGAACTGGCGGGGCAGGAGGGAGGCGACGAGGGCGTAGATTCGATCGCCTGCGCCCACCGCATTGCGCAGATCCTCCAGGTAGGTGATCTGGCAGCGTTCCTCGAGCGCATCGACGGCATCGTGCAGCTTCCCCTGCTCGATGAAGCGGCGGGAGGTGAGCACCCGTGTGACCCCTGCTAGGCGAACCGCGCCACGCAGGTTCCTAAGGCCCGCGGTGAAATTCAGCATGGCGGGGATACGGCCGGTCGCCGCGAGGGCGAACAGGGTCACCACGGCGCCGGCGCTGGAGGGAAGCAGGACTCCCACGGTTTCGCCGGGTACGGTGATCGCCGCGATCTTCCGGCCCAGGGCGAAGCTCGCCCGCACCAGATCCGTGTAGGTGAGGGGACGGCGCTCCTGATCCTCTAGGATCGGCTTGCGCCCGCCGTGGCGGGACGCTGCGTCCAAAAGCGCTTCGAAGAGGGTGGTTCTCGGCGCGACAAAGCCGGCGTTCTGCGCCATTGGCGACCTTCCCTTGGATTTCCCCACTGCGTCTTGCGGCGGCGCGCCGGACCTGTCCAGCGTACCGCGCGCCACACCTTTACCGTGGTGAGACACTCTCACACGCTTGATCGTTGGCCCATGAACGCCGATCTAGCGGTCCGTGGCGACGGTCATCGACAGAACGGCGGCGCGCGAGGCGCGGCATCCCGAGAAGCGCGAGCGACCCGATTCGCCGCTTCTGCCCAAGCCGCCTTGGCTTCGGGTTCGGGCGCCAGGCTCGCCCGGCTGGGCGGCGACCCGCAAGATCGTCAAGGAGCACGGGCTCGTCACCGTGTGCGAAGAGGCGGCCTGCCCGAATATCGGAGAGTGCTGGAGCGTCTCCCACGCCACCATGATGATCATGGGCGAGACCTGCACGCGGGCCTGCGCCTTCTGCAATGTCGCCACCGGTCTTCCGGGGCCGCTCGATTCCACGGAGCCGGCTCGCGTGGCCGAGGCGGTCGCCCTCATGGGTCTCAAGCACGTGGTGATCACGTCGGTCGACCGTGACGACCTGGACGACGGTGGCGCGGCCCACTTTGCAGCGACCGTGCGGGCGATTCGCACAGGGGCTCCTGCAGCCACCATCGAGATCCTGACGCCCGATTTCCTTCGCAAGCCCCTGTCGGCCGTGGAGGAGGTGATCGACTCTCGCCCGGACGTCTTCAACCACAACCTCGAGACGACGCCGCGCCTCTATCTCTCGATCCGGCCAGGCGCGCGCTACTACCATTCCTTGCGACTGTTGGAGCGGGTGAAGGAGCGAGACCCGCAGATCTTCACCAAGTCGGGCGTCATGGTCGGCCTCGGCGAGACCAAGGCTGAGGTGATGCAGGTGATGGACGACATGCGATCCGCCGGCGTCGACTTCATCACCATCGGCCAATACCTGCAGCCGACCCGCAAGCACGCGCCGATCGACCGCTTCGTCCCTCCGGAGGAGTTCAAGGCGCTGGAGACGATCGCTCGCGCCAAGGGCTTCCTGATGGTCTCCGCCAGCCCTCTGACGCGGTCTTCCCATCACGCCGGCGAGGATTTCGAACGCCTGCGCGCGGCCCGCGCCGCCGTGACTTGAACCTCAGAAGCCCACCTTGCGCCACGGTATAACGCGACGCCTCGGCTACACGCCCCGACAGCTTTTCGATCTGGTCGGGGATGTGGAGCGTTACCCAGCGTTCGTGCCCTGGGTGACTGACATGCGCACCTGGGGCCGGAGGGAATGCGCTCCTGGCGTGGTGGCGTTCGATGCGAAGGCGAAGGTGCGCTTCGCGATCATCCGCGAGCATTTCAGCACGCGCGTGCGGCTCGATGAGCCGAACCTCACCATCGACGCCAACCTGATCTCGGGCCCCTTCCGCCGCCTGGAGAACCATTGGCGGTTCACGCCGATCGAAGGCGGTACGGAGCTTTCCTTCGCCATCGACTTCGAGTTCGGCTCACGGTTCCTCGAAAGCCTGCTCACGGCCAATTTCGAGCGCGCGGTGGCTCGGATCGTCGGGTGCTTCGAGGACCGGGCGCAGGCGCTGTATGGGGGTAGGAAATAGGACCTAGGACTTAGGACTTAGGACTTAGGACCCAGGATTTAGGACCTAGCTTCGGGGTGAGGCGGGAGCGCAGTCGGTGGCGAAGAGCGCCCAGGATCTTGCCGACTTCCGAAAGCAAGAAATGAAGCGTCTGAGTGTCTGTGGCGGAAAACCAACCAATTTCTTCGCAGAGCGTCAGCAATGTTTCCGCCTCAGCGAGCGAACCGTGCGCGATCGCCAGGAAGTGAGCTCGATCTCGGCCAGTCTCGCGGCTCCAACCCTCTGCGATGTTGGAGGGTATCGAAACGGCCGCTCGCGTCAGCTGCGAACGCATCCCGTAGGTTTCCTCACGCGGCAGTTTTGGCGCCCGCCGATAAACCTCCCGAGCAAGCATCATCGCCTTCTTCCAGACGACCAGATCTCGATAAGGCAGCCCCATCCACCCGCCCCCCTGGGTCCTGGGTCCTAAGTCCTAGGTCCTACCTCAGCCGATCCCGCAGCATCTCGAGCGCCGTCTGGACCGCGGCCATCTGGATTTCCCAGCGGGTCTCCAACTCGAACAACTCGTGGCGATGGTGGACCGACTGATTCGCCCGCGCAGTCGCCAAGTGGACTGTGCCGACCGGCTTCATCGGCGAGCCGCCGCCGGGGCCGGCGACACCGGTGATGGATACGGCGAGGTGGGCGTGGGAATGTTCGAGCGCGCCCTCCGCCATCATTCTCGCCACCGGCTCGGACACGGCGCCGAGGTCGGCAATGAGATCGCCAGACAGCCCGAGTTGCTCCTGCTTGGCGCGGTTTGTGTAGGCGACGAAACCGCGCTCGAAGACGTCCGAGGCGCCTGGGATGGCGCAGATCGCTCCCGCGACCAGGCCGCCCGTACAGCTCTCGGCTGTTACGATACGCAGGTGGCGCTCGCGGGCGTCGTCGATCACCAGGCGGGCGAGGGTCTCGATCTCGAGCGAAAACATCTGGGATCCTTCTACAACGGCCTTGGCCGTCCGCTATAGTCGCTCAACGCCGAGGCAGACCAACATCGCCCGGCAGGGAGGTTCAAGGGGGTAGGGCCAATGGCGACGCTCCTGGCGGAGTCCGTTCGGCGCGATGGGCATGCCGGCTGGCTGTTCCCGCTGTCGGTGTTTGTCAGTGCGGCCCTCGTCTTCAGTCTCGAGCCGCTGATCGGACGTCTGCTCCTTCCGGTCCTCGGCGGTTCTGCGGCGGTCTGGAACGCCAGCCTGGCCTTCTTCCAGGCGGCGCTGCTCGGCGGCTACCTCTATGCCCACCTCCTACAGCGAATCGCCTCGCTCCGAGTCCAGGCCCTGACGCATCTCGCCGTCCTGATCGCCGCCGGTCTCGTCCTGCCGATCCGGATCTCGGGACTGCTGGGTCCGCCGGACGTGCTCCTGCCCGCCCCCTGGCTCATGGGCGTTCTCACCCTTTCGATCGGCGCGCCTTTCGCCGCGCTTTCAGCGACCGCGCCCCTGCTGCAGGCGTGGTTCGCAAGATCGAGCGGCGCGGCCGCGAGTTCGCGGGTCTGGTCGCTGTACGCGGCGAGCAACCTCGGCAGCCTTGCGGCCCTGTTGAGCTACCCGGTGGTGGTCGAACCAAGCCTGACCCTGCGGGAGCAGTCGTGGGTCTGGACCGCCTGCTATGTCGTATTCGCAGTGCTGGTGGCGCGCGTCGGCCTTCGGCTGGGCGATCGCCAGAGCATGGGGGAGGTGGTCTCGTCGGACGATGGTCCGAGTCCGTCCTGGGTCGATCGATCCCGGTGGATCGTCCTCGCGGCCATTCCTTCGAGTCTCCTGGTCGGCGTGACCAGCTTCGTGAGCACTGACATCGCCTCGGCGCCCTTCCTATGGGTGATCCCGCTGGCGCTCTATCTGCTCAGCTTCGTCGTCGCCTTTCGTGAACGCCCGGGTATTTCCCGTGAGTCCACGCTGGCTGTGCAAGCCGTCACGCTCGTGGGCGCCTGCGCTCTCATCCACGCGAGGGTGGGCATTTTCCTGCTCGGCGGCGTCCTTCACTTCGTGGCGTTCTTCCTCACCGCTCTCGTCTGCGCCCAGGCGCTCGCGGCGCGACGTCCGCGCCCGCAACACCTCACCGACTTCTATCTTTGCCTTGCTGTGGGCGGCGTGATCGGAGGCGGTTTCAACGCCTTTGTCGCGCCGCTCGCGTTCACCACGGTCGCAGAATACCCGGCGGTCCTCGCGATCTCGGCGCTTGCGCGGCCATGGGGTGAAGATCGACCCGGACGTGGAAGCTGGATTGCTCTGGCCCTCTGCGTGGTCTCGGGGCTGGCCGCCGCTGAGCTCTCCCATCCCTTCATCACCCCACCGCACTGGGTGCTTGCACTGGGATCGCGGCAGAGCGGCCAGATCGCCATCGCGCTGATCGCCGTGACGGCGGTCTGCGCCCTGATCCTGCAGGGCCGGGGCCTCCTGTTCTTCCTCGCCTGCGTGGCCCTGGTCAGCGCCGCGGGGCGGGCGGAGGACCGGGTGAACGTCACGCACACCTGGCGTGACTTCTTCGGCGTGATTCGCGAATCGCAGATGTCTGTTCCGGCTCTTGGCGGACCCGTGCGCATGCTGGCCAGCGGGACGACCCTGCATGGTGCGGAGGCCATGGCGGGTCCCTTCCGGTGTCGACCGATCGTCTACTATGCGGCCGCCACACCGATCGGACAGATCATGGCGATCGAACAACGAAAGCCGGCGCTGGCCATCGGGGTCGTGGGCCTGGGAGCCGGATCAATGGCCGCCTATGCGCGGGCAGACGACAGGTTGCGGTTTTTCGAGATCGATCCCCTGATGGCGAGGATCGCCACCGATCCCCGGCGGTTCTCGTACATCCCGATCTGCGCAGGCAGCCGAGTAGGGATCACGCTTGGTGACGCGCGCCTCACCCTGGCGCGGACTGCCGCCCGGTTCGACCTGCTCCTGCTCGACGCATTTTCCTCGGACAGCATGCCGACCCATCTGCTGACCGTTGAGGCCATGCGGCTCTACCTCTCGCATCTCGCGCCGGGCGGGCTGCTCGTGGTGCACGTGTCGAACCGCCACCTCGACCTCATCCATCCGGCGCAGGCGGGCCTTCTCGCGGCGGGCGCCACGGTCATGTACCAGAAACACCTGCCCGATCCCGCGGCGCCCCCGCTTTGGGAGTCGCCAGAGGACGTGGTGATTGCCGCTCGCGATCCGACCGCCCTCGCCCCATTCACGGTCGACGCCCGATGGCGCAGGGCGGACACTGCTGGCGTGCGGGCATGGACGGACGACCATGTCGATGTCTTCGGCGCCCTTGCGCGGCGGATCGCGGCGCAATGGAGTGGCGCGCCGGGGGCTTAGGCCAGGAGTTTAGGCTGGAATCTCCACTGCGGCGATCGCCTGGGCGGCCACACCTTCCTCGCGCCCAGTGAAGCCCATCCCTTCGGTCGTGGTGGCCTTGACGCTCACGAGTTCCTCCGGGAGCCGAAGCAGCTCGGCGACGCGGGCGCGCAGGGCCTCGCGATGCGGTTTGATCTTGGGGCGCTCGCAGATCAGCGTGAGGTCGACGTTGACGATCCTCCCACCCTTGCGGGCGACCAGGTCGGCCGCGTGTTCGAGGAAGATGGAGGAGGGCGCGCCTCGCCATTTCGGATCGGTGGGCGGGAAGTGGTCGCCGATGTCGCCCTCCGCAATTGCGCCGAGAATCGCGTCGGTCAGGGCGTGCAGGCCCGCATCGGCGTCCGAGTGGCCGACGAGGCCGTGGTCGTGGGGGATCTGGACCCCACACAACCAGACGCTGTCTCCCGGTCCGAAACGGTGAGCGTCATATCCCATGCCGATGCGGGTGACCCGCATGCCGCCCGCGAGCGCCTCGGCCATTTCGAAATCCTCCGGATAGGTAAGCTTCATTAGTCGCGGGTCGCCTGCGGTCAGGACCACGCGGCCCCCTGCGCGCTCTACGACGCACGCATCGTCGGTAGGCGTCTCGGCCGCCGGCCATGCCGAATAGGCGTTCTCGAGAATGCGACGCCGGAACGCCTGAGGCGTCTGGGCGCGCCAGAGGCCTTCGCGCGAGGTGGTCGAACTGCCCTGCGCCGGCGTGTCCGTCCGCTTGAGCGTGTCCGCCACGGGCAGGGCGGGGAGGGCGCCGTCCGCCTCGAGCGCGGCGGCGGCGGCGGCCCTCGCCACGTCGGGAGACAGAAAGGGGCGCGCCGCATCGTGGATGAGGATCACGTCTTCGGGTCCGCAATCACATGCGGCGATTCCCGCCAGTACAGAGTCATGGCGCGCGGCGCCGCCGGGGACGGCGCGCCAGCGAGTCAGACCGGCGAAGGCCTTGGCCGCAATCGTTTCGTCGCCTGCAGGGACGACGACGATGACCTCGCGCGCCCCGGAGGCCAGGAGTGCTTCCAGAGACCAGCGTACAACAGGCTTGCCGGCCAGATTGCGCCACTGCTTGGCGCCCCCCGGGCCGGCCCGCTGTCCGGATCCGGCAGCCACGATCACCGCGAAGAAGTTCATGTCGCACCCCATAATCGTGCGGCGGCGCTGTCTCCAGTCTTTACGGCGGGGCTCTCGGGCGCCTAAACAGTGGGCGCCACGACTGAGCAGAAAATGGGCATAGACTTCTCGACCGACTGGACCGTCAGTCTCGGACGCGTGTGGTTGGCGCCGATGACCGGCGTCTCCGACCTGCCGTTCCGTCAGACTGCAGCCGCCCTGGGCGCGCGATACCAGGCCACAGAGATGGTGGCCTGCGACTCCCTGCTGGCTTCGCGGCCGGACGTCGTAAGGCGCGCGGCCATCGGCCAGGAGCTGCCGGTGATGGTGGTGCAATTGGTCGGACATGATCCAAGGCTGGTGGCCCAGGCGGCGCGCCTGTCCGCTTCGGCGGGCGCCCAGATCATCGATCTCAATTTCGGCTGTCCCGCGAAGGCGGTCACCGGCCAGGCCTGCGGCTCTGCGCTGATGCGAGAGCCTGACCGCATCGCAGCGATCGTGGCCGCCGCCTGCGATGCCGCCGATGTCCCCGTGACAGTGAAGATGCGGCTCGGATGGGATTCGAACAGCCTCAACGCCACGGAGGTCGCGGACAAGGCCGTCGCCGCCGGCGCGCGCGCGGTTACAGTGCACGGCCGCACCCGCGCGCAGTTCTATTCCGGCCTCGCCGACTGGAGCGCCATAAGGTCCGTCACCCTGGCGGCCGACGCGCCGGTGATCGCGAACGGCGATATCGGCGACGTCAGATCGGCGCGCTCAGCGATGTCTCAGTCAGGCTGCGGAGCGGTAATGATCGGGCGGGACGCCATAGGCCGACCGTGGATCGCGCGGACCATCGAGCGGGAGCTTGCAGGAGAAAGCGCCTCGGAGCCGGGACCTTCGGAACGGCTGGCGATCGTCGTCGAACACCTGCGGCGAAGCGTGGCCTTCTATGGGGAGAAACTGGGAGCGCTGATGTTCAGGAAGCACCTCGCAGCCTACATCGACGCGGCGCCCTGGCCAGCTGATCCGCAGGCCCGCCGCGAGGCGCGCGCGCGCCTGTGCCGCCTCCCCGCCAACGAGATCGAGGTTGCGCTCGCCGCTCTTTGGGTCCCGGCGCTGGAAAGGCTGGCGGCGTGAACCGCGACGACTTCATGCCTGACCCGGAGCGGGCGAAGGCGACAGCATTCGACGCCTGGCCGGAGGCCGCCTTCATCCTCGACCCGTATGAGCGTGTCTGCGCCGCCAACGAAGCG
>DATHPX010000015.1:0-4951 GCA_035483335.1 Caulobacteraceae bacterium | reverse complement strand
GAGCCGTCCTTGGCCGGCGACACCGAGACGACACGGATCGGCGGCTTCGTGGACATCACCACCATCGAACGCGCCTTCGCAGAGCGCGCTGTGGAGTCTGGGCTGCCCTATTCGGGAGACCCTGCGGTCCTCTCCGCCGTGTTGGGAGGAGACCCCGAGGATACGGATTCGTGTCCAGACACGGACGGTTTCGGCGGATTCACCTCCATCACCGCCGGTTCGATGGAAGCTCATCTGCCGGAGTGGCGCGAGCAGTTCGCAGGCATAGCTGCCGACGCGCGTCGGATTGCGGCGCGGGTGATCGCCCGCGAGGCCGCCGCGAAGCCTGGGCCGCTTGCCTCGCGCAGCCGGCGAGAGGCGTACGCGGCGCTGCGCGCCGTCGCCGCCCAGACACGCTCGCAGGGCGCGGGGATCGAAGAGCTCGCCGCAGTCGTGGAAGGCGCCGCCGATATCGCCGAGCTCGAGCGTGCAGTCGGCCGGGCCGAGCAGATCCAGCGAGTCCTCGTGGCGCTGGATGCGGAAAGCGTTGAGTTGTCGACCGCCACGACGTCGATCACTCGGCCGTGGCGATCGAAACCCTGAGCCGATTTCGCGGGGTGAAAACCAGTCCGGTCGGGGGCGCGTCGGTCCCGCATTCGGGGTCGCGTTCGTAGCTGATCGAAGCCGCCATCTTGCGGACCAGGGGAAGGCCAAGGCCTCCCAGCGACGCCGTTTCGAGCGAACGAAGGGGTTCGGGCGCCGGCGCGGAGAGTGGATCGAAGGGGCGACCATCGTCGTCGAAGGTGAACTTGATCGCGTTTGAGGTGTGGCTCGCGGCGACAATGATCGTCTGGAGAAATCCTGGAGTGAAACCGTGACGGACGATGTTCGAGACGACTTCCTCGAACACCACCTCCCAGCGGTTGGTCACCTTCGGGCCCAGCTTCACCGGTTCGAGCCACTTGCCGATTTCGCGGCGGCCGGCTTCGATCGCCGCAAGGTCATTGCACAACACGAGCTGCAGGGCCTCGCCGTATCGCCGCACGGCGCGAAGACCCGAACCCTGTTCGCCCGCCCTCACGCCGAGATCCGGTCCAGCGCCTCCGACTCCGAGGCGACGCAGGGCACGATCTCGTTCAGTCCCGTCAGCTCGATGACCTCGAGGATCGGCTCGCGCGCCCCGAACAGCACCAGACGGGCCCCGCTGACGCTCAAGGACCGGCCGGCGCTGATGATCATGCGCACGCCCAGAGACCCCATGAACTCGACTTGGCCGAGGTCGACGATTGTGTGGCGTCCACCGGCCACGACACCCGCCTGGAATTTCGCCTCCACGAGATCCACGCCCGCCGTGTCCAGGCGTCCGGCGAGGACGACCTTCTTCACTCCATCCACTTCCGTGAACTGAATATCCATCTGCCGTTGACGCCCTTCGGACCGTCCTAGTCGAAACGCAGGATCATCAAGGTGAAGTCGTCGTCGAGTCCGCCGGGGCGGGCGATGTCCACCACTTGCTCGTAGAGCCTCCGACACTCGGTCGCGCCCTCACCGAGGGCCGGGACTAGGGCCAGAAAATCCTGGAGTCCCCACTGTAAGCCCTGTTTCGTGACAATTTCGAACACGCCGTCGCTGAACAGGTAGAGGGACGAGTCCGCCGGGACGATGACCGAGTCCTCGGCGTAGGCCTTCCCGCGGATGGCGCCGATCAGCCCGTTTCGCGTCCGCAGGGGCGTCGGGTCGTCCGCACGCGTCAGCAGAAACGCCGGATGATGGCCGGCGCTGCCGAATGTCAGCCGCCGAGTGAGCCGATCCAGCACGCCATACCACATGGTGAAGTAGAGGCCGCCGTGAGCCTCCATCTGGAACATGTCGTTCAGGGCAGAGAGGACTTCCGAAGGTCGCGCCATGTCGATCCCGGGCAGGGCATGCTGGCGCAGAAGGTTCATCACCGCCACGCTGTGCATCGCCGCGCCCGCGCCGTGACCGGAGACGTCCACGAGATAAAAGGCGAAGAGGGTCTCCGATAGCGGGCCATAGCCGAAGGCGTCGCCGCCGAGCCGGGCCGAGGGCTGGTACATCCATTCCGCCCTGATCGGGCCCTCGCTCATGGGGGGCGGCAGGAGCGCTTCGATATAGGCGTACGCGCGGTCCAGGTCGCGATCGAGTTGCTCGGACTCCCGCAGTTCCTGGCGCGTGCGCCAGGCGTAGCGCAGATGATGTCGTCCGACGCGAAGGACGGCCCCGGTGTCGAGCCGTTGCGCGCCTTTTACGGCCACGCCGTTAACGAAGGTGCCGTTGGTCGAGTGGAGGTCCGTCAGGATGACGCCGTCTGACACGATCTCCACGCGACAATGGGCGCGGGAGACTTCAGCGTCGGCGAGGATGATGTCCGCGGGGGCGATCCGCCCGATCGAGACGCCGGCCTGGCCAACGACCACCCAGCGGCCCGCGCCCTCGCCACTGATGATCTCCAGGACGTGCACGCGCTCGCCCGGGGCAAGGTCGGCCTCGCCGTCTGTGATGATCCGGGTTTCCACGGTGTTCACAGGTGCGCCCCAACCGCGTGAAGGCTCGACCGTAGTCCATCGACGGGGAACCGCAAAACCGCCGGGTCTCGCCTCCCGTGCGAACCGCACATGGCCCGCCGTCATCGAGACGGCGGGCCGGCGTTGGATCAATGCCAGTGGCGGTGATGGACGGGGTGGTGGTGGTGATGCGGACGGGCCGCGGCGGCGCCGGCGGTCGCCAGGACGCCAAGGACGATAGCAGCGGCAATAATGCGCTTCATTGAGCTCTCTCCGGTCGAATCAGGCGCGACAGTCGCGACCCAATAACCGCCCGTTTAACCGACACATTATGAGCGGGAGATGACTGGCCGCCGATGTCGTGGAACTGTTGCGCTTTGGCGCCATGGGTCGGGCGCCACGGTCGGGGGAGGGACGCCATGCGAAGATTGCCCATGTTGGCCCTGGGGGCTGCGCTGGCCCACGGCCCTTGTTCCGCCGCCACCGCTCCGGACATCGCGCCGACGAATCAGGTCCTGACGCCCGCCGCGGCGACGGGCGCGATCTTTCAACGTCTCAATCCACACCTGGCCGATGCGCCCGACTACACGGCCGGCCAGGCCTCGGCCGCCGCCCTCTCGCCGGACGGTAAGACCCTCCTGATACTCACCAGCGGCTTCAACCGGATGGCCGGACCGAATGGCCGGTACATCCCAGCTCAGTCCACGGAGTGGTTGTTCGTCTTCGATGTCTCAGGCGAGTCCCCGGCGCAGAGGCAGGCCATTCCGGTCTCCAACAGCTTCATCGGGCTGGCCTGGGCGCCAGCCGGAGACCGCTTTTTCGTCTCGGGCGGCGTTGACGACGATGTCCTCGAGTTTGTCGGCGGAAGTGCCGCCTTCGCGCCGGGGCGTGTCTTCAAGCTGGGTCATGCGAGCGGACTTGGCCTCGCGGTCAGGCCCGAAGCCGCCGGACTCGCGGTGAGCCCGGACGGTCGTCGCCTGCTCGTCGCCAATGTGCAGAGCGACTCCGTGAGCCTGGTCGATCTCGGCTCGGGAGCCATCATCGAGCAGGATCTGCGTCCAGGGGTGATCGACCCTGGCAAGAGCGGCGTCGCCGGCGGGACCTTCCCGCGCGCCGTCGTCTGGATCTCGAATGACAAGGCCTATGTCGCGAGCGAGCGCGATCGGGAGATCATCGCGCTGGATGTGACCAGCGACGCCGTGCGACCGGCCGCGCGCATCCACGTTCGAGGTCAGCCGGTGGCCCTGCTGGCCGGACCGAGGGGGAGGCTCTACGCGGCGCTCGACAACACCGACCGCGCCGTCGTCATCGACACGGCGTCCGACCGCCTTCTGGAATCCATTGTCACCGCATACCCCAAGGGCTCCGTGCGCGGCGGGCTTGGCGGCGCCGGGTCGAATGCGCTGGCGCTTTCGCCCGACGGTCGCACGCTCCTCGTCAGCAACGGCGGGGAAAACGCCGTCGCCTTCATCTCCTTGGACCCCCTCGCGCGGGGACAGGCGCCGGCCGCCGCCCCGGCGCGCGAGCGCGATGACGACGACGCGCCAGCGGCGAGCGCACGCTCGAGCCTGGTGGGGCTCGCCCCGACCGGCTGGTATCCCACAGGCGTGGCGGCCGGGCGCGACCGGATCTTCGTCGTCAACGGCAAGAGCGATCCGGGACCCAATCCCCTGGCGTGCAAGAACTCCACCCAGACCGGGCCCCACGCCGAGGACACGTGCCGCGCCGCCAACCAGTATGTCTGGCAGAACGAGAAGGCCGGCTTCCTCGCCTTTCCGGCGCCCAGCGCCTCCGAACTCGGTCGGCTGACGCGCCGAGTGGAGACGAATAACCACGTCTTCGACGCGCTCTCCGCTGCGGACCAGGCGAAGATCGCCTTCCTGCGTGCGCACATCCGGCACGTGATCTACATCGTCAAGGAGAACAGGACCTACGATCAGGTGCTGGGCGACCTCGAGGTGGGCGATGGCGATCCCAAGCTCGCAGTGTTCGGGCGCGCCCTGACCCCCAATCAGCACGCACTGGCGCGGCAGTTCGTCGACCTCGACCGCTTCTTCGACAGCGGCGAGAGCAGCAACACCGGCTGGAACTGGTCGCTCGCTAGCCGGACCAACGACTGGACCGAACGCGAGGCGCCCGTGAACTACGCCGGGCGCGGCCTCCAATACGACCAGGAAGGCGACAACCGTAACCTCAACATGGGATTTGCGACCTCGGCCGAGCGCGTCGTCGCCAATCCACTTGGTCCCAATGATCCCAATTCTCTGCCAGGAACGCACGATGTGGCCGCGCCCGACGGACCCGATGGGGCGGAGGGGCAGGGCTATCTCTGGGACCAGGCGCTGAAGGCGGGCCTGTCGGTCAGGAACTGGGGCTTCTACGGCGATCTCGCCCTCTACCAGCCTGCCACAGGCAAATACCGGACGCCCCTCGTGCGCGAACCGTTC
>DATHPX010000014.1:0-12779 GCA_035483335.1 Caulobacteraceae bacterium | reverse complement strand
CGAGGTGTTTGCTGTAACCGGACTTGCCCTGAAGGGCGAGCTCGCTATTGCTTGCGATGAAGTGGAGAATGGTGTCGATCTGCTGCGCCGAAGCTTGCCCTTCATACGGAAGGAATACTATTCGGTTGCTACCATATTCGGTCGTGCGCTGGCGGCAGGCCTGCTGAAGATTGGGCGCATCGATGAGGCGCGCGTTACCGTCGATGACGCTATCACCTGGGCGAGGGATAGCGGAATAAAGATTGAACTGTCCGAGTTGCTGCGGATCAAGTCCCACATTCTTATGTCACAAAATGACCGCGGGCAGGCAATGAGTTGCCTGGCTGAAGCGCTGGAGGTTGCGCGCGCGCAATCCGCTCTGTCCTTTGAGCTGCGGTCGACAATGGATTTTTCGAGGCTTCTACTTGAAGCCGGGCAGCAGAATCGGGCTCGCCGTAGTCTATCTCTCGTCTATGATCGCTTCACGGAAGGATTTCAAACCGCAGACCTTAGAGCGGCGCGTGCGCTTCTCGAGTGTTTGCAACCGTGATCCTGAGCCAACCCTGATCCGGATGCGACTTCGTACCCCGAGGGATTTGCAGTTCTTTACAAGATCCAACGCGCCAAAGCCGCCAACCTCGGCCATCGTCATTGGCGAGCCGTGATTTCCTCGAGTCGAAGAGGCGACCAGGTGCCCACGCCCCGTCATCCGCCGAACGTTGGCGCCGCGCTTCCGCCGCTGGTCGCGGAGTACGTCGAGGCAACCAACAGCTTTGATCTCGAGCGACTGCTCGCGACATTCGCCGATGACGCGCTCGTTAACGATCAATTGCGTGACTATTGGGGGCTGGCGGCAATTAGAGATTGGGCCGAACGCGATATCATTGGTGAAAGAATAACAATGAATGTCGTCGAAGTTATCCAACACTACGGCAATTTTATTGTGACCGCGAATGTAGATGGCAGCTACGATAAACGAGGCCTTCCAGATCCACTCGTGCTTGCCTTCTACTTCACGCCTCACGGAGACCGCATCGTCCAACTCATAATTCTTCGCAATCGCCACGACATCTAGAGCGCCTTTCGGCGAAGTGGGACATGGATCGCCGGAGGAAGGCGCATGAAAGCGAGAACCCAGGGCGCCGATCCGATTCAATCGGAGCGCATAGCGCTCTGCAAGAAACCACTTCGCCTGTCGCGAGTCGGCCCGCGGTCGCTGCTGAAGAAGACCGCGACGCAGATTTACGTCAACCTACAACTCTATACGGGCAATCGTCGAAAATTGGAGGCACGCTGGTACGGACAACTGGACCCGCGACGACAGAAGGGCGCGCGCCGAGGTGTGGGTGACCGAACGGCGGAGTACCGAATGTCGATCGAGGCCATCAGATGCTGAACTCCAGGAATACCGAGCTCGAGGGTGCGTCCGGCGAGAGCCTGATGTTGATCGAGGAAATGCAGCATCGGGTTGCAAACGAATACGCGATTCTGGCCGCCGACCTGCACCTCCGTGCTCGAGCTTGCGTTGACCCAATGCGAACTTTTCTGACCGAGACATCGGAGCGGTTGGATGCGTTCGCCGCCGTACATCGCGCCCTGCTGCTGCCGAGGAGCCCGCTCACGGTCGATCTTGGGGAATATCTTCAGAGGCTCTGCCTGGCCCTGACCCGCGCGAGTCTCGCAGGGCGGGGTCTGTCCCTGTTGCTCCGTGAGGCGCCAGTTCCGGTGGAGGCTCTCCGCGCCTGGAGAGTCGGCTTGATAGTATCCGAGTTGATCACGAACGCCGTGAGGCACGGAGCTTGGAAAGGAGATGGCGGCGTCATCGAGGTCGAAATACTATCGAACCTCTCGAATGTTCAGTGTCGCGTATCGGACAATGGAGGAGGCGGTTCTGACGAATTGTCACCTGGTCGTGGCACGGACATTGTGGCCGCGCTTGCGCAAGCGCTTGGCGGTCATATCCACAGAGAATTCGATGAGCGCGGCGTTACGGTCCTTCTGACCTTTCCATGCTTGTTGAAGACTGACGCCTCGATTTGATCCGCGCTGTAGCGAGCTTCGGTATGGACCGACTGGCAGTCATGCAAACCTTCGTACGGGTCGCGGAGACCAACTCGTTCTCCGCTGCGGCAAGGCGGTCTTAGTCGCCCCGATCCGAGCCCCGGGACGTCGTCCGCCAGTCCTAGCCTCTGTGGTCCCCCACATAGGCGCGGCAGCCGTCGACGAACGCCACGGTGCGGCCGGCGCAAAAGCGGGCGTCATGGAGGGAATGGAGGGCGGCCCATTTGTAGCCGGCCTCATGCACGGAGCAGTCGATCTCGCAATTTGTGAGGCCGTGACGATCCCGATAGGGGTGGTCCTGGTGGAGGGTCTTCTCGTCGCGCTTGGTGGAGGGCAGCGGCGGCTCGGTAGGAACCGGCGAATCCCCGGTCATGTCCGCGCCACCGGTCGGAGGCGCGGCCTCGGCCTGCTCAATGCGGCTGCCGATGCGTCCCCGGTCCGTGTTGTCGCCTTGCGCAACGGTGATGGCGGAGGACCCCGCCTTAGGCGACGAGGATTCCGAGCAACCCGCGGCGGCAAGCGCGAGGCCGAGGGCGACAAGGCCCAACGCCCACGGTGGCCGTCCAGCCATGATTGCAGACCTCTCCAATCGGAAACAGACGCGCAGCATAGCAAGAATTGCGAAACATGCACGGGGGATCGCGCCGGGCGCTCGATCCCGCGTCCTGCCGGCGCGCGGTCGTTGATCTGCTTACAGCTTTCGGGACCGTAGGGCCATGCGTCATAGCCGCGCTTGCTGACCTGCTGTTTTCGTCGCGCGCCGGCGCGGGCGCGACCTCCCGCCCGGTGCTCGGCGATTTGCATCTGAATATTTCAGATTGAAGAGTCGCGACGACCATCGGGAGAGATCCCCGCGCGCGCCATATGCCGCCAAATCACGCAAGCGTGGGTCGCTTCGCCCGGGCGGAGTGCACCATACTGACGGAGCGAACGCAGAAGCGTACCCACCTGTGTCGCACTGGGAACCGCCATAGTTTCGCTTCGTTGCCCCTTGGCGTCTGACAGTACTGGAGACTTTTGTTGGCCGACTCCACCCGCACGCCGCCCGGTCCAAGCGCAGAGAGGGGCGACGCACGGGTGATCGTGGAACGCCTCGACGGTCCTGCGGCGCTGGCCGCCCTGGCTCCGGCCCTGATGGTCATGCGCCCAGCGGCAGGTCGCGCGCTTGGCGTCCTTTGCGCCTGCGCGCGTCGTTCGGAGGCGGAGATCCGCGAGCTCGGAGCCCTGGCCGGAGGCCTCTTCAACCGGTTGATCCTCACCGAGGACGAAGCGCCCGGGACCCATGCCCGTGGCATCGCTGCGGGTCTCCTCACTGCAGGCGCCCTGGCCGTAGGCGTGCCTTCCAACCACATCGTGCGGCTGAACAGCGAGGCGGAAGCCATCGCCGGTGTCCTTTCGATCGCCCGTCCTGGGGATCTGGTCGTTGTCCTCTCGCCCGACCCCGACCGGGCTCGAGCCCACCTGCCGCCGTCTTCCGCCTCCCACCGCCAAGCGGCATAGGCGCCCCTCTTCACACGCACGTCTCGGCGCACCGGGGCTCCAAGGCTTGCCTCCCGCGCGCGAACCGCCCCTATAGCGTGTTATAGCTATGGAGAGGACACGCGCCATGACCGACGCGGCGGCCGGCGAAGCCCGCACCGTGGACGTCGCGCCGGCCCATCGCTTCGACGAAACGGCGTTGCGGACCTGGCTCCAGGCGTCGATCCCTGACTTCGGCTCGGCCATGCGCGTGCGCCAGTTCCACGGCGGCATGTCCAATCCCACCTTCCTGCTGGAGACCGACGGCGGGGCGCGCCGCTTCGTCATGCGCAAGCAGCCGCCTGGAGCCCTGCTGGCCAGCGCCCACCAGGTGGACCGGGAGTTCCGCGTCATGCGCGCACTGGCCGGTTCGGACGTGCCGGTCCCACCGGCTCGGGCCCTGTGCCAGGACCGTTCGGTGATCGGGACCGACTTCTACGTGATGGACTATGTGCCCGGCCGAATCCTGACGGGCGCGGGTTTGCCGGGTCTAACTCAGGAGGAGCGCGCGGCGCTCTACGACGACTTCGGCAGGGTGCTGGCGGCCCTGCACGGGGTCGATCCGGCCGCAGTGGGCCTGGCCGACTTCGGCCGGCCTGGGGACTTCGTCGCTCGACAGCTCGCCCGCTTCACCCGCCAGTATCGGGACGCCCAGACCGAGACGATCCCCGCCATGGAGGCCCTGGTTGAGCGCCTGCCGGGTCTCGCGCCTGGCGGATCGCGCGTTGCCATCGTCCATGGCGATTACAAGCTGGGCAACGTCATGGTCCATCCCAGCGAGCCGCGCATCGTGGCGGTGCTGGACTGGGAGCTGGCGACCCTGGGCGATCCCCTCGCCGACCTCGCCTACAGCGCCTTCCCCTGGCGCGGGATCTACGGCTCGACCGCCCCGGGCGCCCCCGACATGACCGCGCCGGGCATACCGACGGAAGCGCGGTTCGTCGCCGACTACTGCAAGCGGACGGGTCGCGAGGGGGCGCCCGCCTGGAACTTCTACCTCGCCTTCAGCCTCTTCCGCCTCGCCTCGATCATGCAGGGCGTCTACCGCCGCATCCTCTCCGGCTCCGCGGCGTCCGAGGCCGCAGCGGTGAACCAGTGTCCGCAGCTGGCGAAGAGGGCGCTGGAGATTCTCGACGGGGGGTGAAGTCTCGGTTCAGCTGCCCACCGCCCGCTGATAGGGCGCGTAGGACGGCTGGTCGATCGCCAGCTTCTCGAGAGTTGTCGCCCACAGGTGTTCCGCCAGGCCGGGTGTCTCCAGGGTCATCTTCCCAGCCTCGACCGCCTCGCAGAGCGCCAGGTTCAGCTCCAACAGCTCTCCGTCGCGCCCCAACAACCGCCGCACCCTCGCCAGTTCCGCCGCGTCCGCCGCCGGCTCCAGCTCCACCTGGCGGCGCACGAGGTCCAGGGCGTTGGCGGCCACGCGCACCAGGAAGGCGGTGTGGCCGCCGAGCTGGGGCATCACCGTCTCGCGCAGCAGCGCCGCGACGGCGGCGAGCATCTCCGATGGACTGGGTTCGTCCTGCATGGCTCAGGTCCGCGGCGCCAGGAGGTTCAGGATGTCGATTTCGGTTTCGCTGCTTCGACGCGCGATCATCGCACGCTCGGAAGTGGGATCGATCCCGCCGCGGAAGCCGGCGACCATGGAGGCGCAGCTCACCCCCCAACTCACGACGCCCAGCAGCTCCCAGAACAGCAGGCGCTCGGGCTCAACCTGTCCGCCACCCGCCGCTTCATAGGCCTCCACCAGCTGTTCGCGGGTTCCAAAGCCGCCTACCGGCCCCTCACCCCCGAAGCGCCAGGAGCTGACGCAGGTCCAGCCGAGATCCTCCACCGGGTCGCCCAGGTGGGCGATCTCCCAGTCCAACACAGCACGCAGCCCCTCTTCGCCAACGATGATGTTGCCGTTTCGGAAGTCGGCGTGGACCAGCCTCGGCGTCGCCGGCTCTGGCGGCAGACGTGCGCGCAGGGCCTCGAACGCCAGGGAGAACACCGGCTTGGGGCGGCCCGTCGCCTTGTAGCGAGCGTGCAGCTCTTCGAGGCGCCCGCGAGCTGTGGCGACGCGCAGGGGCGGCAGGCGCGCCGGATCGATCGCGTGGATGGCCGCCATGGCCCGCCCGCACTGGGCAGCCAGCACCTCGCGCGCCCGGGCGAAGCGTGGCTCGCGCACGATCCTACGACCCAGAGTCTCGCCTTCCACGAAGCTGGTGATGAAGCCGCGCCCGGCGCCGTCCGCCGGAGCGAGGACGTAGTGGACCACCGGCTCGGGCGCCCCCGCTTCCCCGGCCAGCCGCATCAACTGCGCCTCGGTTTCCATGCCCACAGCCGTCTCGGCCTGGCGCGTCCCGCCGGGCGCTCGGCGCAGGATGAGCGGCGTGCCGGCGCCTCCCGCCTCCACCCGCTCGAAGGCCCAGGTCTCCTGGCTCGCCCCGCCCGAGAGGCGACGAAAGCCGGCGACGCCCTCGGAACCGGGGAAGATCCGGCGCACAACTGCGCCGATCGCGGCCTCCAGTTTCGGCGCCTCGCTCACGCCAGCTTCAGAAAGGCCGGATGACGCAGAGCCTCGCCCGTCCCTAGGTCCAGGCGCTGGCCCGACGGCCGCGGCCCCGTGGGGCCCGGCCTTTCCTCATAGATCGCGTCGCGCCCGAAGAAGCGCAGGGTCAGGGTGCTCCGGCGCTGACCCTCGTGGGTGGGCGCCCCGCCATGCAGCATGCGTGGATGGAACAGCACCACATCGCCCGGCTCGACCGCGAAGCTTACGATGTCGAAGGCGTCGCGGTCCGCTTCGATGTCGGGCAGGCGCGGCAGCTCATCGCCCGGGTGCAGAGGCGCGGTGTCGTCGCCCAGGGTGAAGCGAGAGCCGTTGTAGAGCACGCCCCGATGTGAACCGCGCACGAACTCCAGAGAGTCCTCGGCGGCCAGTGTTTCGAAGGTGATCCACGCCACCGCCAGGTGCTCGCCTCCCACCGAAAGGTATGACGAGTCCTGGTGCCAGGGCGTGCGCCGCGCCTCGCCGCCCTCCTTGAGGAAGACCTGCTCGTACATGAACCACACATCGGGCGCGCCCCAGATGTCGGCGATCAGGCGCGGGAGGGGCGAGGCGCGCAGCATGGCTTCGTAGCCTTCGAGCACGCGCGGATTGTAGAGGTCCTGGTAGAAAGTCGCCGCCGACGCCGAAGGGATCCGGCTGGCCAGCGGCCCCGGATTGGCCACGCTCCACGCCCAGGCCGCTTCGGCCTCGGCGAGGGCCCCGGTATCCAATGCGCCTCGCAGGAGCACGACCCCGTCGCGGGCGTATGTCTCTGCGAGACTCACAGCTTCCACGCGCCTCGCCGCGAGCGCCCGGAGCGCCGGCGCTCCGTGTTCACGCCCCCGCGTCCTGCGGCCGCCGCTGGTCCGCCCAGCCCGCGTGTTCGCGCTTCACCGCGTCGATCGCGCGGGTCCAGAAGGCGGGGTTCGCCGCCATGAAGTGAATGTCGAACCGCTCGGCGGTGCGGAACTCCAGCACCTCCACCCCCTCCGACCCGGGCGTGTAGGCATAGGCCATGTCCTTGGGCAGGAAGAAGCCATCGCCCCGTCCCAGCGTCTCGGTCCCGAGCTGCAGGCTGCCAGCGATTATGTAGTAGAGACAGTCGGCGCTGTGGGTGTGGCGCGGCAGGGGAAAGCCACTCTTGAACCAGGCGTAGGTCAGGGAAAAACCGGGCGCTGCGAACAGCAGCTTGACCACCTGCCCGTCATTCACGCCGGCCTCGCCGAGCTCGGCGAACTTCGCCGACAGCTCGGCCGTGACGCCCTTGTAGTCCATCAGATCGAACTCGGCGAAGTCCTTGGCCTCGCTGTTGCGATAGATCTGGAACCTCGGCTTGGTGTCCGGCCGGTCCATCGTCTCGGCATCGCTCATCTCGTCCTCCTGGACTGCGAATTCACTTTAGCAATTTCAACAAGCCTCGGTTCCCTCGGGAGCGCGGCCCTCCGGGCCGCTCATGGCGTCTTGCGGCACGGGCGGTCGCGGACCCAGGAGTTGACCCGCCATCCGCACGTTGGCCGTCGCGTCGAGACCAAGTCGCGCGCGCATCCAGGGATCGAGGGATCCTTGCGTCTGCGCCGAAAGCAGGGCGTTCCAGTTCACCTGCGGCCTCAGGAAATCTGCCGAATAGTAGCCGAAGAGCAGGGCGCGGTCCTCGTCGGCGGTGATGTTGGCGCCCGACGTGTGCCAGACCCGACCGTCCATCACGACGATCGAGCCGGCCGGCGCGACGATGGGTGTGAGCCTGGCCGGCGCGTCAGGGGGCAGGTCGGCGCGGCGCTCGAAGCGATGGCTGCCTGGGATGTAGAGCGTGCCGCCGTTCTCGCCGCGCGTGTCCGTCAGGCACCAGATGATGTTGACCGACCAGGGTGCGAGCCAAGGCTCGGGAACCACAAGGGCCTGGTCGGAGTGCAGCGACATCGACCGCGCGCCCGGCCGGGCGATGTTGGCGGTGAAGTTGGAGATCATCCACCCCTCGCCCAGCACCGCCTCCACCAGCTCGATCGCTGCGGGATGGCGGATCAGGTCGCGGAACAGCGGATCGAGCTCGAGCAGGGCGAACACGCGTACGTTCGCCTCGTTGGGATCTAGCTGGGGCATGAAGGTCGGGCCGCCCATCCGGCGAAACCCCTCCGCCGCCGCCCACAACCGCCCGACGGCGTGTTCGGCCTCCGCCAGCCTGAGCACCCCCGGCAAGACGGCGACCCCCGTCTCCTCGAGATCCGTCTTCAATTTGGCGGATGCGGCAGCCATCGTTTCAACCACCAAGAGCACCAAGAACACGAAGGTCGGCTGAACTCTCGAAGATTAAGCGCCGCGGCCCGCAGGGCCGCAACCAATCAATTATTGCGCCTTCGGCGCGTGAGATTTTATCCCGGGCGCCTTCGTGTCCTTGGTGTCTTGGTGGTGAATTTCTCACCCGCCCCCTTCCCCCCACCATGGATACTGGGGCGGCATGTCGGTGCTGGCGCGGCCGGGAAAGACGGGGGCGCGCTTTTCGAGGAAGGCGCTGACGCCCTCCTTCACGTCTCCTCCCGAGCCGAGGGACTGGACGATCGAGCCGTCGACCTTGAGGAGGTCGAAGGGCAGATGCGCAGAGGCGAAGCGCCAGAGCATGGCCCTGGTGAGTGCGATCGAAACCGGGGCGGTGTTGGCGGCGATCTCGTGGGCGATCTCGCGGGCGCGGGGCAGCAGCTGGTCCGGCTCGACCACCTCGCTCACCAGGCCGCCGCGCAGCGCCTCCTCGGCGCCGAAGACATTCCCGGTCAGGCACCACCGCAGGGCCTGGGGCAGGCCCACGATCTGGGGCAGAAACCAGGCGCTGGCGGCCTCCGGCGCGAGGCCACGCCTCGCGAACACGAAGCCGAACCGCGCCGCCGTGGAGGCGATCTTGATGTCGGTGGGGAGGGCCAGGGTTATCCCTACCCCCACTGCCGGACCGTTGAACGCGGCGATGGTCGCCTTCTTGCAGTCGAACATGGCGTGCGTGAAGCTTCGGCCCAGAGCCCGCGCGCCCCGGGCTGCGGGGTCACCGAAGTTCTTTGCCCCCTCCCCGCCCTCGGTGTCGAAGCTGCCGGCGCCGGCGGAGATGTCGGCCCCGGCGCAGAACCCCCGCCCCGCTCCCGTCAGGACGATCACGCGCACCGCATCGTCCGCGTCGGCCAGGTGGAAGGCGTCGGCGAGCTCCGCGCCCATCTGGGCGGTGTAGGCGTTGAGCTTGTCGGGCCGGTTGAGGGTCACGGTCAACACCGGTCCCTCCGTCTCCGCCCTGATCGCCTCGTAAGCCATCACCACGTCCTTCCTGGTCGCGCCGCCGTCGGCGAGGAGTTTTTCACCACCAAGACACCAAGGCCACCAAGAAGAGAAGGAGAACCACGAACTTCACGAACCCCACGAACAAGAAAATCTTTGCGCCTTTGGCGCGCAAGGCAGGCGCGAAGCGCGGAAAATTGTGTTCGTGTCGTTCGTGAGGTTCGTGGCTTCAGAAAATTATTCAGCGCCTTCGGCGCGGAAGATGAGCTTGGTGTCCTTGGTGTCTTGGTGGTGAATTCTCTTCAGGCGTTGAAGTTGAGCTTGAGGCCCGGCCTGGGCCAGCGGGTCTTCAGGAGGAGGCCGCGGCCCGAGGAGGTGATCCACGCGTCGCGCATGTCCGGGCCGCCGAAGCAGATGTTAGTCACGATTGGGTCGTTGGGCACGGCGAAGTGCTCGGTCGAGCCGTCCGGGTCGAAAGCCGTGATCCCGCCGTTGACGATGGTGGCGGCGCAGACCTTGCCGGCTGCGTCCACCGCCAGGCTATCGAGCAACTGGTAGCCCGGCAGAGGCCCCAGAACGCGGCCGGGCGCCCACATGTCGACGCTCTGCGCCAACTCGCCAGGCCGAGCGATCTCGAAGCCCCACACGCGACTGGTGTAGGTCTCGGCCACCCACACGGTCTTCTCGTCGGGCGAGAGCCCCACCCCGTTGGGGGTGATCATGCCCTCCCGCACCCTGACGATCTTCGAGCCGTCCGGCCGCGCGTAGAGCAAGTGGCCCATCTGCATCATGTCGCCGTCGGACTTGCCGAGGTCGGTGAACCAGAAGCCTCCCGTCCTGTCGAAAACGAGGTCGTTGGGCCCGCGCAGGGGACGCTCGTCGCAGGCGTCGTAGACCGTCTCGACCTTGCCGCTTGCGAGATCCACGCGCTGGATCGAGCCGCTCTTGTAGTCGGCCGGCTTGCCGTGCGGCGCGGTGACCCCGTCGGGACGCGTAGCCCACTGGAAGCCGCCGTTGTTGGTGACATAGACCTTGCCGTCCGGGCCGATCGCGGCGCCATTGGGGCCGCCGCCCAGGTGGGCGATGACTTCGCACTTGCCGTCCGGGTGGACGCGGGTGAGGGACTGGCGTTGGATCTCCACCAGCACGACCGAGCCGTCCGACATGGCGATCGGACCTTCGGGGAAGTGCAGGCCTTCGGCGACGACTTCGACGTGAAGCTTGCTTCCGGCGCCCCGTTCGAATTCGAGCGTCGTGGACATCCTGCCGCCTCCTCCAGTGTGGACAAGGGGCGTAGAATCGATGCGCGAGGCCGCCCGTTTGCGTCCGAACGGCGCATCGCGACCGCGCCCTCTTTTGTAGTAACATGTTCTAAATAT
The DNA here is from genome assembly GCA_035483335.1 of Caulobacteraceae bacterium. GTDB lineage: Bacteria > Pseudomonadota > Alphaproteobacteria > Caulobacterales > Caulobacteraceae > Acaudatibacter. The sequence goes on along the minus strand of DATHPX010000014.1, from coordinate 2,066 downwards.
CGCGCCTCCGTCAAGGCGCGCCGAAGGGACAGAGCGCTGCGGCTCCCTCCCCAGGTCATGGATCTACCACGATGCCGATCAAGCGCCCCGCCCTCGCCCACAAGGCGCCGACCTCCCAGGCCGACCGCCTTCCGCAAGGGGAGCCTGTCCCCACCGGAGGTCGTCGGGAGGCGGGCAAGGCCGAGCGGCGAAGGGCGATCATCCATGCCGCGCGCGAACTGATCCGCGAGACCGGCAACGCCGGCCTTTCGATGCGAGCCCTGGCGGCGCGCGCGGGGGTCAGCCTTGCGACCCCGTACAACCTGTTCGGTTCGAAGCGGGCGATCGTCGTCGCCATGCTGCAGGACGTCCGCGAGTTCCATGAGCAGTTCAGCGCGCGCCGGCCGGCCGATCCGATCGACCGGATCTTCCTCGCCCTCGACACGGCGATCGAGCTCTACCTCGGCGACCCGCCCTTCTACCGAACCCTGTGGACCGCCGTATTCGACGCCGGCGAAGGGGTGCGCGAGGAAATCCTCGGACCCAAGGGCGATGCTTTCTGGCGGGGCCTTGTGGATGAGGCGGCCGCCGCGGGCGCCCTACGCGAGGGTGTCGATCCCAATCTCATCGGCCAGCACCTCGACTTCATCCGACGCTCGGCGATGTTCGAGTGGGCGGTGGGCCTGATCCCATCCGAGCGCCTCGCCGCCACTGCCCGCCTGGGCTACGCCCTGATCCTCGCCGGCGCAGTCACCGACGATCGGCGCCCGCAGCTCTTGACCGCTGTCTCGGAGGCCCAGCGCCGCCTCGCCTGAACGCCTCGCCAGAGGGGTGTGTCGCCCTGTGCAAATGATAATGCTTCGCAATCTCTCTTCGCCATGCTACGCGCGCCGCCCACCAGGGGAAATCGAAGAGACATGTCGGGGATGGATCAGAGTGCGCCGGTCGAGGCTAAGCCCGCCGTCACGGGAGACGAATCGCCCCAGGTCACCGCCATCGTCGTGACCGGCGTGCGCGCCCTTCTCGGCGACAAGATCCCCCTCGATCTGCAGGACACGCCCCAGAGCGTGAACGTCGTCCCGCTGACGCTCATCCAGGACCAGGCCGACCACCGTCTCGAGGACGTTCTGAAGAACGTGCCGGGCGTGACTTTGAACGCCGGCGAAGGCGCCGCCCGCGGCGACACGGTCAACATCCGCGGCTTCTCGGCCTTCAACGACTTCTTCCTCGACGGGGTGCGCGACGCAGCCGTCTACAACCGCGACAGCTTCGACCTGCAGGAGGTCGAGGTGCTCAAGGGGCCCTCTGCGACCCTGTTCGGCCGCGGCTCGACCGGTGGGGCGATCAACCAGGTCTGCAAGGCGCCAGGCCTGGAGGATTTCCGCACCCTCACCACCGATGTCGGAACCAACGACGAGGTCCGCAGCGCGCTCGACGTGGACCAGCCGATCGGCTCCGGCGCGGCGATCCGGCTGAACGCGATAGGCGAGACCTCGGGGGTCGCCGGACGGGACGTGGTGCGCAACCGCCGCTGGGGCGTCGCGCCGTCTGCAGCTTTCGGCCTGGGCGGGCCAACCACGGTGACGCTGAACTACATGCGCCTGCAGGAGGACGACACGCCCGACTCCGGCGTGCCCTTCGTGAACGGACTGCCCGCGCCAGTCCCGCGCGGGTCCTACTACGGCCTCGCCTCAGACCGCTCCAAGTCCTGGGTGGACCTCGGCACCCTGCGCCTCACACACGAGGTTTCGCCCGCCCTGACATTCGCGAGCACTGTGCGCTACGCGAGCTACCGCTTCGACTATCAGTTCCATGCGCCGAACTTCGGAAGCCCCGCGGGGCTGGGCGGCGCGCCCGGACCTTCGACTCCGCTTACGAGCGTGCTCGTCGGACGAGACTCGCCGAGCAGCTCCGGCGCCCAGACAAACCTCACGGGCCAGTTTGACCTGACCGCCCGCTTCGCCACGGGGCCCCTGCGGCACGTCCTCGTTGCCGGGACGGAAATCACCCGCGAGACCAACGATCTGGCTCGCTACGTCAACCCGTTCAACCAGAACAATTTCTGGATCGCGCCGACGCTCCTCCTG
>DATHPX010000013.1:0-15376 GCA_035483335.1 Caulobacteraceae bacterium | reverse complement strand
CGAGATCGTTGTGCAGGGCGACCGAATTGCAGACCGCCGACGCGCCCCCGCTGGCCCCGCTCGCCAGGCACATCAGGCCCACGAGGTCGGACCCGTCGCAGTGGAATTCCAGCCCGATCTGGCCCAGCTCGTTGCCGCGCGCGGTCGGGTCGCCCGGAGCCTTGCCCTGGTCGGTGACGTCGCCGAGCAGGTGCCCGTAGTGGTTCTGAGGCCAGGGCTTTCCAAGGTGCGCGCCGATGCCCCAGTAGGCCAGACACATCTCGTCGTTCGACCAGCGCTCACGCGGCAACCCGCGCAGGAGGACGAAGCCACGGCCGTTCATTAGCTCGTCTTCGATACGGTGAAGGCGGCGTCCGAGCATCGGAAGCGGGAAGTCGGTCTTTCCGATATCGAGGAAGTCCTCCGAAACGCTGCGGGCGTGGACGATCGCCGCGTCCAGTTCGGCGACCTCCTCGCGCGAGAGGACTTCGGTCCATGCCTCGGGATCGGCGACGTCCTGGGCCCGCCACTCGCAGCCTGGTTCGAGAATTCCAACCATTGCCTTGCCTCTCCCTATTCGGCGGCCATGGCGACGGGCGCATGGGTCCCGCCGCGAAGGAGCCGTCCGGGCAGGGCGCCGGTGGGTTCGCCGTCCCGATAGGTGATCTGGCCGGCGACGATCGTCGCCGAATAGCCGCTGGCCCGCTGAATCAGCCGGCGCCCGCCCGCCGGCAGATCATAGGCGACCTGGGGGGCATGCAAGGCGAGATGCGGATAGTCGATGACATTGATGTCCGCCCGATACCCGGGGGCGAGGACGCCGCGGTCGTGGAGGCCCACGGCGCGGGCGGTGTCGCGCGTCTGCATGCGAATGACATCGGCCAGAGGGATCCGCGGGCCGCGCGTCCGGTCCCGCGTCCAGTGGGTCAGCATGGTCGTGGGGAAGCTGCCGTCGCAGATCATGCCGACATGGGCGCCGCCGTCGGAGAGGCCTGGAACGCTGTCCTTGTGGACGATCATCTCGCGCACGGCGTCGAGGGAGCCCTCGACGTAGTTCAGGAAGGGCACATAGAGCATGCCCCGGCCTTCGTTGCTCAGCATGTGTTCGAGAGCGACCGCCTCGGGACGTGCGCCCCTCGCCTGAGCCACGGCTGCGACCGTGGTCTCGGCTCCCGGCTCGTAGTCGGGCCGATCCGGCGAGAGCAGATGCATCCGGTTCCAGGCGGCGAACATCGGCCGGCCCGCCTCCTCCGGCGGCGCCGCGAACAGGCGCTCGCGGAACGCCGGATCGCGCAGCGCGTCCACGCGCTCGAACAGGGGCCGGCCTGCGATCTCGCGATAGACTGGCCAGCGGCTGAAGGGGTTGACGGTCAGTTCGAGCCCGAGAAGCACGCCGACCGGCCTCGCGGCGACCTGGGCGCGCATGGGTAGCCCCGCGGAGACCGCGTCTTCGAGCGCGTGCAGGAGGACCTGGTAGCCCTTCGGGTTGTGTCCGCCCTGGGCGAGGGTGAACGAAAGCGGTCGCCCGCTCCGCTCGGCGATCCGGCGGAGCATGGCGAACTCGGCCTTCGGGTCGGCGAAGTCGGAGACCACCTGGACGACGCCCTTGCCCGCGGCGGCGAGGCCTAGCGCGATGCCGGTCAGCTCATCCTCCCCCGCGGTGAGCGTAGGCGTCGGCTGGCCGTCGCTGGTGCGGTGGTTGAGCGTACGGGAGGTCGTGAAGCCGATCGCCCCCGCGTTGGCTGCCTTCTCCGCGAGGGCCGCCATGGCGGCGATGTCCGCGGCGGTCGCCGGTTCGCGGTCGACGCCCCTCTGCCCCATCACGAAGGTCCGGAGGGCTGCGTGCGGCAGCTGGCTGCCGATATCCACGTCGAAGCAACGCTGGGCGAGGGCGTCGAGGTAGTCGGGATAGCTTTCCCAGTTCCAGGGGAGCCCTTCGGCGAGAACAGGGAAGGGGATGTCCTCGACCCCTTCCATCAGTTTGATCAGCCGCTCGTGGTCGTTCAGCCTGCAGGGGGCGAAGCCGACGCCGCAATTGCCCATCACCACGGTGGTGACGCCGTGCCATGAGGAAGGCTGCATCCGGCCATCCCAGGTCGCCTGGCCGTCGTAATGAGTGTGGATGTCGACGAAGCCTGGGGTGACGATCTGGCCGCGCGCGTCGATCTCCTCCGCTCCGGGCGCGGTGATCTTGCCGACGGCTACGACGCGCCCATCCTTGACGGCAACATCGGCCTCGCGGGCCGGCCCGCCCTGACCGTCGAACACCTCACCGCCCCGGATGACCAGGTCGTAGGCGCGCTCCATGGCCGCCTCCCTTTCAAACGTCTGTTTAGCCAACATTCTGCGGCCGGGGAGGGGGTGGGCGTCAAGGGTGTTCGGCGGACTACGGGGCGATCCGCGCGGAGCGTGGTTTTCCCCCCTTCCATCGTGCGCTTTCCTTCCCCCAAGGTGGAACACGATCAACCCGCCAACGCCCGAGCGGCGGCTTTCCCCCTCCGTCCGCGGCTTCGCCGCGGCCACCTCCCCCATGAAGGGGGAGGAGAGCGGGTTAGGCCTGGGCTTCGCTGCCGGTCACTTCGTTCCAGAAGCGCCGGGCTTTCTTGAGGAAACCCGTGGAGCGGGGATTGTGCTGTTCGCTGCAGCAGGCCTCCAGCTCGCGAAGCAGGGCCTTCTGCTTGGCTGAGAGGCGCGTGGGGGTCTCGATGAAGAGTTCGACCACCAGGTCGCCCCGTTCGCGCGAACGGAGGGAGGGCATGCCCCTGCCGCGCAGGCGGACGGTGCGGCCGGTCTGGGCGCCTTCGGGAATCTTGATCTTGATCTTCTTTTCGCCGCTGCAGTTCTCGCCGCCCAGCAGGCACGGCGCGTCGAGCTCTCCGCCCAGGGCCGCTGTGGTCATGGGGACGGGAACCGAGCAGAGCAGGTCGAGCCCGTCGCGCTCGAACAGCTCGTGGGGGCGAACCGAAACGAAGATGTAGAGATCGCCGCGCGGACCGCCGCGGAGCCCGGAGTCGCCCTCGCCTGAGAGGCGAATGCGCGAGCCGTCGTCGACGCCGCCCGGGATCCGCACATCCAGCACTCGCTCGCGACGCACCATCCCATGGCCGGCGCAGCCCTGGCAGGGATCGAGGATCAGCCGGCCGGCGCCGCCGCATCGGGGGCAGGTGGTCTCGACAGCGAAGAAGCCCTGGCTGCGGCGAACACGTCCCGCGCCGTTGCAGGTGGCGCAGGTTGTCGGATGGGTCCCGGGCTTCGCACCGGAGCCCTCGCAGACCTCGCACGTCATGGCGGCGGGGACCTTGATCTGCACCTGGTCGCCCGAATAGGCCTGTTCGAGGGTGATCTCGAGATCGTAGCGCAGGTCCTGGCCGCGGGCCGGACCGTGGCTTCGTCCGCGCGCGAACATGTCACCAAAGACATCGCCGAAGACGTCATTGAAGATGTCGTGGACGTCGGCGAACCCGGCGCCGCCCTGTCCGTTCATCCCGCCCAGGCCGGCGTGCCCGAACCGGTCGTACATCTGACGCTTGTTCGAGTCCGAGAGGACCGAATAGGCCTCGTTGATTTCCTTGAACCGCCCGGCCGCCTCCTCACAACCGCCGTTGCGGTCGGGGTGGTGCTGCATGGCCAGCTTGCGGAAAGCCGATTTCAGGGCGGCGTCGTTGCAACCCCGCTCGACACCGAGAACCTCGTAATAATCTCGCATCATCAGATGTCTTTATGCCGTTGAGATCGTTTCGCCCGTCGATCCTCTCTGCATAGCATCCGCCCCCGGGTCGGCGAGCGTCCCAGGGGCGGATCAAGCATGCTACTTCTTGTCTCCGGAGACGTCTTCGAACTCCGCGTCGACGACACCGTCATCGGAGTGACCCGACCCCGCGTCTGCGCCCGCGCCGGCCGCTGAGGCCTGCTCTTTGTACATGGCCTCGCCAAGCTTCATCGAGGCCTGCATCAGGGTCTGCGTCCTGGCCTGGACGTCCTCGACGTTTTCGCCTTCAAGCGCGGACTTCAGGTCGGCCATGGCGGTCTCGATGGCGCCCTTCTCGGTCGCGCCGATCTTGTCGCCATGTTCGGACAAGGCCTTCTCGGTCGTGTGGATCAGGGCGTCGGCGTGGTTCTTCGCCTCGACCAACTCCTTGCGCTTCTTGTCCTCGGCCGCGTTGGCTTCGGCTTCGCGCACCATCGCCTCGATGTCGGTCTCCGAGAGGCCGCCGTTGGCCTGGATACGGATCGACTGCTCCTTGCTGGTCGCCTTGTCGCGCGCCTGGACATTCACGATGCCGTTGGCGTCGATGTCGAAGGTGACCTCGACCTGAGGCACGCCGCGCGGGGCCGGTGGGATGCCGACGAGGTCGAACTGGCCCAACAGCTTGTTGTGCGCCGCCATCGGACGCTCGCCCTGGAAGACCCGGATCGTCACCGCGCTCTGGTTGTCATCGGCGGTGGAGAAGACCTGGCTCTTCTTGGTCGGGATCGTCGTGTTGCGCTCGATGAGCGGGGTGAAGACGCCGCCGAGGGTCTCGATGCCCAGCGTCAGCGGGGTCACGTCGAGCAGCAGCACGTCCTTCACGTCGCCCTGGAGGACGCCGGCCTGGATGGCCGCACCGAGGGCCACGACCTCGTCCGGATTCACGCCACGGTGGGGTTCACGGCCGAAGAAATCCTTCACCGTCTCGATGACCTTGGGCATGCGGGTCATGCCGCCGACCAGGATCACCTCGTCGATGTCGCTCTTCTTTAGTCCGGCGTCCTTCAGCGCCTGGTCGCACGGGCCGATGGTTTTGACGACCAGGTCCTCGACCAGGGCTTCGAGCTTGGCTCGGGTCAGCTTGATGTTCAGGTGCAGCGGGCCCGACGCGTTCATCGAGATGAACGGCAGATTGATCTCGTACTGCGCAGTCGAGGACAGTTCCTTCTTCGCCTTCTCGGCTTCTTCCTTGAGGCGCTGAAGGGCGAGCTTGTCTTTGCGCAGGTCGACGCCCTGCTCTTTTTTGAACTCGTCCGCCAGATAGTCGACGATCCGAAGGTCGAAGTCTTCGCCGCCGAGGAAGGTGTCGCCGTTGGTCGCCTTCACCTCGAACACGCCATCGCCGATCTCGAGGATCGAGACGTCGAAAGTGCCGCCGCCGAGGTCATAGACGGCGATCTTCTTGCCTTCGTTCTTCTCGAGGCCGTAGGCGAGAGCGGCCGCCGTCGGCTCGTTGATGATCCGCAGCACTTCCAGGCCGGCGATGCGGCCGGCGTCCTTAGTCGCCTGGCGCTGAGCGTCATTGAAATAGGCGGGGACGGTGATGACCGCCTTCTCGACCTTCTCGCCGAGATGGGCCTCGGCCGCTTCCTTCATCTTCTGCAGTATGAAGGCGGAGATCTGTTGGGGCGAAAAATCCGTGCCGTGGGCGCGAACCCAGGCGTCGCCGTTGGCTCCCTTCACGATCTGATAGGGGACCATGCCCTTGTCCTTCTCGACCATGGGGTCGCCGAAGGAGCGCCCGATCAGGCGCTTGATCGCGAAGAGTGTGTTCTCGGGGTTGGTGACCGCCTGGCGCTTGGCCGGCTGGCCGACGAGGCGCTCGCCATCGTCGAGGATGGCCACCACCGACGGCGTCGTGCGGACGCCTTCGGCATTTTCGATCACCTTGGGCGTCTTGCCGTCCATGATGGCGACACACGAGTTCGTCGTCCCCAGGTCGATGCCGATGATCTTGCTCATGAGTCTCTTGTCCGCTCCTAAATCTGGCAAGCGGCGGCGCTGGCCTTCGGGTTATGAAGCGCCACTGTCTGCTGCCGCTCCCTATGTGGCGCTGGAGCCTTCGGATGCGTGTCCGGAAAGCTCTCGTCGCCGCGACTGGCTCTAGTTGCCGTCCGCCTCCAAATGGGGCGTGCGACCGTGGCTCCGATATGGGATGGGGGCTGAACGCCGCAAGGGCGCCCGATTTGACACGGGGCGGGTGTGACGGAGATGTCGGCAAGGGTCTCTGCCCAAACGGTTCCTCCGGCGGGATTCCGACTTTGGCCGGGTCGCCTCTCCCCGGAAGAGCAGGCGGAGCTGGTCCGCGCCGTGCTCGCACTGGCGGAGGCGGCCCCGTTCATGCGCCAGGTGACGCCCGGCGGGCGGCCGATGAGCGTCGAGATGACAAGTCTGGGCCCACTGGGCTGGATCACCGACGCCAATGGCTACCGCTATTCCACCGTCCACCCTCGGACGGGCCAACCATGGCCGCCGATGCCACAGGCGCTCCTGGACCTCTGGCGGGAGGTCGCGGACGGCTCGACGCCGCCGGACTCCTGTCTGGTCAACCTCTATCGCGACGACGCGCGCATGGGCTTGCACCAGGACCGGGACGAAGCCGATTTCGCCTTCCCCGTCCTGTCCGTTTCCCTAGGGGACACGGCCATTTTCCGTATTGGCGATCCGCGCCGCCGCTCGCCCACCGCCTCGATTCGGCTCGCCTCTGGAGACGTGTGCCTGCTCTCGGGTGAGGCCCGCCTCGCCTTCCATGGCGTCGATCGAATCCTCAGGGGCTCGTCGCTCCTGATCCCCGGCGGTGGTCGCATCAACCTGACCCTGCGTCGGGCGGCCCCGCGGCCGACGCTGGCTTGCGCGGGCGGTTCGGACTGAGCCATTCAGGACGCCGACCGGGACGCACGGTCTCCGGTCGCTTCGGGAGAGAACAATGGTGACATTGACCCGTCCGGACGGTTCGCCGTCGGAGGACTTCCATCTGACGCGACGCGGTGTCGCGGCCGCCTTCTTCAGCGGTTACGCCGTGGCCGCTTTGTCGGCGGAGGCGGATCCGATCCACACCGACGAGGCGGGGCTGGTCACCGAGACGGTGAGCTTTCCCTCGCAAGGTTTCACCCTGCCGGCCTACTTCGCCAGGCCCAAGGGGAAAGGGCCGTTCCCGGCCATACTGGTCGCCTCGGAGATCTTCGGCGTCCACGACTACATCAAGGACGTTTGCCGGCGGCTGGCCAAGGTCGGCTATGTCGCGCTGGCGCCGGCCTTTTTCGTGCGGGTCGGCGATCCCGCGCCGCTATCGGAGATGTCGGCGATCATGAAGATCGTCCAGGCCGCCTCGGACCAGCAGGTGATGGGCGACGTCGGCGCCTCGCTCGCCTGGCTGAAACAACAGCCGTTCGTGAACCCGCGCCAGATCGGGATCACCGGGTTCTGCTGGGGCGGCGGGACGACCTGGCTTGCCTGCGAGACCTTCCCCGACATCAAGGCCGGGGTCGCATGGTACGGAAAGATGGTGCGTCCATCGGGCGCGCCGAACGATCCGGCCCGGCTATGGCCCGCGGAGATGGCTGCGGATCTGAAGTGCCCGGTGCTGGGCCTCTATGGCGCCCAGGACCGGCTCGCCGAGGGCGCGCCGGCCATGCGCGCGGCCCTGGCCGCCGCAGGAAAGACAGACAGCGAGATCGTCATCTATCCCGACGCCGGCCACGGTTTCCACGCCGACTACCGGGCCAGCTACAACGCCGCGGACGCTGCCGACGGCTGGCGCAGGATGCTCGCCTTCTTTGCGGCCCACGGCTTGCCCCAGCGAGCCTGACGCCGGCTGGGTGTCGCCTCAGGCGCCCAGCTTGCCCAGGAGCGCCTCGAGGTCGCGGGCGAGTTGAGCGTCGGTGGCGCGCAGGGCGTCGATCCGGCGGACGGCGTGCAGGACGGTCGTGTGGTCCCGCCCGCCGAAGCGCCGGCCGATGTCGGGCAGGGATCGCGTGGTCAGCTGCTTGGCCAGCCACATGGCCGCCTGCCGTGGACGCGCGACCGCCCTGGTGCGGGTTTCGGAGATGAGGTCCGCCTGGCGAAGGCCGAAGTGCTCGGCCGCGGCCTTCTGGATCTCGTCGACGGTCACTCGACGCTCCCCTGCGCCCTTGAGGTTGGTACGCAGCAGCCGCTGCGTCGTCTCCAGGGTGAGGGCGCCAATATCCGCGCCGGCCTGGGCGACGAGGATGTTCAGCGCCCCTTCCATCTCGCGGACGCTGTCGGCGAAGCGATCGACCAGGAACGCCGTCACCTCCGGACGCATCTGCGCCCGGCAGCCAAGGTGACCGCAGAGGACCTGCAGCTTGCGCGCCAGGATTCCCAGGCGCAGCGACCGGTCCGCGGGCTCGACGCCGCAGACCAGTCCGGCGCAGAGGTGTGAGCGCAGGCGCGCGTCCAGTTCCGTCATGGCGCCTGCAGGGCGATCCGCCGTCAGGACGATCCGACGGTCATTCTCCATCAGGGTCGTCAGGGTGTGGAAGAATTCGTCCTGGGTCGACTGTTTCCCAGCAATGAACTGGATGTCGTCGATCAGTAGAAGATCAGCGGAGCGAAGTTCATCTTTGAAGGCGCCCGTCTGGCGATCCATGATCGCGCGGACGAAGCTCGACATGAAGCGTTCCGCGCTGAGGTACACGACCCTTTTGTGAGGCGCGTTGCGGAGCGCTTCCCAGGCAAGCGCCTGGAGAAGGTGGGTTTTGCCGAAACCATAAGGTCCATGGAACAGGACCGGGTTGAAGTGTCCGTCCGCCCACGAGGCCACGCGGCGCGCCATAGTGCAGGCGAACTCATTGGACGGGCCGACTACGAATGTGTCGAAGGTGAAACACGGGCGCAGCGGCATGCCGACGCGCGCGCGATCGGATTCCTGTGCAGTCAGGACCTCGGGTTCGGCCTTCTCGTTGGCCGCCGCAGGCTCCCCGGCCGTCTCTCCCCCCTCGAAGTCGCGCCGGCAGGTAAGGGCGAGTTCGCGCCCTTCGGGGTCGTATCGCGACCATAGCTCCGAGATGCGCCGCCACGCGTTGCGGCGGACCCAGTCGCGCGCAATCCCGGTGTGGGCCACCAGCCACGCCCGTCCGTCTGTTCCGGTCCGCAGGGCGGCCGGCGCCAGCCAGGACCCGAATGCATCGTCTCCAATTTCGCTTTTGAGGAAATCACTCGCCTTGAGCCAGACTGCCGCAGCCGGCGTGGGCTGATCCGAAGGCATTGGTCGCGCGATTATGTTGTTCATGCCATCTTGCCCCTAGACGTACTTTCCCCACCCCCGGCCGGCCGGGCCGACGGGACCGCCTTGGCTCCCGGATTGCCCCCGAGGCCATTACACACACCAAGACGCACTCCACCGCCGCGGCGGACGCATATCGCCCCCCGCATCGTTTCGTCCGTACAAAGCCGAAAGCGCTGAGGAGTTCAGGTTACGCCGGGGGTTCTCGAAAGCAAGCACTCAAATCTGCAGCGGGCGCACGATTTCATAGTTGACAACGCGAAGCCGCGATGGGGCCAAGGAAAACCCGCGCGATCACATTTGGTGCGCCAAATTGTCACGAAGTTTGTCGGAAAACAAAAGCGCCGGGGGCAGAGCCACCCGGCGCTTCAATTCTAAAAAATATCGTTGGAATTCAATCAGATAAGCAAAGCGTCACGCCGACTGCGTCGTTTCACACTTCTTCAGTTGACGGTGTAGGCGCGCCACTTTGCGGGCGCCGGTGTTGCGATGAACCACACCCTTGCCGACGGCCCGCATCAGCTCAGATTGAGCGACCACGAAAGCCGCCTGAGCGGCGCCTTTGTCGCCGGTCGCAACCGCCTCTTCGAACTTGCGCAGATAGGTTCGAACGCGCGAGCGACGCCCCTTATTCACCTCTGTGCGGCGGGCGATTTTGCGTGCGGCTTTCTTGGCGCCGGGATTGTTGGCCATGCGTCCTGTCGTGGGTCAGGTGGGCTTTCAGCCAAGCTCGGCGGAAGCCCTAAAAATTTCGGAGGCGCGGATATAGGGGACGCCGTCGCAACGGTCAATCATGGTTTCCCCGGGGCGCCGGGCCTCACCTCTGGCAGGTCGCGCAGTGATAGGTCGAGCGTCCCGAGTGGACTTCGCGGCGGATCCGTCCGCGGCAGCCAGGCGTCAGACAGGGCTCGCCCTCCCGGCCGTAAGCGCGGAACTCGTGCTGGAAGTAGCCCATCGCCCCTGACGCGTCCGCGTAATCGCGCAGGCTCGAGCCGCCTGCCTCGAGCGCCGCCTCGAGAACCTCACGAACTGCGCTCGTCAGCCGCTCCAGCCGCGGCAGGGCGATCCGGCCTGCCGGAGCGGACGGGGCTATTCGAGCGCGGTGAAGGGCCTCGCAGACATAGATGTTGCCAAGGCCGGCCACGATGGACTGGTCGAGCAGCAGGGCTTTCACGGCCTGGCGGCGGCCGGCAAAGGCCTCGGCGAGGTGATTTGCGTGGAACTGGTTCCCCAGCGGCTCGGGACCCATGGCCGCGAAGGCCGGATACTGAATCTGAGCGTCGCCGCTTACGAGGTCCATGAAGCCGAAGCGACGCGGATCGAAATAGGTGATCACCGCCCCCGCTTCCGTTTCGAAGACCAGGTGGGCGTGGCGAGGATCGGCAGCCTCTGCGAGAGCGAAGGCGCCGGGCCTTCGGCGCACCTCGCCTCCCTCGACCTGAAAACGGCCGGTCATGCCCAGATGCATGATCAGTGTCTCGCCCGTGCTGAGCGGCGCAAAGATGTACTTCCCGCGGCGGCCCAGGCGCTCCACCTGCGCGCCGGTGAGGCGGGCGGCGAATTCGCGGGGGAGGGGGAAGCGCAAGTCCGGGCGCCGCGCCTCCACACGGACGAGGCGCGCCCCGCCAAGACACGGTTCCAGGCCGCGCCGAACGGTCTCGACTTCCGGCAGTTCAGGCATGTCGCGGCGTAGACCAGTTCGGGGCGCCAGGAGAAGAGCCCGCGCAAGAGAGGGGCGTCATCGTCCCGAGAGGTTGGCCTCGGCGCCTTGGGCGCTTACACGGGTCGTCTGTGGCGGAATGCGGAGGGGCGCCACATCCGATTTCGAGACCGCCGTCATTTTGTACTGGAGCCCGGCCGATGAGCCCGACCGCCGCGACCTTCGGCGACCGCGACGTCGATCCCGCCGAGAAGCCCGGGCTGGTCCGGGGCGTGTTCGATAGCGTCGCGCGCCGCTATGACCTCATGAACGACCTGATGAGCGGGGGCGTCCACCGGCTGTGGAAGGATGCTGCGGCCGCGCGGCTCAACCCCCAGCCCGGCGAGACCATCGTCGACTGCGCCGGTGGGACGGGGGACATGGCGCGCCGCTTCGCGCGACGGATGCGGGCGGCGCGCGAGAGGCGCGGCGGCTCGCCAGGCCGTGTCGTGGTGGTCGACTATACAGAGAGCATGGTCCGCTCGGGGCTCGAGCGTGGGGGCGATGAAGAAATTCTGTGGAGCGTTGGCGACGCCCAGCGCCTTCCGCTGCCCTCGTCCCGCGCAGACGCCTATTGCATCGCCTTCGGGCTACGGAACGTCACGGAGATCGCCGCAGCCCTCGCCGAGGCGCGTCGCGTGCTCAAGCCCGGAGGCCGCTTCCTCTGCCTGGAGTTCTCCAGGCCGACGACCGAGGCGCTGGCGCGCGCGTATGACGCTTATTCCTACAAGGTGATCCCCCGCCTCGGCGCAGTCGTGGCTGGAGACCGCGAGTCTTATGACTATCTCGTGCAGAGCATCCGGCGCTTTCCCGATCAGAGGCGGCTCGCCGAACTGATGGGAGAGGCGGGGTTCTCGCGCGTGAGCTTCACCAACTTCAGCGGCGGGGTGTGCGCCCTGCACCAGGGCTGGGCGATCTGATCCTCGATGACCCCGCTGTCGTCATATCCGCGGCTCGTGGCGGCCGGCTGGCGTCTTGCCAGGGCCGACGCCCTGGTCCCTCGCGAGATCGAGCCTATGCTGCCGCCTTGGCCGCGCACCCTGGCCGGCGTCGTGCGGCTGGTCGCGGGACCGCAGGCCCGCAAGGGTCGCCCCGGCGAGCGGCTCGCCACAGCCCTCGAGACGATGGGACCCGTGGCGATCAAGCTCGGTCAGTTCCTCTCGACCCGAGCCGACATTTTCGGCGCCCAGTTCGCCGACGACCTCAGTCGCCTCAAGGATAATCTCGCGCCGTTTCCCACCCCCCAAGCGGAGCGCCTGGTGGAACATGCCCTGGGCGGGTCGATCGCAAGCCTGTTCGAGAGCTTCGAAGATCCGGTCGGCGCCGCTTCGCTGGCCCAGGTGCACGCCGCCACCCTGCCGGGCGGCCGGCGCGTGGCTGTGAAGATCCTGCGGCCGGGAATAGAGGCTCAGGTGGCGTCCGACACTCGCGCCCTCCACCTGGCCGGCGAACTCGCCGAACGGTACGTGCCGGGCGCCGCACGACTGGAGCCCCGGGCGTTCGTCGCCACAATCGCGCGCGCCCTGCAGCTGGAGCTCGACCTGCGGTTCGAGGCGGCCGGAGCCGACGAACTGCGCCACGCAATGGATCAGGACGGCTTCATGCGCGCGCCCAAGGTGGTGTGGGAGCGCACGTCCCGACGCGTGCTGACTCTCGACTGGGCCGGCGGCGAACCCTTGTCGAACCCTGAAGCCATCGAGCGGGACCATGTGAATCGGCCGCGGCTCGCGAACGACCTGATCCGTGGATTCCTCGCACAGGCCCTCGACCACGGTGTCTTTCATGCAGACCTGCATGAGGGAAACCTGTTCATCGATGGCGAGGGCCGCCTCGTAGCGGTCGATTTCGGCATTGTCGGTCGCCTGGGAGCCCCGGAGCGGCGCTATCTGGCCGAGATCCTCTGGGGCTTCCTGGAACGCGACTATGCGCGGGTGGCCGAGGTCCACTTCGCCGCCGGATATGTCCCGGCGCACCATGACCGGGCCGCCTTCGCCCAGGCCCTGCGCGCGGTGGGCGAGCCGATCTTCGGACGTCCTGCGGCGGACGTCGCCATGAGCCGTCTCCTCACCCAGCTCTTCGACATCACCGCCCTGTTCGACATGCGTCTGAGGCCCGAACTCGTGCTGCTGCAGAAGACCATGGTGACGGTGGAGGGCGTCGGACGGCGGATCCACCCTGGGCTGGACATCTGGGCGGCGGCCGAACCGGTGGTGCGCCGCTGGATCACGCGCGAGCTTTCGCCGGCCAGGCGCGTCCAGACCTTCGCCGAGGAGGCGCGCCGGGCACTGACGCGCCTCGCCGACCGCGGGGTGGAGGCCGCCACCGAGGTGCGACGCGTGGAGCGCGAGGCGATCCACAAGTTCGAACTCTGGAGCTTCCTCACCGGCGTGCTGATCGCGGCCGGGGCGTTTGCCGCCGGCGCCCTGATCTTTCGCTAGGCTCCTCTCTCTAACTCTGCTGAGAGTCGCCAGCGACCCCGCCACTAGAGGGTTCGGTCTGACGGTTTTTCTGTTGCGTCCAGTAGGCGGACCCGTTCTTCGGTTTGAACATCGTCCGCGGCGCGCCATTGCGGGCGACCACGGCGAAGACGTTCGCCTTGGGGTCGTAGAGCAGCTTGTCGCCGTTAGGCCGATCAATGCTCTCTACGCTGCGCGGGGGATGGTCGACGAAGCGGTGGACCTCGGAAAGGTATTCCGCCTCGCTGCGGGCGCCGAAGTCGCCCCCGTTGCGGGTAAACTGATAGAGGGCGTTCTCCTCGGCGGTGTGGGTGCGGTTGGCGGCCCACATCGGCCGACCGCCGATCTGGGGCACAGGCGCGTCGCGAGGATCGGGCGAACGCGAGCCCGTGGCGGCGGCGTAGGCAGGTGCGGCCGAGACGCCGATGGCGTTGCTTGCGGCCACGGCCGACGGTTTTCCATTGCAAGCCGTCAACATCGTGGCGGTAAGCACGAGGGCGCACGAGGGGCGCAGGAGGGTCATGGTTCTCTCCGAAATCTCCAGGGTGTTGGGCAAGCGCTACTGAACTCAACAAAACGCAAAGTTTGCAGTTTGTCTAGGGGGTCGCGTTCGTCTAAACGCCGGGCATGTCCGCAACAGACCTCAGCCACGCGCCCTCACGGCGGGTCCTACTGATCGTCGGCGGGGGAATCGCGGCCTACAAGGCGCTGGAGCTGGTCCGCCTGCTGCGGAAGGCGGAAGTGGAGGTCACGGCTGTCCTGACGAAGGCGGCCGAGCGGTTCGTGACGGCGCTCAGCCTGTCGGCCCTGGCCGAGTCCGAGGTCCGCACCGACCTGTTCTCCCTCGCCGACGAAGCGAAGATGGGCCACATCGAGCTTTCCCGCTCCGCCGACCTGCTCGTCGTGGCGCCCGCCACGGCCGACCTGATGGCCAAGGCCGCCAATGGCCTGGCGGACGACCTTGCCTCCACTGTGCTGCTGGCCACCGACAAGCCGGTGCTGATGGCGCCGGCGATGAACGTCCGCATGTGGCTGCATCGGGCGACACAGCGGAACCTGAAGACTCTGATGGGCGACGGCGTGCGGATCGTGGGACCCGACGAGGGAGCGATGGCCTGCGGCGAATACGGCCCCGGCAGGATGGCCGAGCCGCCCGCGATCGCCGAGGCCATCTTCGCGGCGTTGCAGCCGAGCGCGCGCCCGCTGGCTGGCCGCCATGTCCTGGTCACCGCCGGTCCCACGGCCGAGCCGATCGATCCGGTGCGGGTGATCACAAACCGCTCGAGCGGCAAGCAGGGCTACGCCATTGCGGGAGCGCTGGCCGCGCTGGGCGCGCGGGTGACCCTCGTCTCGGGCCCGACAGCCCTGGCCGCGCCGCCCGGGGTGGCGCGGGTCGACGTGGAGACGGCGCTGCAGATGAAGGTCGCCTGCGAGGCCGCCCTGCCGGCGGACGCGGCGGTCTGCGTTGCGGCGGTTTCCGACTGGCGTCCGGACCAGGCCTTCAAGCTGAAGCTCAAGAAGGGCCCGGGCGCGCCACCTGCAGTGGCCCTCGTGGAGAATCCCGACATCCTCGCGGGCTTGTCGGCCAACGGGCCGGCCCGCCCGCGCCTGGTTGTCGGCTTCGCCGCCGAGACCAACGACCTGGAAGCGAACGCGCGGGCAAAACTTGAGCGCAAGGGCTGCGACTGGATCGTGGCCAACGACGTGAGCGCGGAGGGGATCATGGGGGGCGACCAGAACGAGGTGCTGCTGATCACTCGCGATGGAATCGAACGGTGGTCGCGTGCGGCCAAGACCGGGGTCGCAGCGCGGCTGGCCGAGCGCATCGCCGGGGCGCTCGCCTGATGGTGGAGGTCGCGATCCGCCGGCTGGCGCACGCCGAGGGGCTGCCGCTTCCGGCCTATGAGACCGCCGGGGCGGCGGCCATGGATCTTCGCGCCGCCGTGGAGGCGGGCGAGCCCTTCACCCTGGCGCCAGGCGCGCGCGCCGCTATTCCCACGGGATTCTGCATCGCCCTTCCGCAGGGTTACGAGGCGCAGGTGCGCCCAAGGTCGGGCCTGGCGCTCAACAGCGGGATCACCTGCCTCAACAGCCCCGGCACCGTTGACGCCGACTATCGCGGCGAGGTGAAGGTGATCCTCGCCAACCACGGCTCCGAGCCGTTCCACATCCGCCGCGGCGACCGCATCGCCCAGATGGTGGTGGCCCCGGTGACCCGCGCGAGCTGGCGCGAGGTCGACAGCCTCGGC
>DATHPX010000012.1:0-3819 GCA_035483335.1 Caulobacteraceae bacterium | reverse complement strand
CGCGCCTTCTTGAGCGCCGAATGGGCGGCATGGACCTGGCGGTCGGCGACGAAGGCTCGACGGTCGTCGGCGGTCAAGCGGCCTCCCGGGCGAACAAGGCGACAAGCTCGATATGGGGCGACCAGAGGAACTGGTCCACCACATGCACATGGTCGAGCCTGTAGCCGCCGTCCGCAAGGGTGCGCGCGTCGCGGGCGAAGGTGGCGGGATTGCAGGAGACGGCGCCGACACGAGGGACGCGGGACCGCGCAAGCTCGGCGGCCTGGACGGCTGCGCCCGCACGAGGCGGGTCGAACACCGCGAAATCGACCTGGTCGAGCTCGCTCGTGAGCATCGGTCGCCGCTCGAGGTCACGCGTCTGCGCCTCGATCGCCTTGAGGCCCGGCGCGGTGGCGATCGCGGCGCTAAGGGCCGAGACCGCAGGAGCGGAGGCGTCGGCGGCGATCACGCGCGCCCTGGCGGCGAGGCGGAAGGCGAAGGCTCCCGCCCCACAGAAGAGATCCGTCACCGTGCGCGCTCCCGCCGCCGCTTCGACGAGGATCCCCGCCATGGCCGCCTCGGCGCCGGAAGTGGCCTGAAGGAAGCCGCCGGCGGGGAGGTTCACGCGCGCCGGGCCTAGCTCCACCACCGGTCGGCGGACCTGGCAGACTGGGTCGCCGGCCAGGGTCACGCGGGCAAAGCCGGCCTCGCTGGCGACCTCAGCCGCCTGCGCCAAGGCGTCGGCGGAAGGACCCGGCCGCTCGACGCCGGTGATGTCGATATCGAGGCCTGTGAGGGTCTCCGTCACGTGCAGGGTCGGCGCCGATCTGGGGCTCGCCAGAAAGGGCTCGGCGAGGCGCGCCAGGGCCGGCAGGGCTGCGACCAGCGCCGGCCTTGCGATCACGCAGGTCTCGATGGGTGCCAGATCCCACGAGCGCCGCCCCTTGAAACCGACGCGCACAGTCCGGCCGATGCGCCGGGCGTGCAGGGCCAGGCGACGACGCGCGCCCGGCGGAGCGGCGTAGGCGAGCTCGATGGGCGCCTCCAGGCGGACCCGCGCGAGCGTCTGGCGCACGCGCTCGAGCTTCCAGGCGAGATAGGGCTCCCGCGCCCAGTGCTGAAGCGCGCAGCCGCCACAGGGGCCAAAGTGCGGACACGGCGGCGTCACCCGCTCCGGGCTGGCTTCCAGAAGCTCTGTGAGCTCCCCACGGTCGCCGGCGACACGCGCGAGGAACCGCTCGCCCGGCAGGGCGAGTGGGACCATGATTTCGTGGCCTTGGCCTCGGCCCGAGCCCTCGGCGAAGCCGTCGCCCTGCGCGCCCATCGTCCGGACGCGCAGTTCGACGATCTCCGCCGCCTGTGAGGGCCGCGGAGCAGGCCGCGGGCGGCGGGTCACGCCGGCGTCGGCTCCTCGACGAAAAGCTTGCGTAGTTCCTGCTTCATGATCTTGCCGTTGGCGTTCCGCGGCAGGGTCTCGGGCCAGAAGATGATCCGCACAGGCACCTTGAAGGCGGCCAGACGCGCCGCCACGAAGGCCCGCAGCTCATCTTCCGTGGCGGAAGCGCCCGGTCTGAGCGTGACGACCGCGCCGGGCTCCTCGCCGAGGGTCTTGTGCGGAATGCCCACCAGGGCGGCGTCCATCACCGCCGGGTGGTCGTAGAGGACGTTTTCCACCTCGATGCAGTAAATGTTCTCGCCGCCGCGGATGAGCATGTCCTTGGCCCGGTCGATGATGAAGCAGAAGCCTTCGTCGTCCAGGCGCGCCAGGTCGCCGGTCTTCACCCAACCGTCGACAAAGGTCTGAGCGGTGGCCTCCGGCTTGCGCCAGTACTCGCGTACGACCTGCGGGCCCCTGCACCACAGCTCTCCAACCTGGCCGATCGGCAGCTCCTCATTGCCATCGACACTCATGATCTTGAGGTCGGTGACCGGCACGGCCGGTCCACAGGAATCGGGCCGGTGCTCATAGTCCTCCGCCCCGTTGCTGGTGGCGGTGGCCGACGTCTCGGTCATTCCCCAGCCGTTCCCCGGCTGCGACTTCGGGAAGGTCTCCTTGATCAGGCGCACCAGCTCGGGCGCGGAGGGCGCCCCGCCATAGGCCACGCTCTCGATCGAGGAGAGGTCATAGTTCTTGCGCAGCGGATGCTCGATCAGCTGCCAGGCGATGGTCGGCACGCCGCCGACCGAGTTGATCCGTTCGCGCTCGATCAACTCGAATGCGCGGATCGGATCCCAGCGGCGCATCATCACCAGCTTGGCGCCTCCAAACAGGGTCGGGTTCAGGACCGCGAAGCATCCGGTGGCGTGGAAGAAGGGCACCGACAGCAGGCTGGAGCGCTGCGGCGCGTGCGGGTCGGGCATGGGCGGCGCCTCGCCCCGGCGCAGGAAGGCGCGCGCGCCGACACAGCCGGCCGCCATGATGTTGGAGTTGATGTTCCGGTTGGTGCCGACGGCCCCCTTCGGCTTCCCCGTGGTTCCGGACGTGTAGAAGATGGTCGCGTCGTCGTCGGGCGCGATCTCGACAGCGGGCAGGCCCACGTCCGGCAGGGCGGTCCACGAGCCCGGAGCGCCAATCACCGACTCGAGACGCTCGACAACCGGATTGGCGATCGTCTCTTCGGATCGGCTTACGAAGACCCGCCGCAGCTCTCCGCAGGCGGAGATGTGTTCGTGGATCCGCTCAAGTCGTTCGGCGTCGACGATCGCGATCGTGCTGCCCGAGTCGGTCAGGCCATACTCGAGCTCAGGCCCGGTCCACCAGGCGTTCAGGGGCGTGACGATGGCGCCCACCGAGGCTGCCGCGTAAAAGGCGACAGGCCATTCAGGGACGTTGCGCATGATGATGGCGACGCGGTCGCCCTTCTTCACGCCCTCCTCGACCAGCCTGCGCGCAAGCACGGCCACTGCGCGGTAGAAGGCTTCGAAGCTCACCCGCTCGTCCTCGTGGACGAGGAAGATCTTCTCGCCATGGCCGCGGCCGAATTCGACCACGGAGCGGAGGGTCGGCGGGGCGTTCTTCCACACCCGCGTCTCGATGCCCCGGATTACAATGTTCTCCATCTCGAACGGCGTGCCCGGAGCAGTGAGCAGGGCGTAGGCCTGGGCGATGGACATGGCAGGCCAGGCGGGCGTCTTGGCCTCGGCGACTTCAGTCATTGAGCGTTTCCTAGGGTCATGCGCGGACTTGTGGGGCGAACAACCATGCCCACGCAGGGCCTGTAAACCTTCAGGTTGGCCTCACGCCAGAGCCTCCGGGCGCTCGAAGACGGCCGAACGCCGGGGCTTGGCGGTCCCCGGTTCGGCACGCCCCTCGCGACGGACCGCGCAATGTTCAGGCGTGGCTCGTCTTGCCTCCGTCCACGACGATCTGGGCGCCGGTCATGTAGGTAAATTCGTCGGACGCGAGGCTTAGGGCGACAGCGGCGATTTCTTCGGGCGCAGCGACCCGGTGGGCCACCGCGACATTGGACTTCGCCCAGACCCCGAGCATGGCCTCCCAGACCGGATCAGGCGCGTTCATCATCCCGGCCGCCCTCCGTACAAGCTCGGTGTCGGTCGTGCCGGGGATGAGGGTGTTGATGCGAATTCCATGCGCTGCATAGTCCTGGGCCGCCGATTGAACCATGCCGACCAGTCCGCGCTTGGCGGCGCTATACGCGCTCCTCTTCTCCGTTGTGGCGATGGCGTTTGAAGAGGCCGTTACGACGACGACGCCGCCACCGCGCTTGATCAGGTACGGAATCTCGTACTTGAGGGCCAGGAAGTTCCCGCGCAGATCCGTGTTGATCACGTCGTCCCACTCCGCGGCGCTGTACTCATGAAGCGGGCGCTCAATGGTGA
>DATHPX010000011.1:0-2981 GCA_035483335.1 Caulobacteraceae bacterium | reverse complement strand
TCCTCTATTTCGACAAGCCAGCCGAGACGAGCGTCGCATGAACGCGCTCGTCGCGCTGCGCACTCCCGATGTCCTGGCGGACTTCTCGGGCGCCAGGCGCCTGATCCTGGAGGCTCAGTGTCCGGATGGAGCGATTCCCTGGTTCAAGGATGGTCCGTGGGATGCCTGGAACCACGCCGAGTGCCTGATGGCGCTGGACGCAGCGGGAGAGCTGGACGCCGTGCGTCGAGGCCTGGACTACCTGGCAGCGACGCAGAGGCCCGACGGCGCCTGGCTCTGCGGCTACGGCAATGCGCTGCCCATGGAAGGACGCGATCGGATCGCGCGTGTCGAGGCGCCGAAGGTCTGCGACACCAACTTCGCGGGCTATCCCGCGACGGCCTTGTGGCGGCTGTGGCTTTCGCGGCGGGACATTGCGCTCGTCCGCCGATACTGGCCGATGGCGCGGGCGGCGGTCGGCTTCGTGCTCTCCTGCCAGCACGTGGAGGGCGATGTCTCGTGGTGCGGCGAGGCGCACGGCACCGGGGTGGATGACGCGGTGCTGTCAGGATGCGCCTCCCTCCACGCCAGCCTCGGGCACGCCATTGCCCTGAGTGAAGTCGTTGGCGATCCGCATCCGGCGTGGTCGCTCGCACGCGCCCGCCTTGCGAGCGTGATGCGTGAACGGCCGGAGCGCTTCGATCGGGCTGGCGTGGATCGCTCCGGCTTCGCCATGGACTGGTACTACCCCGTCCTGTCGGGAGTCGTGCGCGACGGTCTGGCCGGCAGTCGCATCGATGCGGGTTGGGGCCGATTTGTCGAGCCTCGCCGAGGTTGCCGCTGCGTGGCCGCGGAGCCCTGGGCCACGGTCGCCGAATCCGCCGAACTCGCGCTCGCCCTGGTCAGGCTCGGCCGCGACCGGGAAGCCCGGACCATCCTGGCCTGGCAGAACGCACACCGGGACGCGGACGGCGCCTTCTGGATGGGCTGGCAGTTTGCCGAGGGCATCCCCTGGCCACTCGAGAAGCCCACCTGGACCCAGGCGGCGATCATGCTGGCGCAAGAGGCGCTGGACTCCGACGGACCGGCCGCTCGCGTCCTCATCGAGGCCTGAGCGCTTCGGGTTCTTCAGCGCGGCGTCGGCAGGTGTACGGACGCGGAACGCTCGCCCCCGAACCCGGTTGTCATGGCCCGGGCGCTGCCGGCGCCGCAACGGAGGACGAGCGGATGAAGCGTACTGTCAGCGCCCTGTACGAAACGCGCGCGGACGCCGAGCGGGCCCTGGGGGCCCTGAAGCAGCACGACCTGGCTGGCGAGGCTGACATCCATGATCTCGAGGGCTCCGACCGCCAGGGTCCACACGGCGAGCACGGCCTGCGCGGTCGGATGCACAGCCTTTTCGGCCGCCACAAGGACGTACACGCCTACGGCGAAGGGCTTCGCCGCGGCCATATCCTGCTCACGGTGAAGGTCGAAGACGACAGAGAGACCTTGGCGGCGGAGCTCATGGAAGCGGCCCAGCCGCTCGATCTGACCCAGCGCGAGCAGGCCTGGCGTTCCGAGGGATGGACGCCGCCGGCCGACGCAACGCCACAGGTTGAGACGGGCGTGGTGCGCCAGCCCGACGACGCCGCGACCTCTTTTGGGCCAGACGTGCGGGTGCGCTCGTACGTGACGACAAACACGGTCGAGTACTCGAGTCCTCCCTAAGCACCGCGCTCGGGAGCCGGCGTGAACGCGGCTGGTCGGGCTTACGCTCCCTGGCGACCTTAGCGACGTCTGAGCAGCCGCAGGCTCTTCACGGCCGCAGTCTCCTCGAAGTCGCCGCTCGTCAGGGCGCGCTGATAGATTTCGAACGGAGGGCGCCCCCCATCGGCCGGGTCGGGGAAGACGTCGTGGATGGCAAGGACGCCGCCGGCCATGAGCCGCGGGCTCCAACCCTGATAGTCCGCGCTGGCCGCTTCCATCGTGTGGCCGCCGTCGATGAAAAGGAGGGCGATCGGGGTCTTCCAGGAGCGTGCGACCGTCGCCGATCGGCCCACGACGGCGATCACCGTCTCCTCCAGGTCTGCAGAGTGCAGGGTGCGGCGGAAGGCGGGGAGGCTGTCCAGACTCCCGGCCTCCGCGTCCCACAAGTCCCGATCGTGCCATTCCCAGCCAGGCTGGTTCTCCTCGGAGCCACGATGGTGGTCGACGGAGAACAGCACACCGCCGACCGCCTTGCAGGCAGAGCCCAGGTAGAGCGCCGACTTTCCGCAATAGGCGCCGATCTCGACGCATGGCCCGAGCGGCGCCTGCTGCAGGGCGACGGCGTAAAGGGCCCCTCCTTCTGCAGGATCGAGGAATCCTTTGACGTGGGTTGGGTCCAGGGGA
Organism: Caulobacteraceae bacterium; assembly: GCA_035483335.1. Classification (GTDB taxonomy): domain Bacteria; phylum Pseudomonadota; class Alphaproteobacteria; order Caulobacterales; family Caulobacteraceae; genus Acaudatibacter. The sequence goes on along the minus strand of DATHPX010000011.1, from coordinate 629 downwards.
AGCCGCATGGGTCTATACTAGGAACTGGTGTCGCCGTCGGTCGAGCTTGCCGTTGTTGGCCTGAGTGCGGTACGGAACACTGAGGGTGGCGCAGGCCCAGTCTGGGCAGGCGCCACATGGGAGGATTAGGTGATGATGAAGCGCACAGTTAGCGCTCTATACGAGACACGGGCGGACGCAGAGCGGGCGATGGAGGCCCTGAGGCCACATGGACTGGCCGGCTGTGCGGAGATCCACGAGATCCAAGGTGTCGATCGGGAATCGTCTCATGGGGTCCACGGGCGGATGCACAATCTGTTCGGCCTCCACAAGGATGCGCACGTCTATGGGGAAGGCCTGATGCGGGGCCACATCCTGCTGACGGTCAAGGTCGATGAAAGCCGGGAGACCCTCGCTGCGGAGGTGATGGAGGCCGCCCAGCCGCTCGATCTCGAGCATCGGGAACAGAGCTGGCGGGCCGAGGGATGGACGCCTCCAGCCCACGTGCCTCACCCCGATCCGGAAATCAGGCGCTCGTGGGACGAAGCATCGAGCACGTTCGGGCCGGGCATTCGCGTCCGTTCCTACATCGCGACCAACACCCTCTAGGTTGCGGTCTGGTGAGCCGCCTGCCCGCTGTGCGGGCGACG
>DATHPX010000010.1:0-21745 GCA_035483335.1 Caulobacteraceae bacterium | reverse complement strand
CGAGCGCTTCACCGTCAACCGCTCGCCGCACATCGACAAGAAGTCGCGCGAACAGTTCGAGATCCGCACCCACAAGCGCGTGCTGGATATCGTCGACCCGACCCCGCAGACCGTCGACGCCCTGATGAAGCTCGACCTGTCCGCCGGCGTGGACGTCGAGATCAAGCTCTAAGGGGGCGACCATGCGAACCGGAGTCATCGCCCGCAAACTCGGCATGACCCGCCTCTTCGACGAGGCGGGGACCCACGTGCCCGTGACCGTGCTCAGCCTCGACGGCTGCCAGGTCACCGGCCAGCGCACCAAGGACCGCGACGGCTATGTCGCCCTCCAGCTGGGCGCAGGGTCGAAGAAGGCCAAGAACACCACCCAGGCCCAGCGCGGCCAGTTCGCCAAGGCGCTCGTGGAGCCCAAGCGCTGCATCGCCGAGTTCCGGGTCACCGAAGACAACCTGATCGATGTCGGCGCGGAACTGACCGCCGACCACTTCGTCCCCGGCCAGAAGGTCGACGTCGCCGGCGTCACCGTCGGCAAGGGTTTCGCCGGCGCGATGAAGCGCTGGAACTTCGGCGGTCTGCGCGCCACGCACGGCGTGTCGGTGTCCCACCGCTCGCACGGCTCGACCGGCCAGCGGCAGGACCCGGGCAAGGTGTTCAAGAACAAGAAGATGGCTGGCCACATGGGCCAGGAGAACGTGACCACGCTCAACCTCACCATCCATCGGGTGGACGTGGAGCGGGGACTGATCCTGGTGCGTGGCGCGGTTCCAGGCGCGCAAGGCTCGTTCGTGAAGATCCGCGACGCAATCAAGATCGCCGCGCCGGCCGAAGCGCCGCGTCCCGGCGCCTTCCGCGCGCGCGCTTCCGAAGCTCCGGCCGCCGACGCGCCGGCTGTCGAAGCCAGCGAGACCGAGGCCTGAGCATGAAGATCGACGTCATCACCCTCGACGGCGGCGCCGGCGAAGCGCTGGAACTGCGCGACGACATCTTCGGCATCGACGAGATCCGCGCCGACATCCTGCACCGCTGCGTCACCTGGCAACTCGCCAAGCGCCGCGCCGGCACGCACAAGATCCAGGTCCGTAACGAGGTCTCCCGCACGGGCAAGAAGATGTACCGGCAGAAGGGCACCGGCGGCGCCCGGCACGGTTCACGCCGCGCCGCGCAGTTCGTCGGCGGCGCCAAGGCGCACGGCCCGGTCGTGCGCAGCCACGCCTTCGACCTGCCCAAGAAGGTCCGCGCCCTGGCGCTGCGGCACGCCCTGTCGTCCAAGGTCAAGGCCGGGGCCCTGGTCGTGCTCGACGACGCGCGCCTGGACGAGCCCAAGACCGCGACGCTGCGCGGTCGGTTCGCCAACCTGGGTCTGAAGAACGCACTGATCATCGCCGGGCCTGAGGTGGACGCCAACTTCAAGCTGGCCGCCCGCAACATCCCCGATGTGGACGTGCTGCCGAACGCCGGCCTCAACGTCTACGACGTGCTGCGCCGCCACACCCTAGTGCTCACCCGCGCGGCCGTCGAAGCCATCGAGGCCCGCTTCGAAGCGAAGGAAGCCGCGTGATGGCCGCCACCGCCCGTCATTACGACACGATCCTGGCGCCGCTCATCACCGAGAAGGCGACCCAGCTTTCCGACCAGAACAAGCTGGTCTTCAAGGTCGCCCTGGACGCGACCAAGGAAGAGATCGCCCAGGCGGTCGAAGAGCTGTTCAAGGTCAATGTCGTGAAGGTCAACACCCTGATCCAGAAGGGCAAGACCAAGCGTTTCCGCGGTCGTCCCGGCCGCCGTTCGGACATCAAGAAGGCCATCGTGACCCTGCGCGAAGGCCAGTCCATCGACATCACGACGGGGCTCTGAGGGTAGGGTCATGGCTCTGAAGAACTTCAATCCGACCTCGCCCTCGCGTCGCGGGCTGGTGCTGGTCGACCGCTCCGAGCTGCACAAGGGCCGCCCGGAGAAGTCGCTCGTCGAGGGGCTGAACAAGTCCGGCGGACGCGGCGGCGGCGGGCGCATCTCCACGCGCTTCCGCGGCGGCGGGGCCAAGCGCCTCTATCGTGTCGTGGACTTCAAGCGCCGCAAGTGGGGCGTGCCGGCGACCGTCGAGCGCCTCGAGTACGATCCCAACCGTACGGCCTTCATCGCCCTGCTGCGCTACGCAGACGGCGAGCTCGCCTACATCCTCGCCCCGCAGCGCCTGAAGGCGGGCGACGAGGTGGTGGCGGGCGAGCGGGTGGACGTGAAGCCCGGTAACGCTTCGCCTCTGCGCAGCCTGCCGATCGGCACGATCATCCACAACGTCGAGTTCAAGCCGCTGAAGGGCGGTCAGATCGCCCGCAGTGCGGGCGCCTACGCCCAGCTCGTCGGCCGCGACGCGGGCTACGCCCAGATCCGCCTCAACTCGGGCGAACTGCGCATGGTGCCCGACAGCTGCATGGCCACCGTCGGCGCCGTTTCGAATCAGGACCACATGAACGAGGTCCTCGGAAAGGCCGGCCGCGTCCGTCATAAGGGCCGTCGCCCGCACGTCCGCGGCGTCGCCATGAACCCGATCGACCACCCGCACGGCGGCGGCGAAGGCCGCACCTCGGGCGGCCGCCACCCCGTCACCCCGTGGGGCAAGCCCACCAAGGGCCGCAAGACCCGCACCAACAAGGCGACGGACAAGCTCATCATTCGTTCGCGCCACGTCAGGAAGGCCCGCTGATGACCCGTTCGGTTTGGAAGGGGCCGTTCGTCGACGGCTATCTGCTCGACAAGGCCGACGCCGCCCAGGCCTCCGGCCGCAAGGACGTGATCAAGACCTGGTCGCGTCGTTCGACGATCATGCCTCAATTCGTGGGCCTCACCTTCGGCGTCCACAACGGCCAGAAGCACGTGCCTGTCCTCATCTCCGAGGACATGGTTGGCATGAAGCTCGGGGAGTTCGCTCCCACGCGCTACTTCCCCGGCCACGCCGCCGACAAGAAGGCCAAGAGGAAGTAGCATGAGCAAGTCCGTCAATCCGCGCCGCATGGGCGCCGATTCCGCGATGAGCAAGGTGCGCACCCTGCGCACCAGCGCGCGCAAGCTGAACCTGGTGGCCCAGTCGATCCGTGGCCTGAAGGTGCAGCGCGCCCTCAACGAGCTGGAATTCAGCCCCAAGCGCATCGCCTCCGATGTGCGCAAGGCGCTCTACTCGGCGATCTCGAACGCTGAAAACAACCACGGCCTGGACATCGACAACCTTGTGGTCGCCGAAGCCTATGTCGGCCGCAACCTGGTCATGAAGCGCTTCTCGGCGCGCGCGCGCGGGCGCTCGTCGCGGATCGAGAAGCCGTTCTCGGAGATCACCATCGTGGTGCGTGAACTGGGCGAGGTCGCCTGATGGGCCAGAAAGTCAATCCGATCGGTCTGCGGCTCGGCATCAACCGAACGTGGGACAGCCGCTGGTTCGCCGCGGGCCATGACTACGCGCGTCTGCTTCACGACGACATCAAGCTGCGCAAGGAGCTCAAGAAGCGCCTGGCCCAGGCCGGCGTTTCGCGCATCCTGATCGAGCGCCCGCACAAGAAGTGCCGTGTGACCATCTATGCCGCGCGCCCTGGCGTGATCATCGGCAAGAAGGGCGCCGACATCGAAAAGCTCCGCACGGACCTCTCGAAGATGACAGAGGGTGATGTCCACCTGAACATCGTCGAGGTGCGCAAGCCCGAGACCGACGCCCAACTGGTGGCCGAGAACATCGCCCAGCAACTCGAGCGTCGGATCGCCTTCCGCCGCGCGATGAAGCGTTCGATGCAGTCGGCCATGCGCCTGGGCGCCAAGGGCGTCCGCGTCGAGGTGGCCGGGCGCCTGGGCGGCGCGGAAATCGCGCGCGCCGAATCCTATCACGAGGGCCGCGTGCCGCGTCACACCCTGCGGGCAGACATCGACTACGGCTTCGCCGAGGCGAAGACGACCTATGGGATCATCGGCGTGAAGACCTGGGTCTTCAAAGGCGAGGTGCTCGAGCACGATCCGATGGCGCTGGATAAGCGCCTGGCCAGCGAGACCGGCGCCGCCGGCGAGGGCGGCGGCCGGGATGGCCGGGATCGAGGCGACCGGGGCCCGCGGCGCGAGCGCCGCGAAGCGCCGGCGGCGTAAGGCAGGGATCAAACGATGCTGTCTCCCAAGAAGACGAAGTACCGCAAGCAGTTCAAGGGCCGCATCCATGGCATGTCCAAGGGTGGCTTCTCGCTGAACTTCGGCTCGCACGGCCTCAAGTCGCTGCAGCCCGAGCGGGTCACCGCTCGCCAGATCGAAGCGGCCCGTCGCGCCATCACCCGCCAGATGAAGCGTCAGGGCCGGGTGTGGATCCGCATCTTCCCGGACGTGCCGGTCAGCGACAAGCCGGCCGAAGTGCGGATGGGCAAGGGCAAGGGCGCCATCGAGTACTGGGCCGCGCGCGTCGCGCCGGGCCGGATCATGTTCGAAGTGGACGGCGTGCCGGATGACATCGCGCGCGAGGCCCTGCGCCTGGGCGCGGCCAAGCTGCCGGTCAAGACGCGCATCGTCACCCGCATCGGCGAAACCGCGGTCGAGGCTGCGTAAAGACCATGAAGATCGATGACGTCCGCCGAATGAGCGCCGATGAGCTCACTGACGAGCTGCTCTCGCTCAAGAAGGAACAGTTCAACCTGCGCTTCCAGGCCGCCACTGGGCAGCTGGAGAAGACGCACCGGGCCCAGGAGGTCCGCCGGGACATCGCGCGCATCAAGACGGTGATGCGCGCCAAGTCGGCGAACGCCTGAGCCAGTAGAGAAGATCAAGATGCCCAAGCGAATCCTCGAAGGCGTGGTGGTCTCCGACAAGGAGAACAAGACGGTGATCGTGCGCGTCGAGCGCACCTTCCTTCACCCGCTGCTCAAGAAGACCGTGCGCCGCTCCAAGCGCTACCACGCCCATGACGAGACCAACTCGTATCATGAGGGCGAGATCGCGCGGATCATCGAGTGTGCGCCCAAGTCCAAGCTCAAGACCTGGGAGGTCCTGCCGAAGGACGCCTCCCAGACCGGCGCCTGACGGAGCGGCCGAACCATGATCCAGATGCAGACCAACCTCGAGGTCGCCGACAACTCCGGCGCGCGTCGAGTGATGTGCGTGAAGGTGCTGGGCGGAGCCAAGCGCCGCTACGCCGGGGTGGGCGACAAGATCGTCGTCTCCGTCAAGGAAGCGATCCCGCGCGGCCGCGTGAAGAAGGGCGACGTCCTGCAGGCGATCGTCGTGCGCACCAGCTCGGCGATCAAGCGCCGCGACGGTTCGGTGATCCGCTTCGACAAGAACGCGGCGGTGATCGTGAACAAGCAGTCGGAGCCGATCGGCACGCGCATCTTCGGCCCCGTGCCGCGCGAGCTGCGGGCGAAGAACCACATGAAGATCATCTCCCTCGCCCCCGAGGTGCTGTGATGGCTGCGAAGATCAAGAAGGGCGACCGGGTCATCCTGATCGCCGGCAAGGACAAGGGCCGCACGGGCGTGGTCGAGCAGGTCCTGCCCAAGGACGCGCGCGTCATCGTCGGCGGCCTCAACCTGGTGCAGCGTCATACGCGTCCGAGCCAGGGAGATCCGCAGGGCGGCATCAAGACCAAGGCCGCGAGCATCCATGTTTCCAACGTCGCCCTGGTCGACGGGAACGGCAAGCCGACGCGTGTCGGATTCCGCGTCGAGGGCGACAAGAAGGTGAGGGTGGCTAAGTCCACCGGTGAGGTCATCAATGGCTGAGACCGAAACCGCGTACGAACCGCGGATGAAGTCCGAATATCGCCAGCGCATCCGCAAGGCGATGAAGGACAAGTTCGCCTACACGAACGAGATGCCGATCCCGAAGATCGACAAGATAGTCGTGAACATGGGGATCGGCGAAGCCGTCTCGGACTCCAAGAAGGCCGCCTCGGCGATGAAGGACCTTGCCTCCATCACGGGCCAGAAGCCCGTGCCGACCAAGGCCCGCACCTCGATCGCCGGCTTCAAGCTGCGCGAGGGCATGGTGGTTGGCGCCAAGGTGACGCTCCGCGCCGACCGCATGTACGAGTTCCTGGATCGCCTGATCACCATCGCCCTGCCGCGAGTGAAGGACTTCCGGGGCCTGAAGCCGACGAGCTTCGACGGACGTGGCAACTACGCCATGGGCCTTCGCGAGCACCTGGTCTTCCCCGAGATCAACTACGACGAGATCGATCAGATCTGGGGCATGGACATCATCGTCTGCACCACCGCCAAGTCCGACGAGGAAGCTCGCGAGCTCCTCCGGGAATTCCACTTCCCGTTCACCCAGGCCCAGGCCTGAGCCGAAGAACGGGCAAGGAGAAACATCCATGGCCAAGAAGAGCGCCGTCAACCGCAATGAACGCGTCCGCAAGCTGGTGAAGCAATTCGCCGCCAAGCGCGCCGCGTTGAAGGCGACCGCCGAGAACGACAGCCTCTCGCTCGAAGAGCGGTTCGAGGCGCGTCTCAAGCTCGCCAAGCTGCCGCGAAATTCCGCGCCGAACCGCATCCGCAATCGCTGCGAGGTCACGGGGCGTCCGCGGGCCTTCTACCGGAAGCTGAAGATGAGCCGTATCGCCCTGCGTGAGCTGGGATCGGCCGGGCAGATCCCCGGCCTCGTGAAGTCGAGCTGGTGAGGAGGGCGAGATGGTGAACGATCCCCTCGGCGATATGATCGCCCGCATCCGCAACGCCGCCCAGCGCAAGCGGTCCAAGGTGCTCACGCCCGCCTCGCGCATGCGCGAGCGCGTGCTCGATGTGCTGCTGTCGGAAGGCTACATCCGCGGGTTCCACCTCGTGCAGGAGCCCGGCGCCTTCCCGCAATTTGAGGTCGAGCTGAAGTACTTCGACGGCCAGCCGGTGATCGCCGAGATCTCGCGCGTGTCGAAGCCTGGCCGCCGGGTCTATTCGTCGATCGGCGACCTCAAGCCGGTGAAGAACGGCCTTGGGATCTCGATCCTCTCCACGCCCAAGGGCGTGATGTCCGACACCGCGGCGCGCAGCGCCAACGTGGGCGGCGAAGTCCTCTGTCAGGTGTATTGAGATGTCGCGGATCGGCAAGAAAGCGATCGCCATCCCGTCAGGGGTGACCGTCACGCTCCAGGGCCAGACGGTGACCGTGAAGGGTCCCAAGGGCCAGCTGGCCTGGACGGTGAGCGACGAGATCGAGGTGGCTCAGGCCGATGGCCAGGTGACCTTCACGCCCCGCTCGGATTCCACGCGCGCCAAAGCGATGTGGGGTCTGTCGCGCACACTGATCAACAACATGGTCGTAGGCGTCACCAAGGGCTACGAGGAAACCCTCGAGCTGGTCGGCGTGGGCTATCGCGCGGCGATGAAGGGCCAGGCGCTGAACATGCAGCTCGGCTTTTCGCACGAGGTGGACGTGGCGCCCCCGGCTGGGATCTCCTTCGCCGTGCCGCGCCCGGTCGAGATCAAGATCTCCGGCATCGACAAGCAGCTCGTGGGCGAGATTGCGGCCAAGATCCGCAAGATCCGCCCCCCCGAGCCCTACAAGGGCAAGGGCGTCCGCTACGGCGGCGAGAAGGTCAGGCGCAAGGAAGGCAAGAAGAAGTAAGATGGCCCTCTCACCGCGAGACATCACCAAGAAGCGCGCCGAGCGCGTGCGTCGGCGGCTGCGCGCCCTTGCCAGCGGTCGTCTGCGCCTGTCGGTCTTCCGCTCGTCCAAGAACATCTACGCCCAGGTCATCGACGACGAGAGCGGCGTGACCTTGGCGGCGGCTTCCTCGCTCGAGGCGGGGGACAAGGGGTCGGACAAGGCGGCGGCCGCGAAGGTCGGCTCCCTGGTCGCCCAGCGCGCAATTGAGAAGGGCTGCAAGGAGGTCGTGTTCGACCGCGGCGGCTACATCTATCACGGCCGGATCAAGGCGCTGGCTGACGCCGCGCGTGAAGCCGGCCTGAACTTCTGATTTTGGAAAGGCTTTAGCATGGCCCGTGGCGAACAGCAGCGTGGCGGCGGAGAGCGCCGGGACCGGCGCGACCGGAACAAGCCCGAAGAGCGGGTCGACTCCGAGATCGTCGAGAAGCTGGTGCACATCAATCGCGTCGCCGCCACGGTGAAGGGCGGCCGGCGTTTCTCGTTCGCCGCCCTGATGGTGGTGGGCGACCAGAAGGGTCGCGTCGGCTTCGGCCACGGCAAGGCCCGCGAGGTCCCCGAAGCCATCCGCAAGGCGACTGAGGAAGCCAAGAAGTCGATGATCCGCGTGCCGCTGCGCGAATCCCGCACGCTGCACCACGACGGGGCGGGGCGCTGGGGCGCAGGCAAGATCATGATGCGCGCGGCGCCTCCCGGCACCGGCGTGATCGCCGGTGGCCCGATGCGCGCCGTCCTCGAGACGCTGGGCGTGCAGGACGTGGTGGCCAAGTCGGTCGGCTCGTCCAACCCCTACAACATGATCCGCGCCACCTTCGAAGCGCTTAAGGAGCAATCCTCGCCCCGCCAGGTTGCGGCCAAGCGCGGCAAGAAGGTCAGCGACATCGTCGAACGCCGCGCCGACTCCGCCAGCGGCGAAGCCGTCGAAGCCTGAGCCGGCGGAGGACATCGATATGTCAAAGAAGACTGCAAAGCTCGTCGTCCGCCAAACGGCCAGCCCGATCCGTCGCAAGTTCGACCAGCGCGCCACCCTGGTGGGCCTGGGCCTGAACCGGATCGGCCGCACCGCGACCCTCGATGACACGCCCGCAGTGCGCGGGATGATCGCCAAGGTCGCGCACATGGTCGAAATCGTTTCGGCCGAATAGACCTTAGCCGGGGGCGCCGAGCCCGCGGTTTCCACATTCCAGCCGAGTCGGGCGCGAGCCCGGCGACACATCTCCAAAGGAGAGGCGCAAGATGACCAAGCTCAACGAACTCGCCCCGAGCCCCGGCTCGACCCAGTACAAGACCCGCGTTGGACGCGGCCCGGGATCGGGCAAGGGCAAGACGGGCGGCCGCGGCGTGAAGGGTCAGAAGGCTCGTTCGGGCGTGGCCATTGCCGGCTTTGAAGGCGGCCAGATGCCGCTCCACATGCGGATGCCCAAGCGCGGCTTCAACAATCCGCGCGCCCTGGAATTTGCCGAAGTGAACTTCTGGCGCATCGAGCAGGCGATCGCCGCCGGAAAGCTCGACGCCTCCAAGCCGATCGACGCGGCCGCCCTGGTCTCGGCCGGGGTGGTTCGCCGCGCGAAGGACGGGGTGAAGCTCCTCGCCAAGGGCGAGCTGACCTCGAAGATCCAGATCACGGTCTACGCCGCGTCCGCCACGGCGCAGGCAGCGGTCGAGAAGGCCGGCGGGACCGTGACGGTGACCCGGCCCCAACCGGCGGCCGAGGAGGCTTCCGCGAGCTGATAATCGCAGAGGGCGAAGGGTCGCGGCCGTTTCGCCCTCGCGTCGGCCGCGCCGGCCGCCTATCTTCGCATCCGCGCACGACCTCTTCATTTCCGGGATGACGCATGGCTTCGGCCGCCGAACAGCTCGCCGCCAACATGAACTTCGGCGCCTTCCAGAAGGCGACAGAGCTTCACAAGCGTATCGGCTTCACCCTGCTGGCGATGGTGATCTATCGCCTGGGGACCTACATCCCGATCCCCGGCATCAACGCCGCGGCGTTCGCCCACGCCTTCGAAGGCCAGGCCAAGGGCATCCTTGGCATGTTCAACATGTTCTCGGGGGGCGCCGTCCAGCGGATGGCGATCTTCTCGCTGAACGTGATGCCGTACATCTCGGCCTCGATCATCGTGCAGCTGCTCGGGACGGCCTATCCGCCGTGGGAGAAGCTGCGCAAGGAAGGCGGTGAGGCCGGCCGCAAGCAGCTCAACCAGTACACCCGCTACCTCACCGTCGTGCTGGCCCTGTTCCAGTCCTTCGGGATCGCCATCGGCCTTTCGAATGCGCCAGGCATCGTCGATGAACCGGGCGTCTTCTTCATCGCCTCGACCATGATCACGCTCACGGGCGGCACCATCTTCCTGATGTGGCTCGGCGAGCAGATGACGACCCGCGGGGTGGGTAACGGCATCTCCCTGATCATCTTCGCCGGCATCGTCGCGCGACTTCCCGTCGGCCTGTGGGACCTCCTGCAGGAGGCGCGGCTCGATCCCTCGAAGACGTTCGCGATCTTCGGCTACATCGGCCTGGCCGTCGTCGTGATCCTGTTCATCGTCTTCATGGAACGCGCCCAGCGCCGCCTTCTGATCGTCTATCCCAAGCGCCAGGTCGGCAATCGGATGATGGGCGGGGAGAACTCGTTTCTGCCGCTCAAGATCAATGTCAGCGGCGTCATCCCGCCGATCTTCGCCTCGTCCCTGCTCCTGCTTCCGGCGACCGCGGCCGGCTTCCTGGCGACCGCGAAGCTCCCGCAATGGGCGCAGTGGCTGCCGACTGCGGTTGGCATGCTCGGACACGGCAAGCCGCTGTTCATGGTGCTCTACGGGGTCCTGATCGTCTTTTTCTGCTTCTTCTACACCTCGGTCGTGTTCAATCCGGATGACACGGCGGAGCAGCTGCGGAAGTACGGCGGCAACCTGCCTGGCATCCGGCCGGGCAAGCGTACGGCCGAATACATCGACTATGTACTGACGCGGCTGACCCTGATCGGCGCGGCCTACATCGCCCTTGTCTGCCTTCTGCCCGAGTTCCTGGCCGGCCCCAGCGGCTCCTACGCCTTCGGCGGAACCTCGATCCTGATCGTCGTGTCGGTGACGATGGACACCGTGGCGCAGATTCAGTCCCATCTGCTGGCTCACCAGTACGAGGGGTTGATCAAGAAATCGCGGATGAGGGGCGGCCGTCGCTGACTGAGGCGACGTGCGCGATCGTCAGCCGGCTGACGCAGCGACAGGCTGGAGCGCGGCGCCGACTCATGGGAGCGGACGAATGTTGGCGGGCGCCGCAAGGGCGGCCGCCCAAGGGAGGGAGTGGATGAACCTGATCCTTTTCGGTCCGCCGGCGGCGGGGAAGGGAACTCAGGCAAAGCGCCTGGTGGAGCGGCGGCGGATGGTCCAGCTCTCCACGGGCGACATGCTGCGCGCAGCCATCGCCTCTGGTTCGCCACTCGGCCGAAAGGTCGAAGGGATCATCCGGCGGGGGGAGCTCGTGCCCGACGAGATCGTCATCAAGCTCATCGAGGATCGCCTGCCGGCGCTCGCCGGGACGGGCGGCGCGATCTTTGACGGCTTTCCGCGCACAGTCGCCCAGGCGCAGGCCCTCGATGTCATGCTCGCCAAGCACGCCGGTCAGAAGATCGACCAGGTCGTGCGCCTGGTCGTTGACGACGAGGCGCTCAAGGCCCGCGTCGCCGGACGCTTCGCAGAGTCGGGGCGGCCCGATGACAATCCCGAGTCCTTCGCAGTGCGCCTGTCGGCATACAATCGCGACACCGCGCCTCTGATCCCCTACTACGAGGCCCATGGAAAGCTTCGGAACGTCGACGGCATGGCCAGCATCGAGGTCGTGGCGTGTCAGATCGACGAGCTTCTCGAGAAAGTCTGATCAGCACGGTCAACGGGCCGCAAAACCCATTGACCTCAGCGCGTTCATCCCTATAACCACTCCCTCCGCGAAAGAAGCGCGATCGGCGTCTGCCCCTGCGAGGCGGCGGACGTGGCCGCGCTTTTTCGCGCTGTCCGGCGCCGTCAGGAGACTAGGTTGGCCCGCATCGCAGGCGTGAACATCCCCACGAACAAGCGCGTCGTCATCGCGCTGCAGTACATCCATGGCATCGGGCCGGCGGTCGCGCGTGAGATCGTCGACCGGGTCGGCATCGTCGACGCCAGGCGGGTGAACCAACTCACGGACCAGGAAGTGGTTCAGATCCGTGAGGTGATCGACCGCGACTATCTCGTCGAGGGCGATCTGCGCCGCGAGACGGCCACCAACATCAAGCGGCTGATGGACCTGGCCTGCTACCGCGGCCTGCGCCACCGCAAGGGCCTGCCGGTGCGGGGCCAGCGCACCCACACCAACGCCCGGACCCGCAAGGGCCCGTCCAAGCCGATCGCCGGCAAGAAGAAGTAAGAGGGGCGTCCAATGGCCAGGGAACCGGCTCGCGTAAAGAAGCGCGAACGAAAGAACATCACCTCGGGCGTGGCGCACGTGAACGCCTCGTTCAACAACACGATGATCACGATCACCGACGCCCAGGGCAATGCGATCTCCTGGTCGAGCGCTGGATCGATGGGCTTCAAGGGCTCACGCAAGTCGACGCCGTACGCGGCCCAGATGGCGGCCGAGGACGCCGGCCGGAAGGCGGCCGAACATGGCGTCCGCACGCTGGAAGTGAATGTCTCCGGGCCAGGGTCTGGCCGGGAATCGGCGCTGCGGGCCCTTCAGGCCGCCGGCATGACGATCACCACCATCCGCGACGTGACTCCGATGCCGCACAACGGCTGCCGGCCGCCCAAGCGCCGGCGTGTTTGACTACCTATATCTCGTTTCTCCGAATATTTCCGTCATTGCCGATCTGTGAGGACGTGCGCAGGCCGGCGAAGCCGTGTCGAAGGACACCGATAAATCCGTGATCGAACGCAACTGGAACGAACTGATCCGCCCTGAAAAGCCACAGATCGAAGCCGGGGCGGACAGCGCCCGCAAGGCGCGTATCGTGGCCGAGCCGCTCGAGCGGGGCTTTGGGGTCACCCTGGGCAACTCCCTGCGCCGGGTGCTTCTCTCCTCCCTGCAGGGCGCGGCCGTCACCGCCATCCAGATCGATGGCGTGGTGCACGAGTTCTCCTCGCTTGAGGGCGTGCGTGAGGACGTCGTCGATATCGTCCTCAACATCAAGCAGCTGGCCCTGCGGATGCACTCCGAGGGGCCCAAGCGCATGACCCTGCGCGCCAGCGGCCCCGGCCCGGTGACCGCCGGCCAGATCGAGGCGCCCTCGGACATCGAGATCCTCAACCCCAAGCACGTGCTGCTCACCCTCGACGAGGGCGCGAGCGTGCGGATCGAGTTCACGGTACAGAACGGCAAGGGCTACGTGCCCTCCGAGCGCAACCGTCCCGAGGACGCGCCGATCGGCCTGATCGCGGTCGACGCCCTCTACAGCCCGGTCAAGCGCGTCGCTTATCGCGTTGAGCCGACGCGCCAGGGCCAGAGCCTCGACTACGACAAGCTGATCATGGAAGTGGAGACCAACGGCGCGGTTTCGCCGGTTGACGCCGTCGCCTACGCGGCGCGCATCCTGCAGGACCAGCTCCAGGTGTTCATTACCTTCGAGGAGCCGAAGAAGAAGCTCGAGGGCGAGGCCAAGCCGGACCTGCCGTTCAACCCGGCCCTGCTCAAGAAGGTGGACGAGCTGGAACTGTCGGTCCGTTCGGCCAACTGCCTGAAGAACGACAACATCGTCTACATCGGCGATCTGATCCAGAAGACCGAGGCGGAGATGCTCCGGACCCCGAACTTCGGACGCAAGTCGCTGAACGAAATCAAGGAGGTCCTCACCAACATGGGCCTCCACCTCGGTATGGACGTGCCCAACTGGCCGCCGGACAACATCGAGGACCTGGCCAAGAAATTCGAAGACCAGATCTAAACCTCTGGTATAAGGCCCGTCCTTCTAAAGGGCCGTTTGGAGAGACGAGACCATGCGCCACGGTTACGCGCACCGCAAACTCGGCCGCACCACGGCCCACCGCACGTCCCTGTTCGCCAACATGTCGGCGAGCCTGATCAAGCACGAGCAGATCGTCACGACCCTGCCCAAGGCCAAGGAGCTTCGCCCGTTCGTGGAGAAGCTCGTGACGCTGGCCAAGCGCGGCGACCTGCACTCGCGCCGGATCGCGATCTCGAAGGTTCGCGACGTGGCCCAGGTCGGCAAGCTGTTCTCGACGCTCGGCCCGCGTTACGCCGGCCGTAACGGCGGCTACACCCGCGTGCTGAAGGCCGGCTTCCGCCATGGCGACAACGCAGCCATGGCCGTGATCGAGTTCGTCGATCGCGACGTCTCCGCCAAGGGCCGCGACTCTGGGCCGACCCAGGCGGCCGCGGAGTAACCATCGTCACGCCTTGTGAACCCGGGCCTCGCGGCCCGGGTTTTCATTTGACCAGTTAATTTCGCTATCGTAGAAATATTCTCCAGAAACGCAGGAGGTGCGTTATGGAGAGTGAGCGTCCGACCCTTGCCATAGGTGTCTGCTACAGGGATCCACGCGCAGCGCTGGCCTGGCTGGAAAAGGCCTTCGGCTTCGAGACCAGCATGGTGGTCGAAAACCCCGACGGCACCATTGGCCATAGCGAGATGCGGGTAGGCCGGAACGGCCTTGTGATGGTTGGTCGCGAGTGGGACGAGTTCCATCGCAGCCCAGCTTCGATCGGCGGCGTGAACAGCCAGTCGGTCCACATCCACCTGGATGACGCCGATGACCTTGACGCCCACTACAGGCGGGCGCTCGCGGCGGGCGCGAAGAAGCTGCGCGAGCCTGCAGACCAGTTCTATGGCGATCGCGTCTATGGCGTGATCGATCCGGAAGGCCATCAATGGACCTTCAGCCGAACCTTGAAGACCATGACTCTCGAGGAGATGGAAAAGGCTGGAGGCCGGAAGGTTCGCGAGCGTCTGGAGGAGTCGCAATGAGCTCTCCTTTCACGCCCACAGTGTTCTACCGCGATCCAATGGCCGCCCTTAAGTGGCTCGAGCAGGCGTTCGGCTTCGAGACGACGCTCCTGGTCACTGACGAGGCCGGCAATGTCGGCCACGCTGAGATGGGCTTCAACGGCGGGGCGGTCGGGGTTGGCGGCGAGTGGGGCGCGCGAGAGTTGATCGGACCTGCCACGATGAAAAGCCCCGCCTCGATCCACGGGCAGGGCACCCAGTTCATACGAGTCCATCTGGAGACGGGGATCGACGGCCACTGCGCCCGCGCCGAGGCGGCCGGGGCGCAGATCACCCAGCAACCTGAAGACCAGTTCTACGGCGCGCGGGTCTATCGGGCCCTCGATCCCGAAGGGCACGTCTGGACGTTCGACCAGACAATCAGCGACCTCTCTCACGCCGATATGGAGCGAGCGAGCGGGCTGAAGATCGCGACTTCGCTCTGACGTGTCGCGCCTCGACGCCACCCTGGCGGCCCTGGCCGATCCCAACCGCCGTCGCGTGGTCGACCTGCTGCGCGAGCGACCGAGGGCCGCAGGGGAGCTCGCGCGCGAGGTGGGGGTGCCGGGGCCGGCGATGAGCCGCGCCCTGCGCGCCCTGAGGGAGGTTGGGCTCGTTGCGGAGACACATCCCGCCCATGACGCCCGCGTTCGCATCTACGAGCTTCAGCCAGGGCCGATGCGCGAGCTCAAGGCATGGCTGGACGAGACCGAGGCCCTGTGGAGCGAGCAGCTCTCTGCGTTCAGGGCGCATCTCGAGCAGGAAGCCTGAGTTGGCTTCCCGCGTCCTGGTGGCGCTGCGCGTGCCGGCGGCGCCACAGCGGGCGTTTGACGCTTTCACCGGCCAGATCGGCCGGTGGTGGCGGCCTAATCCGCTGTTCGCCTTCACCCCGCGCGACCCCGGCGTTCTGGCCTTCGAAGGTGGCGAGGGCGGGCGGCTGATCGAGACCCTGCCGACCGGGAAGGTGTTCGAGATCGGCAAGGTGAAGGTCTGGTCGCCGCCGGAGCTGCTGGTCTTCTCGTGGCGGCAGGCGAGTTTCGCGCCAGATCAGGACACCGAGGTGGAGGTTCGTTTCGAGCCGATGGGGGAGGAGACCCGCGTCACGGTCGAGCATCGCGGTTGGGACACCGTGCCTGCCAGTCACGTCGCCCGCCACGGCTTCCCCAATCAGGTCTTCCTGCTGCGCCATGCCGAGTGGTGGCAGGTCTTGCTCGGGTCCCTCGAGGGGTCCATGGCGAGGGCTGGGGAAGGGGAGGAGGGGCCGTGACCGCCTCGACGATCAATGGCGCACGGCAGCCACGAGCGGCGGCCTTCGGATTCGTCTTCGCCACCGCGCTGATGAATTCGGTGTCGTTCGGGATCATGATCCCGATCCTCCCGAATCTGATCAAGGCGATGAACGGCGGCGACACCGCCGCCGCGTCCACATGGAACGCCGTCTTCGCCACGGTGTGGGGCCTGATGCAGTTCTTCTGCGGCCCGATTCTGGGGATGCTGTCGGACCGGTTCGGACGCCGGCCGGTGATGCTGATCTCGATCTTCGGCCTGTTCGTCGACTTCCTGTTCATGGCCTTCGCGCCGAACCTGCAATGGCTGTTCGTCGGGCGCGTATTCAACGGGATCACCGCCTCGAGCTTCTCCACCGCCAACGCCTACGTGGCCGACATCACGCCGCCGGAGAAGCGCGCCCATAACTTCGGGATCATGGGCTCGGCCTTTGGGGTCGGGTTCGTCCTTGGGCCGACGATCGGCGGCATTCTGGGAGAGCACAACCTGCGATGGCCCTTCCTGGCCGCCGCGGCCCTTTGCGCCATCAACTGGATTTACGGACTTGTCGTCTTGCCCGAGTCACTGCCGCCGGAGCGCCGCAGCCGCATCGACTGGGCGCGCGCGAATCCCGTCGGCTCCCTGATGTTCCTTCGGAGCACACCAAACCTCCTGGGCCTGGCGAGCGTCGGTCTGTTATTCCAGCTAGGATTCACCGTCCTTCCGACGATATTCGTCCTCTACACCGGCTATCGCTACGGCTGGACGCCGCAGATCCTCGGCTTCACCTTCATGGCCACTGGCGTCAGCCAGATCATTGTCCAGGCCTTCCTCGTCGGGCCTGCGGTACGGCGCCTTGGCGAGCGGGGGGCAGCGCTCGTCGGGCTCGGCGCGGGCGCCCTGGCTTTCGTCGTTTATGGGCTCGCTCCCACTGGTTGGCTGTACCTGTGCGCTGTGCCGATCTTCGCCCTGACCGGCTTCGTGAACCCCGGACTGATAAGCCTGATGAGCCAGAGGGTGGGACCAACCCATCAGGGCCAGCTCCAGGGCGCCTCCCAAAGTCTTCAGGGGATAGCCTCGTTCGCGGCGCCGTCCTTCTACGGGATCGTGTTCGCCTGGGCGGTGAGGCACAACTCGACGCTTCACCTTCCGGGGTTGCCGATCCTGGCCTCTGCCGCGCTTCTGGCCGTCGCCTTCCTGTTGTCGCTGCGGGTGGCGACGCCGGTCGTCAGGACCCAGCCCGCTTCGTCTTGAAGCCAGTGGAGGCCTGTGGCCATTTCGCCGCCGCGTGACACGCCTGCCGATCTCACGGGGATACGATCGATGACCCGAGGCCTCCTGGTTCTCGCCGCCTCATGCCTGGCGCTTCCGGCCATCGCCCAGCAAAGCCTCCCCGTTCCGACGCGCGCGCCCGCCAGCGCCGCAGAGATGCGCCTGTCGTTCGCCCCGATCGTGAAGCGGGTCGCGCCGGCGGTGGTGAATGTCTATTCGAAGCGCGTGGTGCGCGCGCAGCTCGACCCCTTCTGGTCGTTCTTCGCCGGCGGCATGCCCCGTTCGCGCATCGAGCAATCGCTCGGGTCAGGCTCGATCGTCCGCTCCGACGGCGTGATCCTGACCAATCACCACAATATCGAGGGCGCGCAGGAGATCCGCGTCGTCACCTCCGATCGCCGCGAGTGGGCCGCCACCGTGCTGCTCGACGATCCGCGGGCGGATCTCGCGGTCCTGAAGATCGACACCAAGGGCGAGCGGCTGCCGACAATCCCGATCGACGCGGAAGCAAGTCCTCAGGTCGGCGATCTGGTCCTCGCGATCGGCGATCCTTTCGGGGTGGGGCAGACCGTCACCAACGGCATTGTCTCGGCCCTGGCGAGGTCGGACGTGGGGATCAACGACTACGCCTTCTTCATCCAGACCGACGCGGCCATCAATCCGGGCAATTCGGGCGGCCCGCTGGTGGACATGAACGGGGACCTGATCGGCGTGAACACCGCCATCGTCTCCAGTTCGGGCGCGTCGGCCGGCGTCGGCTTCGCCATTCCGGCCGTCATGGCCAAGCAGGTGGTCGAGACGGCCATGACCGGCGGCCACAGCGTCGTGCGGCCGTGGCTGGGCGCCCGGACGCAGACCCTGACCGATGAGATGGCGCACAGCTTCGGCCTGTCGGCGCCGGTGGGCGTCGTGGTGACCCAGGTGTGGCCGGGCGGGCCGGCGGAACGCGCAGGCCTTCGCAGCGGGGATGTTATCGAAGCGGTGAACGGCGCGCCGATCGATTCCGAAGGAACGTTGACCTATCGCATCGCCACGCTGCGGCCAGGCGAGAGCGCCCAGCTCACTGTTCGCCGCGGCGCCACGAGCCTCCTGCCGCGCCTCACGGTGGAACCCCCGCCGACAGTCCCGGCGGAAGACAAACGCACGATTGCGGGCCAAAATCCGTTGGCCGGCGCGACGGTGGTGAACCTCTCACCCGCCAGCGCGATCGCCAACGGCGTGGACCCGTTCGCGGCCCATGGCGTCCTGGTGACCGCCGTCGCCAGCGGCCCGGCGGGAATGATCGGCCTCCGATCGGGTGACGTCGTCCTGCAGGTGAACGGTCAGGCAGTGAGCACGACCGCCGGGCTAGTGGCTCTGCTCTCGAATCCAGCCCGTGGCTGGACGCTCTCGATCCAGCGCGGCGACCAGGTGATCACGGCGAGGTTCGAGGGCTGATCGCCTTCAGTCGCCGCGCGACTGGATTGCGCCTGCGCGCGTCATCCGGGGGCCCGCCGTCGATGGAGGCGCCAGATCGTAGGCGCTCCTGCGCCGTACCAGAGGGCTAGGACAGGATCACAGATCGCGCAGCCGATCGATGACGACGGAGCAAATGGGATGATCGGATGGCCCCACAGGTGGTGCGCGACGTCCCAGGCGCTGTGCAGGAGCCAGCCCGCCGCGATGGCCCGATAGTGCTGGAGGCCGAAATAGGCCAGCACGGTGATCACGGCGCAGAAGGCGAACTCCCAGACTCCGAAGCCGCCGCTCAGATAGGCGCCCCCGGCTCCGGCGAGGAAGACGGCGCTGAACCGCTGCCGGGCGGGTTCGCGAAGCAGGGAGCCGAATGTGATGAGCAGGCCGGCGACGCCCAGAGGTGCGAACCACTGAAGACCAGACAGGGTTTCGATTGACTGCATTGCGATCTCGCTCCGCCGCGCCTCACGCGCCGGGACCTTCGCTATCCGCTCTGGCCGTGGCGCCGTGAGATGGCTGTCAGACAATCATCGTCGATTTCAGGCCACGCGGCCGGCCGGGACTTGACCGGAGACCTCGGCGGGGCGGTGAGTGGCTCATGCACCGTGTCGCTATTCTGGCGCTGAACGACGTCTCGCCTGGAGACCTGGCGATCCCTTGGGAGGTGTTTTCTCGCGCCCGAGACAAGGACGGCGAGCCCGCGTACGACGTGCGTGTCTGCGGCGAGGCCCCCGAGATCTGCGCTGCAGCTTTCCGGCTCCGGGCGCCGTGGACCCTGGCCGAGGCGGCGCTCGCCGATACGCTGCTCGTTCCAGGACGTAGCGAGGCGACGGCGCCGATTGCCGAGTCAGTCCTGGAGGCTATCCGCGCCGCTCACGCCCGTGGTGCGCGCGTGGCGTCGATCTGTTCGGGCGCTTTCGTCCTGGCCGCCGCTGGTCTCCTGGATGGACGACGCGCGACGACCCACTGGCTAGCCGCGCCAGCTCTCGCCACGGCCTATCCGTCCGTGCGGGTGGATCCGGACGTTCTGTTCGTCGACGAAGGGAGCGTCCTCACCTCCGCCGGCGCCTCGGCTGGGCTGGACCTGTGCCTGCACATGGTTCGCAGCGACCACGGCCAGGCGGTCGCGTCCGAAGCGGCGAGGCTGGCCGTGGCGCCCCTGGATCGCGCCGGCGGCCAGGCCCAGTTCATTCGCCGCGAACCCCCGGCCTCAATGGCCAGCCTGGCGCCTGTCCTGGAATGGATGGCTGGCCACCTCGAAGAGCGCATCACGCTGGACGAACTGGCGGGCCGGGCGGTGACGAGTCCGCGCACCCTGACCCGCCGATTTCGCGCCCAAACTGGGGTCTCGCCGCTCCAGTGGCTGCTGCTTGCGCGTCTGCGCCGCGCGCAGGAACTTCTGGAGACTACCTCGCTGCCGATCGAGACGGTCGCCTTCCAGTCGGGATTCGAGAACGCAAGCGCGCTGCGCGAACGCTTCCGGCGCATGATGGGCGTCAGCCCGCTCGCCTATCGCGGCGCCTTCAACTCGGCATCGCGTAATGTGCTTTCTGAGAACTGAGAATGCGCTCAGGCCGGGTGGCGCGTCTTTCGGCCGTCTACGGATCGACGGGCGCTCCGGCTTGGCGATACACCCTGCCGCCCTTCATCACGAACTTCACGCGCTCGAGGGTTGTGACGTCCTTCGTGGGGTCCCCTTCGACGGCGATGATGTCGGCGTAGCCGCCCGGAGCGATCTCCCCGAGGCCCTGGCCGATCGGGCCAAGCACCCGCGCCGCCGTCGAGGTGGCCGCCTGGATGGCCTGCATCGGGGTCATCCCCCACTCGACCATCTTAGCGAACTGCCGCGCGTTGTCGCCGTGGGGATAGACCCCCGCGTCCGTGCCGAAGGTCATGATCACTCCGGCCTGCGCCGCTCGCCGGAAGGTCTCGCGCTGCCGGCGGCCCACCGCCCGTTCCTTGGCGAGGCTCTCTGGCAGCATGCCCACCTTCGGGCCTTCGGCGAGGATGTAGTCGTCATTGTAGATGTCCATGTCGAACACCGCGCCATGCTCTTTGGCCAGGCGGATGCTCTCGTCGTCCGCCAGGCTCGCGTGCTCGATCGTGTCGACTCCGGCGCGGATGGCGTCATTGATGCCAGCCGTTCCGTGCGCGTGCGCCGCGACCTTGAGGCCGAGCATGTGCGCCTCGTCGACGGCGGCCTTCATCTCCTCGTAGGTCATCTGCTGGGCGCCCACGCTGTCGCCTTTGGAGAGGACGCCGCCGGTCGCGCAGAGCTTGATGAGATCGGCGCCGTACTTGTGATTCTCGCGCACCTTGTGGCGAACGGCCTCCGGACCATCTGCCACGCCCTCGCCGACGGCATGATAGGCATAAGGGAGTAGGTTCTCGTCGCAGTGGCCCCCAGTCGCCCCGATGAGAGGGCCGGAGACAAACATCCTCGGGCCCTCGACTTCGCCCTCGGCGATCGCGTTCCGCAGATCCACGTCCGCGAACCCATCGGCGCCGACATTCCTCACCGTGGTGAACCCGGCCTGCAGCGTCCTGCGTGCGTTGGCCACACCGTCGATGGCCTGGCGAGGAATGGAGACCGCCAGGCCTCGGTAACCTGAGTCCTCCGGGCGCGAGGTCATATGCGTATGCATGTCGATCAGCCCCGGCAGGATCGTCTCGCCGGCGAGATCGATGTGTCGGGCTCCGCTGGGTGCGGGGACAGAGGCGGCGATTCCTACTGTGGTCACCTTGTCGTCCTGAACGATGACCGCGGGTCCTTCGATCACGCGCCCCGATCCCGGGTCCACCATGCGCGCAGCGGTGATGTAGATCGTCTCCGCCCTTGCGGCGGAAGCCACGATGCCAGCCAGGCACAGGCCGGCGGCGACGGTCCAGATCTTCATGAGCGTCCCGGAAATTTCCCCACGATCCGCGGGAGCTAATCGGGACGCGGCGCGGGGTCAAATGCGCCGGGCGGTGAGCCCTATTCGATCGCCAGGATCTCCGCCTCGCCGCCGGTCACGCTCGCCGTGTCGCCCACGACCTTGCCAGAGAGGGCTCTCGCCAAGGGAGAGACGTAGGAGATCCGCCCCTCCTTGGGATCGGCCTCGTCCTCACCGACGATGCGAAAGCGTTGGACACGGCCATCCTCGCGCTCGATCGTGATCGTGC
>DATHPX010000009.1:0-4349 GCA_035483335.1 Caulobacteraceae bacterium | reverse complement strand
GATGAGCTTTTCGTAGGTGATCGGCGCCCCGAACCCGAGGCCAGACTCGACGAACGAGGTCCCAGGCCACGGGCACACGGCCCGCCAGCCGTCATGATAGAGCGAGCGGTGGCCGAACATCTCGAAGTACTGGGTGATGTGCAGCGCCGGCGCCTTGGGGTCGTCGAACGACGACTTCAGACTGAAGCCCTGGATCGGCGACTGGGTCACGCCACGGATATGGGTCGGCGGCTCGATCCCAAGCGCGTCTAGAACCGTTGGGACCAAGTCGATGGCGTGGCAGTACTGGCTGCGGATCTCGCCCTTCGCCTTGATCCCTTTCTGCCAGCAGATGATGAACGGATCGGAGGTCCCGCCGCGGTAGGTCTCGCGCTTCCAGCGCCGAAACGGCGTATTGCCGGCGTGGGTCCAGCCCCACGGGTAGTGGTTGTAGACCTTCGGCCCGCCGAGATCGTCGATCGCCGCCAAGTTCTGCGCAGGGTCGTCGGGGACGTTGTTGAAGAACTTGGTCTCGTTCACCGAGCCGGTAGGTCCGCCTTCGGCGCTGGCCCCGTTGTCCGAAACTACCAAGATCAGGGTGTTTTCGTATTGGCCGCTCTCTTTCAGGAATCCGATCAGCTCGCCGATGTTGTGGTCGGCATGCTCGAGGAAGCCCGCGAACACCTCCATGAACCGCGCATAGAGCCGCCGTTCGTCAGCCGAGAGCTTGCCCCAGTCGGGCACGTCCGGGTCGTGTCGCGAGAGCTTCGTACCCGCCGGGATGACGCCCAGCTCCTTCTGCCGCGCGAACACCTTCTCGCGGTAGGCGTCCCAGCCGTCGTCGAAAGCGCCCTTGTACTTGTCGGCCCACTCCTTCGGCACGTGGTGCGGCGCATGCGCGGCGCCGGGGCAGAAGTAGAGGAAGAACGGCTTGTCCGGCGCGACCTGCTTGGCGTCGGCGATCATCGACTTCGCCTGCTCCGCCAGGTCGGGCGTCAGGTGGTAGCCTTCTTCCGGCGTGGCGGGCGGTTCGACCTGGTGGTTGTCGCAGATCAGGTCCGGATACCACTGGTTGGTCTCGCCGCCGAGGAAGCCGTAGAAGCGCTCGAAGCCACGGCCGAGCGGCCAGCGGTCGTAGGGACCGGCGCCCGACTGCGCCTCGCTCGGCGTAAGATGCCACTTGCCGATCGCGTAGGTGTTGTAGCCCTCCTGCTGCAGGATCTCCGAGAGCATGCCGTTCTCGAACGGCATGTAGCCGTTGCCGCCCGGATAGCCGGTTGCGCCCTCGGTGATGCAGGCCATCGCGTTCGAGTGGTGGTTGCGCCCGGTGATGAAGCACGAGCGCGACGGCGAGCAGAGCGCCGTTGTATGCATGTTGTTGTAGCGCAGCCCCTCAGCGGCGAGCGCGTCGATGTTCGGCGTCCTGATCGGACTGCCGTAACAGCCGAGCTGCCCAAAGCCCGTGTCGTCAAGCACGATCATGAGCACGTTGGGCGCGCCAGTCTGCGCGCGGTTGGGCTCGGGCCAGGCGGGTTTGGAGACGTCGAAGGTCCGGCCGATCACGCCGGGAAACGCCTGGCCGGGCTTGTACTCGGTGAGCGGCATGACGGACCTCCCTGATGCTGCAACGGCAGTTCTCAGGCGTGCGCGGCGACCCGCCAATCCGGTCTTTCCCCGATGCCTTTCAGCCGATCGTCTAACCTGCGGTTGATGGGCCTGCCCGAGACGTGACCGCCTGGGCGAAAAGGTCCATCTGGTCCCCGGCCTTGGGCGGGATGCGGAACTGGGTGAGGTCGAGGGGTGGGAAGGGGGCGCCGAAGCCGAGGCGTTTCTTCGCCACTTCGAAGCGACGCGCGATGAGGTCCGCGATGGGGCCCTCGCCCTTCATCCGCTTGCCCCATTCCGCGTCATAGTCCTGTCCGTGGCGCATCTGCCGGACGAGCGACATTACCCGCGAGGCGCGGTCTGGGAGGTTCGTCTCCAGCCACTCGCGGAACAGGTCCTTGATCTCGCGCGGCAGGCGCAGAACGACGTAGCCCGCGCCGACGGCGCCGGCCTCAGCGGCCCGCTCCAGCACCGCTTCGAGCTCGTGGTCGTTGAGACCGGGGATGACGGGCGCGAACATGACAACCGTCGGGGTTCCCGCGTCGGTGAGCGCCCGGACCGCGTCCAGGCGCCGTTCCGGGGTCGCCGCCCTGGGCTCCATAACCCTCGCCAGCTTGCGGTCGAGGCTGGTTACCGAGACGGCGGCCCGAACGAGGTTCGCCTGGCCCATCGGCCCCAGCAGGTCGGCGTCCCGCACGATGAGGTTGGACTTAGTGATGATCGAGAAGGGGTGTTGGAAGCGCTCCAGCACCTCGATCACCTGACGCGTCACCCTTAGGCGCCGCTCCTGCGGCTGGTAGGGATCGGTGTTGCCGCCGATGTGGATGACGCCCGGCGCGTACTTCGGGTTCGACAGCTCCCGCTCGAGCAGTCGCTCGGCGTTGGGCTTGAAGAACAATCGGCTCTCGAAATCGAGGCCCGGCGAGAGGCCCATATAGGCGTGGGCGGGCCTGGCGTAGCAGTAGATGCAGCCATGCTCGCAGCCCCGGTAAGGATTGATCGAGCGGTCGAAGCCCACGTCGGGGCTGTCGTTGCGGGTGATGATCGTCCGCGCCGCCTCGACGGTCACGGTCGTCTTCAGGGCCGGGGGGGCCTCGTCGGTATCGTCCCAGCCGTCGTTGAACGCCTCCCGAACCTGGCTCTCAAAGCGGCCCGACGCGTTGGAGACCGCGCCTCTGCCACGCCGTTCGTGTGGGCGAGGGGACATGGCCTATCGTGGCGCCGCGACGGGAACAAAACAAGAACTTTATGGACGGCCCCGCCCGTGTCAGTCGGGCCGATGCGGGCGGTCCAGGCGTTCGGTGAGCAGGAGGAGGTCCTCCCAGCTCTTCTTCTTCGCGGCGGGCTGACGCAGCAGGAAGGCGGGGTGGAGGGTCGGCAGGGCGGGGATCTCCAGTTCGCCGTCCGGCGAGCGCCACTCGAACCAGCGGCCGCGGAGCGCCAGCACGCCCTCGCTGCGCT
Organism: Caulobacteraceae bacterium; assembly: GCA_035483335.1. GTDB lineage: Bacteria > Pseudomonadota > Alphaproteobacteria > Caulobacterales > Caulobacteraceae > Acaudatibacter. The sequence goes on along the minus strand of DATHPX010000009.1, from coordinate 1,304 downwards.
TGAGCAGGAACCGGGCCGAGGCCGCGCCCACCAGCAGCAGGACGCGGGGGCGGACCAGTTCGATGGCGCGGCGGACGAAGGGTTCGCAAACCGCCTGCTCGTCGGCGGTGGGGGTGCGGTTGCCCGGCGGACGCCAGAAGACGGTGTTGGTGATGAAGACCCGGTCGGTGAGTCCCGCGGCTGCAAACATCCGGTCGAGGAGCTGGCCGGCTCGTCCGACGAAGGGAAGGCCCTGGAGATCTTCTTCTCCGCCCGGCCCCTCGCCGATGGCCATCACCGGCGCATCGGGGAGCCCCCGGGCGAACACCGCCTGGCGGGCGCCGGCCTTCAGCGGACATCCGTCGAATGCGACAACGGCCGCGGCGAGCGCTTCGAGGTCCTGGGCGGCCGCGGCGGCCTCGCTTGCGGCGGCGACCGCGTGGGCCAGGACTTCGGGCGCCGATGCGGCGAGCACCGGCGGCGCAACCGGGATGGGAGGCGGGGGGCGCTTTCGCTCGGGCGGCGGCCGGGTCGGTTCGGCTGCGCCAGGCGCAGGGACTTCGACGGCGGGGAGGGTGCGATTGATCGGCGCATCGGCGAGCGCCACATCGACGCCGCCCTCGACCCAGAAGGCGAGCAGGCTTTCAAGGGCTCGGGCGTCGTGCATTGCGGCGACCCTACACCGCCCCGCCGACCAGGTGGAGACGCCGGGCACTTGACCGCGCCCGCGGCGCCTTCGATTTAGGCGGGAAGACGGCTTTGGCCGGGGAAAGAGAGGGCAGTGTGAGCGAAACCGTCGAGCGCGAGGCAATGGAGTACGACGTGGTCATCGTCGGCGCCGGTCCGGCCGGCCTGGCTGCGGCCATTCGGCTCAAGCAGCTGGCGAAACAGGCGGGGAGCGAGATCTCGGTCGCGGTTGTCGAGAAGGGCTCGGAAGTCGGCGCGCATATCCTCTCCGGGGCGGTGATCGATCCGCGCGCCCTGACCGAACTGTTGCCGGATTGGAAGGAAAGCGGAGCGCCGCTGGAGACGCCGGTCACCAAGGACATCTTCGTCGCCCTGACCGAAACCAGCTCGATGAACATCCCGACCTGGCCGATGCCGGGTCTGATGCACAACCACGGCAATTACATTGCCTCGCTTGGCAACCTCTGCCGCTGGCTGGCCCAACAGGCCGAGGCGCTGGAGGTGGAGATCTACCCGGGCATGGCGGCCTCGGAGGTCGTCTATGGCGACGACGGCGCCGTGGCGGGTGTCGTGGCCGGCGTGTTCGGGATCGGCAAGGACGGCGCGCCCACGGCCGACTATCAGCCCGGGCTCGAGCT
>DATHPX010000008.1:0-2752 GCA_035483335.1 Caulobacteraceae bacterium | reverse complement strand
AGTTCGACCGGGAAGACTTCGGCCGATTCCTCGATCTGCTCCCCGCCTCGCTCGATGGCTGCACGCTGCGCCATTGCATGGAGGTCCGTAACCCCAGCTTCGCGGACGAAGCCTTCGTTCGGCTCTGTCGCGACCACGGCGCGGCGATCTGCATCGCCGATCATCCGACCTATCCCCTGATCGATGAGACGACCGCGGACTTCGCCTATGCGCGCCTGATGCGGCTGGAGGAGGAGATCCCGGCTGGCTATCCCGCCGACGCGCTCGACGCGTGGGCCGGCCGGCTCGGAGCCCTGGAGGCCGCCGGACGCCCGGTGTTCGCCTTCTTCATCGGTTCCGGCGGCGAGGGAAAGGTGAGGGCGCCCGCCGCCGCCGAGGCCCTGATGGACCGCCTGGGGCAATCGCCCTCTCCGGACGCGCTTGACCTCCTGAAGGGAAGGCCGGGCAATGCCGCGAAAGCTAAAGGAGCGGGTGCGCCGTGACCCCGGACGATCTGATGTTCAAGCCGGGCCTGATGAAGGGCCATCGGGTGCTGGTCACCGGGGGCGGCACGGGACTTGGAAAAGCGATGGCCGAAGCCCTGCTGATGCTGGGCGCCGAGGTCTATATCTGCGGGCGGCGCGGGGGGGTGCTGGACGCCACGGTCGCAGAGCTCACCGGCGCACATGGCGGCAGGATGGTCGGAATCCCGTGTGACATCCGGGTCCCCGAAGCGATTCACGACATGCTCGACCAGGTCTGGGCCGATGGCGGCGCTCTCACCGGGCTGGTCAACAATGCGGCCGGCAACTTCATCAGCCGCACCGAAGACCTCTCGACCCGCGCCTTCGACGCGATCGCCAACATCGTCTTTCGCGGCAGCTTCTTCGTCACCCTCGACTGCGGCAAGCGGTGGATCGCCGAAGGCAAACCGGGTTCGGTGATCTCGATCCTGACGACCTGGGTCTGGAGCGGGGGGCCGTTTACCGTGCCCTCGGCCATGTCCAAGGCTGGCCTCAACGTCATGACCCAGTCCCTGGCGGTGGAGTGGGGACCGAAGAACATCCGCTTCAACGCCATCGCGCCGGGCCCCTTCTACACCGAGGGAATGACTGCGCGGCTCAACCCCGGGGCGAGCGCCGACTCCTACCAGTCGATGAGGGGCAACCCGATGGGGAGAGCGGGCGATGTGCGCGAGCTGGCCAACATGGCCGTCTGGCTGCTCCACCCCTTCTCCGCCTACGTGAACGGGCAAACCATCGCCATCGACGGCGGCTCCTGGAATGCGGGGGGCGGCGCCTTTTCATCGCTCCGCGACTGGACGGACGATGACTGGGCGCGGGCGCGCGCCATGATCCGTGAAACCAACGAGCAGGATCGAGCGAAACGGACCGTTTGATTCTGCAAGGCGCGGCGCTGGACAGGCGGCGCCCTTCGGTCGATCCTTCGAATGTCGGCTGAATTCGGCCGGCGCGCCCGATGCGGTTCTCAGGAGGGATATGTCCGAAGTCGTCTACATCGGGGCCGGCAAGCGCGAGCAGACCAAGGCCGCAAATCGCACCGCGATCCTCGAAGCGGCGCGCGAGGTTTTCGGGGAGATGGGCTTCGAGGCGGCGACGGTGCGCGACATCATCCGTCGCACCGGGCTCTCCGTTGGCGCCTTCTACAACTATTACCGCTCGAAGGAGGAGGTGTTCGACGCTCTCGCCGATGACGGAGCCCGGCGTTTCCGTCCGATCCTGCAGGCCCAGTCTGCCCAGGCCACGGATTTCGAATCCTATCTCCGCGCCGCCGTCACCGCCTATTTCGACTTCATCGCCGCGGAACAGGATTCCTGGGGCCAGAGCGCTGATACCGTGCCCCACGCGCGCAATACGCCGGAAATGCTGGCCGTGTTCGAGGAGGTGCGAGCCGCCTTCGCCGCCACCATGGATCGCAATCTCGCCGCTGAAGTGGACCTGGACTATCTGGCCGGAAGCGCCATCGCAGTGGCCAGGGAGGTGGGGGAACGGATGATGGCGCGAAGACCAGTGGACGTGGCGAGCGCGGCGGAATTCGTCGTGCGCCTGATCATGGGCGGCGTGCCGCATCTCCCGCGACCGGAGCGCTGAAACGCCGTGAGAGCCCTCTTTGTCGAGCGGCTGGCGCCCGACTACGGCGGCTGCGTCCTCCGCGTGTTGGAGACTCCTGAGCCCGGTCCCGGAGACGTCAGGATCCGCGTGCGGGCCGCTGCGGTGAACTTCCCCGACCTGCTGATGACGCGGGGCGAATACCAGCACAAGCCGCCGCTGCCCTTCATCCCCGGCCTCGAGCTGTCCGGGGAGATCGAGGCGACCGGGGAAGGCGTGACCGCGTGGAAGATCGGCGATGCGGTCGTCGGCGGCGCGAGGTTTGGCGGCTTCTCGGACGTTGCTATCGCCTCGGCGCTGACTTTGCGCCCCAAGCCCTCGCGTCTCTCGTTTGCCGAGGCGGCAGGCTACGGAGCGGCCTATCTGACCGCCTACGTCGCGCTGGTTCGCCGCGCGCGGGTCGAGCGGGGCGAGTGGGTGCTCGTCCACGGGGCGGCCGGCGGCGTTGGCCTGGCCTGCGTCGATCTCGCCAAGCATCTCGGCTGTCGCGTGATCGCCGCCTCGGCGTCCGACTCGAAGCTGGCGATCGTGAACGAGGCCTATGCGCCCGACGCCTGCGTGAACGTCACCGGAGGCTTCCGTGAGGCGGTCAAGGAGATCACCGGCGGGCGGGGCGCGGACGTGATCTACGACCCGGTGGGCGG
>DATHPX010000007.1:0-13063 GCA_035483335.1 Caulobacteraceae bacterium | reverse complement strand
GATCGTGATCGTGCAGCCGAAGGCGACGCTGTCATGATCCTCCGGCGGATGTTGGAGCTGGGCTGAAGCGCGACGGGCTGACCAGTAGCGCAGGTCCCGGGTCGCCCGCGCCATGGCGGTGCGATCGGCGCTCACGTCGCCTTTCGCCTGGGCCGCCGCATAGGCGGCGCGCGCCTCGGCCAGGTCGGTCTCGATCGCCGCGAGGCCCTCGGGCGTGACGAGGTTGGGATGGGGAGAAATCGGCCGGTCGGGAAGATCGGCCGCGGCGGCCTCGAGATCTTCCTCTCGGGTGAAGGCGACGCTCATGGGACAGCTTTCTTGGCGCTTGATCGTACACGACAGCGACGGTCATGATGCCCTGATGATGAGGATCTGGGGCCGACGCAATTCACTCAATGTGCAGAAGGTCATGTGGCTGCTTGGCGAACTGCGTATTGAGCACGAACACATTCCCGCCGGCGGCCCATTTGGCATGGTCTCGGAGCCGCAGTTTGGGGCCCTCAATCCCAATCGCCTCGTGCCGGTGCTGGAGGACGAGCATGGCGCGATCTGGGAGTCCCACGCCATCCTTCGCTATCTCGCCGCGCGCCACGGCGGCTCAGAGTGGTGGCCAGATGATCCCTTTGAGCGCTCGCTGGCCGATCGCTGGATGGACTGGTGTCAGAGCGCTTGGCAGCCGGCGTTCATCGGCGGCGTCTTCTGGGGCTATTGGCGCACGCCGGAACCCCAGCGCGATCTGATTGCGATCGAGCAGGCCGTCGACGAGTGCGAGCGATTGATCGGCCTGCTGGACGAGGCGCTGGCCGGGCGGCCGTATCTGACGGGCGACCGATTTTCCCTGGCTGACATCCCGGTGGGCGCTTCGATGTACCGCTATTTCGCGCTCCCCATTCGCCGGCCGAGAGTCCCTCACGTGGAAGCGTGGCATGCGCGCCTGCGTGAACGCGACGCGTACCAGACGCACGTCGAGATCTCCTTCGACGACCTCAAGGCGCGTCTGGCCTTCTGAAAGTGGTAGCGATGGACGCCTGGCTGGATCTCGCCGAACGCGCCTGCGCGCTGGGCGGACTCGCGCGTGAGGGTCTCGCGGTGCAGCCGGTGGATCACGGTAAGTCGGGCGCTCAGGTCCTGCGGCTCGACGGCGCTGCGCCGGCGATCCTCAAGGCCGTACCGGCCACAGACGATGGGGCGGTGGCGAGCCTCGCGCGAGAGGCGCAGGCGATGACCTGGCTCGCCGGGCGAGCGCGGACGCCAAGGACATATTGGTCCGGCGAACTCGAGGGATGGCGCGTCCTGCTGACCGAGCGCCTTCCCGGGCGACCGGCGTCGCACCTCCCCGCGGCGGAAGCCGAGGGCGCGCTGGCCCGCGTCGCGGGCGCGCTCGCCGCGCTCCATGCGAAGCCCCTCGCGGATTGCCCGTTCGACCAGCGGCTGTCGACGAAGCTCGCCGCCGCCCACACGAGACTGGATGCGGGCCTGATCACGCCAGAAGACTTCGACGGCCGTAACCGCGGCCAGGACCCCAAGGCCATGTTCCGCCGGCTCGAGGCCCGGATCCCGCTGAGCGAGGATCTCGTCCTCACCCACGGCGACGCGAGCCTGCCCAATTTCATCGTGCCGTCGGAGGGCCAGGTGGGGCTCGTGGATCTCGCCCTCTTCGGCGTTGCCGATCGCTGGCACGATCTGGCGCTCTTCCTGCGGTCGTCCGCGCGCAACTTCCCGCAGGTCGACGCCGTGGCGATCCTCAAGGCCAGCTACCCGCTGGCGCGAATCGACCAGCGTCGGCGGAAGTTCTACCGGCTGTTGGACGAGTTCGCCTAGAGCACGTCCCGTTCAGGCGGAATCGCCTGAACGGGATCAACGTGCTCTGGATTCAAGGAGTTGAGCGCGTCCTTTTCGCAAAACCAGTTCCCACTTTTGCGGGACGCGCTCTGAGCGCGCGTCAGAAGCGCTCGCCCACCATTTCCTCGCTCTTGGCCCACAGGGCCTTGGCGTGTTCCGGGTCGAGGGCGTAGGTGCGGACGCCGCCCATGAGGAGGTTGTCGGCGTCGACCACCTCGGCGACGTGGCAGTCCTCGCAAAAGCGTCCGCCCACGTCCTCTGCTGGCGCCACGCATGCCGCCCAGACAGAGGTGGCTGCGCCCTGCGGAATGGTCTTCCACTGGAAGGCCTCCACGCCGCCGGGGCGTGCGGCATTGATGTTGTCGATCATTCGCTGCATCACCCCGGGGGTCATGTGGCGCCCAAGCTCGGTCTGGATGCCGCCCGGATGGACGGCGGCGGCGCGGACCCCGCGTCCTCGATGGCGACGATCGAACTCGACCGCGAACAGCACATTGGCGGTCTTGGAGCGGCCGTAGGCGCCGAATTCGTCATACGGGGTGTGCTCGAAGTTGGGATCGTTCAGATCGACGTCGGAGAAGCGGTGGCCGGAGGAGGAGAGATTCACCAGCCTTCCGCCGTCCTTCAGCAGGCTGGCTATGCGGTTGACGAAGGTGAAGTGGCCAAGGTGGTTCGTGCCGAACTGGGTCTCGAAACCATCGGCGGTGACGCCCTTGGGGCAGGCCATCACGCCGGCGTTGGCGATGATGACATCGAATGGGCGGCCGTCGGCGACGAGGGCGTCGGAGCGGGCGCGCACGCTGGCGAGGTTGGCGAGGTCCAGCTCCACCAGCTCCAGTCCGCCGCCATTCGCGGCCTGCGCGCGCACTTCTTGGGTCGCGCGTTCGGCCTTGGCGAGGTCGCGCGCCGCACCCGTCACCTGCGCCCCATGGGCGGCGAGGGCGCGGGCGGTTTCCACCCCAAGTCCGGCGGACGCGCCGGTGACGAGGATCCGCTTGCCGGACAGGTCCACGCCTTTCAGGACTTCGTCGGTGGTCGATTGAGCTCCGAATTGTGCAGTCATGACTGGTCTCCTGGCATGGGTGAACCCGCCGCCTTGCGCAGGCCCATTCGGTTGCGCCGACGGGACGTGCTACCTATAAACGGAGGGTGGCTCCGATTAATTATGGAGGCAGCCTCCGTTTAGCAAGGGTGCGTGATTGAGCACTGAGAACTCCCGCAAGGAAATCCTGCTTTCGCCGCGGCGGCCCCGCGCGGACAGCGCGCGCAACCGCGAGCGACTGATCGAGGCTGCCCGCGGGGTGTTCGCCAGGGAGGGCGCGGAGGCGAGCCTGGAGGAGATCGCCCGCTCGGCCCAGGTCGGGATCGGCACGCTGTACCGGCATTTCCCCTCTCGACTGGACCTGCTCGAGGCGGTGTATCGGCGGGAGGTGGAGCAGCTTGCGGAGGCGGCGCCACGACTCCTCGCCGAACGCCCGCCCTTCGAGGCGCTGCGCGAATGGATGCGCCTTTCGATCGACTATCTCGCCGCTAAGCGGGTTATTGCGCCGGCCCTGGCCGCCAGCGCTGGCGCGCCACGGATCTACGCTGCGTCTGGCGGGCTCATCACTGGAGCGATGGCCCAGCTGGTCGAGCGCGCCGTGCAGAGCGGTGAGATCCGGCCAGACGTCGACGCCGGAGATCTGCTCCGAGCGATGGTCGGCCTGTCATACGGCTATACCGAGCCCGGCTGGGAGGCGAGCGCGCGGCGGCTTGTGGATATCCTCATGGATGGCTTGCGCCCGCCGGGTCGGTAACGGGCCCGGGCGCGCGGCCGGAGCTTGATCGCCCGCTCTCCAGTCGCCGCAATATCAAAAGGCGCATTGGCCAGCCTATGAGGAAAAGGCCTGCGATCGTGAGGGGAACCAATCCTGGCGGAGGGTTGCGCAGGCCACTCACCAGCAGAAGGAATAGAGGTGGGGTGAGCAGGATCAGGAGAAAGCCGAAGATCCTCGCTGAACTCCGCACCTCCGGCGCCACCTTGTCGGCGATCAGGGCCGCATAGCCCCAGAGGGCGGCGAGGGTGACGCCGATGGCCACCACGAGGGCGGAATAGACCCCCATGGCTGGCTGGATCGGGCCGCCGCCATGGACCAGATGGGTCACCGCCGGCAGCAGGGCCACGAGCGCGAGGAAGATGAGGTTCAGTACGGTGATCGGCGGATCGGCCTCGAGGATCATCGCGAAGAAGCGCCTGTGGGCGAGCCAGTAGACGCCGATCACGAGGAAGCTGAGTGCGTAGGCGTCCAGCTGAGGGGCCAGGTTGCGCCAGATGTCGGCGGCGGTATTCCAGGTCGCAGGGGCGCGCAACTCCAGTGCCAGCAGTGTTATCGAGATGGCGAAGACCCCATCCGACAGCATGATCACGCGGTCGAACCAGTGCCGACGCACCCGCCGCTCCAGTGGCTCGTCCGTGTCCAGCGATTCCGGTTCGCCAGCCATCGGGGCGGTCAGCCGAACCCGCGGTCGGCCAGCCAGTCGCCGAGCAGGTCGATCCACCGGTCGACCGGAAGCCCCTGGCGCACCATGCCGAAGCCGTGCGCGCCGCGGGCGTAGATGTGCAGCTCGGCCGAACGCTCTGCGTCGGTCCAGTCCTTGTAAAGCTGTTCGACCATGCGGAAGAGCAGCCGATCGTCGTGGGCGATGACGGTGAAGAGCGGCGGCGCGTCGGCAGGCACGCGGCGATCGCGCGTGTCGCCGCCATAGATGGCCGCCAGGAAGGCCGGCGACGGACCCTGCGGATCCATCGCGACGTCCGTGACCAGGAAGGCGCCCGCTGAGAAGCCGATCAGGCCGATGCGCTGGGGGTCGACGCCGAAGTCACCGCCTCTCTCCCGTGCGATCGCCAGCGCGCGGCGCCCGTCGTCGGCGGCGATCTCGCGCGCGAGCAGCAGGGTCTCGTCGCGCATGAGCTGGTCCATCTTTCGCGGCGCCTTCGCCGCGGGGCGGGGATCCGAGAGCTGTTTCTGCATCGCCGCCGAAGCCCGGGCGAACTCCACCGGATCGGCGGGCGTGGCCGAGACGCGATATTTAAGCAGGAAGGCCGTGAAGCCTCGCCGGGCGAACCACTCCGCCACGTCGATCCCTTCATGCTCCCAGGCAAGGATCCGCCATCCCCCTCCCGGACAGACCACCACGCCGCAGCCGTTGGACGTCCCGGCTTCCGGCGTGAAGACGGTCAGGGTCGGTTCCGACACGTTACGCAGCATGGTCGTGCCCGCCGCTACGCCTTCGGGTGGGCTGAACGTCTGTTCCGGTCCGAGGCGAGGGAGGGACCGTGCCGGCGGTTGCGGCCACAGGGCTATGACTTCACGCGCCAGCGGCCCGCTGCTGCGAACGTCGTCGGCCATGACGGCTCCTCCCATGTTTCCTCGCGCCCAGCATCCGATGCGGCGAGGCCCTCGTCAAAGGTCAGTCGGCGATGAATTCACGAAGGACGGCGATCGGGGCCAGGGCGGTCCATCCGCAGAAGTCCGGACGAGCGATCCGGCCTGGAGCCAGGGAGTCGGGCGAATAGTTCTCCCAGAACGTGCCGGTGGCCTCGAAGACCTGCGCCACCGCCCAGTAGTAGGCGCGCGCGAGTCCCCGCGCGGTCGCTTCCGCGCCGCATCGGCGAAGGCCGCGCAGGAGCATGTAATTCGTCGGCGCCCACACCCCGCCCATCCAGTAATCGCCGCCGGGTGAGAAGCCGACCTGGTCCGCGGGCCAGGCCGGCGCCGGGATGCGTCTCCAGAATTCGGCCGGATCCATCAGATGGGCGATCATGCGGCGAGTCCGCGCGGGTGGCGCGACGCCGGCGAGGAGGGTCCAGAACATGCCGATGTGCTTGCGCCGGATCGGCTCGCCGTAGCCCAGATCGTAGTAGAAGCCGTCCGCCTCGCTCCAGCAGTGGGCGTTGATCGCGCGGGCGATGTCGGCGTGGCCGGCGCGCCAGCGCGCGATGTCGCGTTTTCGACCGACGATGTGCGCGATCTGGGCGAGTTGGTCGGCGAAAAGGGCCATCTGGGCTGAGAAGTCGACGCTCCGCCCCTGGCGGTTCCACTTGGAGCTCAGGAGGTCGTAGTTGAAGACCTGAGGATAAAGGTTGTGCAGCGGCAGCCCGCGTCCGTCGTCGCGCCAGCCATCCGGATAGCGTGGGATGTTGTCCATCCCCGAGCCCAGCGCGTCGCTGAAGAACAGGCCGTCGTCGCACCGATAACGCGCAGCGATAAAGTCATAGAAGCGCGCGAGCTTTGGATAAACGCCCGCGAGGCGATCGACATCTCGTGTCCGGGTGAACAGTTCCAGCTCGGCGAAGGCCAGCAGCGGGGGGTTGATACTGACTGGATGGTCCTTGGGCCAGAATGGTCGACCTTGCGCGTCGTACTCGCGGCAGATGAACCCATCGGCTTCCTGTCGCTCGTAGAAATTGTCGAGCGCCGGACGGATCGGCAGTTCCTCGGGGTGGTACTTTGCGTAGGCGGCGATGAAGCAGGTGTCCCACAGGAAGATGTGACTGCTGAAGGCGGCGTCGACGAACCGCCGACGATAGGCCGAGCCGGGCTCGCCTCCGCGGACGTGGCGCTTGGCGCTGTCCAGCGCCGCCGCGTACATCCGCCGCTGGAGCTCCGGCGGAACGTCCAGGGCGGCAGGCTCTGCAGCAGAGGCGGGCCAGTTGGCGAGGAGCACGGCGCCGCCCGCCGCCCCCGCAATCGCATCGCGGCGAGAGGGCAGGGAGGGAGAGGGCGAGCGCATGGCCCTAGCCTAGCAGTGGATTTGCGCCGGCGAACCGCAGCATCTCGGGGAGATCGTTGACGTCATCAGTTTTATTTACCCGGGTGAAAATATGCATCAATATCACCCGGGTGAAAGGTGTGCGATGCAACGAGCTGAGCGACGGGCGGCGATCGCCGCGTACAAGATGCGCAAGGCGGAATGGGGCGTGTTCGTCGTCCGCTGCACGGCGACTGGAGAGGCGTGGGTGGGCAGAAGCCGACATCTGGAGCCTCAGCAGAACAGCCTATGGTTTTCCCTGCGTCATGGCGCCCATATCAACCGGGCGTTGCAGGCGGCGTGGGACGCGCACGGACCGGACGGCTTCGTCTTCGAGGTGCTCGAGCGCCTGCCCGAAGACCTTTCGGATCTGCGCCGGCCGGACGAGCTCAAGGCGCGCGCGGCGGAGTGGCGGGCGACACTGAACTGTTCAGCCCTCTGACGCGCTTACCGGTGAGGGCGAATAGCCTTCACGGGGAAAGGCGCGGGAAAAGGATGATCCAGGGGCAAACGATCCAACCACCGCCGCCTGGGGCGATCTTCGCGGGAGCGTTGATCATCTCCCTGGGATTGTCTGCCTCTGGCGACGCCGGGGCCGCTGCAATAGACCGAACGGGCTGCCCGCACGTGTCGTCGGAGGTGGTCGCCCGGGCCTACCGTGACTCGACCTGGGTCGTCCGCGCGCGGTTCGCGGCGGCCGACGACCACTGGTCCGGAGTGGGGGAGTCCTGGACCTTGATCCACACCCAGACCCTGCACGCCTTCAAGGGCAAGGCGCCCTCCCGACTGGACATCCTCACGCGCGGAGACGACGCCGGACCGTGGCTCGACGGGGGGGCGCTGGGCGAACTGGGACAGGACTACCTGCTGTTCCTGCGACCCGCGCCTCGCGGAGCGCCGATCGAAGGGGTCGCGATGGTGAGCGACGGGTGCGGCGCGTCGAAGCCCTGGTCGCGCGTATCCCATGAGGAAGCCCGATCGCTCGAGGCGCCCGGCCATTTCGCCCGACCCCAGCGAATCGCAATGAAGTCAGAAGGCCATGCCCGCCACGTCCGCGTGGCGTCCGAGGAGAAAACGAAGGGGCATAAATCCAAGCATTGGCGATGGCCAGAGCCCCTGCGCGGACTCTTCGACTCCTAGAGCAAACCCCGTTCAGACGGAACGGTCTGAACGGGGATAATTTGCTCTAGATTCAAAAGTGTAGAGCCTGATTCACCGTTTGCATCTGTTCCGTGCAAACGGATCAGGCTCTAGGCCCCGGGCGACCGCCCTCAGGCGGTCTCCATTGTGGCGGCGCGGGCGGCGACGCTCTCGACATAGGCGCGACGGGCGTCGAACTCCTTGGCGATATCGTTGTCCGCGTCCTGCAGGACCTGAACGTCGGTATCGGCGTAGCCAAGAATGCCCATCTGCTCGTAGCCCTTGCGGATGGTGTCGCCCCAAAGGCCGATGTCCTTCACGATCGGCACGATGCGCGTGAAGAGGCTCGAGCGGAACTGTTGCATAAAGCCGGAGTCGTACATGTGCTCGGCGCATCGCGCCGGATCGAGCCCGAGCCGCTTCCAGACTTCCACGGCGTCGAAGCGATCGCGCATGAGATAACAGGCCTCGAGCAGGAACTCCTCCCGCTCGTCGCGCTCCCTCTGAGTCAGCTGCGGGTAGTAGTCCCGCAGAGCGAGACGGCCGAACGCGACGTGGCGGCTCTCGTCCTGCATGACATAGGCGTTGACCGCTGCGGCCAGAGGGTTCTGGGCGTGGTCGCGGATCTGCTGGAAGGCGGCGAGGGCAAGGCCCTCGATCACCACCTGCATGCCTAGGTAAGTCATGTCCCAGCGGCTGTCGCGCAGAACCTGGTCGATCAGCTCCTGCAGAGGCGCGGTCATCGGGTAGGCGACGCCGAACTTCTCGAGCAGGCGCTTGTAGCTTTCGACGTGGCGCGCCTCGTCGATCGTCTGCGTCGAGGCGTAGAACTTGGAATCGACGTCTGGCACCTGGGTGACGATCTTCGCCGCGCAGATCAGCGCGCCCTGTTCTCCCTGCATGAACTGGGAGATCTGCCAGCCCTGGAAGTGCCGCCGGACCGTGGCCTTTTCCTTGCGGTCCATGGCTTCGTACTCGGCCATGCCGGAAATCGGTAGCATGGCCTCGGGCAGCTGTTCAGGGTTGTCCTCGTCGAGTTCCTGCGACCAGTCGATGCGACTCTCCGCGTTCCACTGCATCTCCACGCCCTTGCGGTAGAGACCCATCATCGCCGCGCGACCTTCGTCATAGTCCCAGTTGAACACGACGTCGAAGTCCTGCGGGACGGCATAGGTCGAGCCGTCGGGCGGAATGGCGTAGACCTCGCGCAGCTTGGCCATAGGATTTCCTCTGGGTGTTTACTATTTCCCTGCGTTGACAATACGCGTTTGCCGCCGTGTGTCACGGCCCGGCCAGCGGCGATACCGACTCGGTCTCGCGTCTCCGTGTTATAGAACGAGCGACGTATTCTCAGTTTGCAAGCGCCAGGCTGGAGTTTGCATGCAACTCATTGCACAGTAATTCACTAAAATCAGAGTTTTCCGCGAGAGACTTCGCGACGGATTTCACTCCGGTATTCTCGCAATTACACCGAAACCGTACCATTTCTCTTGCTTCGCAGTGCATTTGCGGAATAGACAAGAGTCCGCATTGCTGCTCCTCTAACCTTGCGTCATTCCTGTATAGGCTTGCGTGCGCCTGGGGGGTCGGGCTCACCAAGATCGCGTTCGGACCATCGGTGCGTGGTGAACTATGACCCCTGACGAATCCGCCATTCCCGGAGGTCTCGACGGCGCATCTCTCCCGGTGTCCGTTATGGCCCTCGATGAGGAATCGCCCTTCAACCTGCAGCGACTGCTGGAGGCTCTGCAGGCGGTGAGGGCGGGGGACTTCTCGGTCAGGTTGCCCATCGCCGAGACCGGTCTGGCGGGGCGCATCGCCGAAACATTCAACGATATCGTCGAGGCAAACGAGCTGCGCATCGAGGCCCACACGCGGGAGCGCGAGCTCGCCCTGGCCCAGATGTTCGAGGCGCAGAAGATTGAAACCATTGGCCGGCTCACCGGCGGGGTCGCCCACGACTTCAACAACCTGTTGATGGCCATCATGGGCAGCCTGCGGGTGCTGCGCCGGCGCTACCCCCTCGATGATGGGGCCGAGCGCCTCGTGGACAATGCGATGAAGGGGGCGGAGCGTGGGGCGGCCCTCACCCAGCGTCTGCTCGCCTTCGCCCGGCGCCAGGAGCTGCGCCCCGCTTCCGTGGCCCTGGGCGAGTTCGTGGCGGCCATGAGTGATTTGCTCGACCGCGCTGTAGGGCCCGGCGTGCGCGTGACCAACGCCTTGGGCTCGGACCTGCCACGGATCCTGATCGATGCAAACCAGCTCGAACTGGCCCTCATGAACCTCGCATTGAACGCTCGCGACGCCATGCCTGACGGCGGAGAGCTCACCTTGGCGGCCGAGTGGGTCGAACTGGACGCCGAGGCTCTCGCCGCCCTGCGACTGGCGCCTGGCGCCTATGTCCGCCTCAGCGTCACCGACACTGGCTCCGGAATGGACGAGGCGACTCTCGCGCGGTCGGCCGAGCCGTTTTTCACCACCAAGGGCATCGGCCAGGGCACGGGTCTTGGGCTTTCGATGGTGCAGGGGCTTGTCGTCCAATCGGGCGGCGCCATGCGGCTCACGAGCGCGCCAGGGCAGGGCGTGAGGGCGGACCTGTGGCTTCCACAGGCGTCGTCCGCTGTGAGCGCCGCCCAACCGCGCCCACAGCGCCCGGCGGTCGACACGCCGCAGGAGGGTCGCACGGTCCTCGTCGTCGACGACGATCCGTTGGTCGCCGCGGGGGCAGCTGCGATGTTGGAGGACCTTGGCCACACCGTGCTCCAGGCCGCGTCGGCGCGCGAGGCCCTGGCCTTGATCCAGTCGGGTCACGAGATCGATCTCGTCCTCACCGACCACGCCATGCCGGAGATGACCGGCGTCGAGCTGGCCCGGCGCTTGCGTCAGCTAAGGCCTGACCTGCGGCTCGTCCTGACAACTGGTTACGCCGACCTGTCGGCTAACCACACCGCCGAGCTCGGCATCCCACGCCTGGCCAAGCCTTTCGACCAGGACGAACTCTCTTGGGCCGTCGCGGAGTATGCCGCCCCTCGCGGGGGACCTCTGGCGGCGGCGTGAAATCCGGCGCCCTGGGACGTCCCCTCAATTCCGCCGCGGGATCACGACCTTCATTTCGTCATAGCCCTTGATGAAGACCGAGTAGCTGCGCTTCGGCTCCTCGAGCAGGCGGATCTCGGGGAAGCGCCTGAGGATCTCTTCCCAGATGATGGTCAGCTGCAGCTCGGCCAGGCGATTTCCAACGCATCGGTGGATGCCGTAGCCGAACGAGAGGTGCTGGCGCGGCCGGGGGCGGTCGATGAGATAGGCGTTGGGGTTCTCGACCGCCGTCTCGTCGCGGTTGCCCGAGACGTACCACATCACCACCCGGTCGCCCTCGCGGATGGTCTTGCCCTGGAATTCGAAGTCCTGCGTGGCGACGCGGGCCATGTGCGAGAGGGGGGTCTGCCAGCGGATGGTCTCGCTGACCATCGAGGGCACCAGCGAGGGATCAGCGCGCAGCTTGTCGTACTGCTCGGGGAAGTGGTTGAGCGCAAAGACCGAGCCGGAGATGGTGTTCCGCGTGGTGTCGTTGCCGCCGATGATCAGCAGGGTGACGTTCGAGAAGTACTCGTCCATCGTGCAGTCGCGCGTCTGCGGCCCGTGCGCGAGCATCGAGATGAGATCGCCCGCCGGCTCGGCGTTCACCCGCTCATTCCACAGCCGGATGAAATAGTCGCGGCACTCCGCCAGCATCCGCCGCCGGTCGGACCAGGTCTCGGCGGGACCATGGCCCGGGGCGGTGGTCATGGTGTCTGACCACACGGTCAGATTGCGACGTTCCTCGAAGGGGAAGTCGAACAGGGTCGCGAGCGTCATCGTCGTGAGCTCCTTCGACACCAGGTCGACCCAGTCGAAGGGCTCGCCGATCGGGAGGGAATCCAGGATCAGGCCCGCGCGCTCACGAATCTGCGGGGCCATGAGCGCCAGGCTCGCGGGCGCTACGGCCGGGCTCACGGTCTTGCGCTGGATGTCGTGTTCGGGCGGATCCATGCCGATGAAACTGGGGGAGGGGCTCTCGCCCGCCGTCTCGTCCACACGCGCATCCGGCGGCAGGACACTGGCCTTGGGCGCCAGGCCGATCCCCTTGGCCGACGAGAACACCTGGTGGTTGGTGTCCACCGCCATGATGTCGTTGTAGCGGGTGATCGACCAGAAGGGGCCGTAGCTGCTGTCCGGCGTGAAATGGACCGGATCTTCCGCCCGCAGCCGCTCGAAGAACGGCCAGTGCCCATCGTCTCGAAAGGCCGATGCCCAGGCCGGGTTCAGCGTCTCCAGCGGCGCCTCGTAAGCCCTCTGGCGCCACAGCGCCCGCTTGTTGGTCAACGCATCGGCGGCGGAGTCGGGCATCAGGCGTCCTCGGGTCTCGTTCTCATTCGGCGCAGGATCGGTCCGCCGCCGCGCGAACTCAAGGCCCAGGCGCCTGTTGAGACGCCCAACCTGCATGGTGGGGAGAGATTGCTTTTCGACAGGAAGGACACGGAGGAAGGGGAGGGCTCAAAGAAGGCTTGTTGCGCCTTCGACGCGGGGGATCTGCGCCGCCTCGGGCTTAGCGGCGCGAAGCGCTGAACTTCTATCTCCGTGCCCTCCTCTTCCTCCGCGTCCTCCGTGTCAAAAAAGGCTCTCTACGCCGCCAGTCACCTATCGAGATTAGCCCGGCTATACCGCCTCGAGCGCCTGCCGCAGGTCCTCGATGAGGTCGTCGGCGTCCTCCACGCCGATGGAGATCCGTACGAGGTTGTCCCCGATATCCAGCGCGCGCTTGCGCTCGTCGGACACTGAAAGGTGGGTCATGCTGGCCGGATGGGAGGCCAGGGTCTCCGTGCCGCCAAGGCTCACCGCCAGCTTGGCGATGCGAAGGGCGTCGAGGAAGCGGAAGGACTCGGCCTCGCCGCCCTTTAGGTAGAGCGAAAAGGTCGAGCCCGCCCCGAGGCAGTGGCGTCGATAGATGTCGGCCTGGCGTCCCTTGGGATCGAGGAAGCCCAGATAGCCGACCCGATCCACCTTTGGATGTTGGCGCAGGAAGTCGCACACCTTCGCGGCGTTCTCGCCGGCGCGCGTCATGCGCAACTCCAGGGTCTCGAGACTGCGCAGCAGCATCCAGGCCGAGTGAGGGTCGAGGATGGTGCCGATCGTATTGCGCAGGGTGCGTACACGATCGAGCAGCACCTTCGATCCCAGCGCCCCGCCGGCCACGAGGTCGCTATGCCCGCCGGCGTATTTGGTGAGGGAATAGACGACGAGGTCCACCCCC
>DATHPX010000006.1:0-6136 GCA_035483335.1 Caulobacteraceae bacterium | reverse complement strand
GCCGCCGACCGAAGCGGACTTCGACCTGCCATCGCCCAGGGCCGCGGCGCCTGCGAGCCTGGCGGCCATGGTCTCGACGACGCCATACGACCGGCTCACGCACGCGCTGGGCAAGTCGTTCGGCGACGCCGTGCGCATGCGGCTAAGACGGATCGACCACCCGCCCGACCTCGTCGCTTTCCCGAAGACGGCGCAGGATGTCGCCGACCTGCTGGACTGGGCGTCGCGCGCCAACCTCGCGGTCACGCCTTTCGGCGGCGGCTCGAGCGTGGCCGGCGGAGTCGAGTCGGATGTCGGCGACTCCTACGCCGGCGCCCTCGTCATCGACACCCAGCACTTGAACAGGGTGGTCGAGATCGACCGCCTCAGCCGCGCCGCGCGGATCCAGGCCGGAGCGCTCGGGCCGGAGATCGAAGAACAGCTCCGGCCGCACGGGCTGACGCTGCGCCACTTCCCGCAAAGCTTCCAGATTTCCACCCTGGGCGGCTGGATCGCGACCCGCAGCGGCGGGCACTTCGCCTCGCTCTACACGCACATCGACGACTTCGTGGAGTCCACGACCACGGTGACGCCGGCGGGCGTGATGGAGACCCGTCGCCTGCCTGGTTCCGGCGCGGGGCCATCGCCCGACCGGATGATGATCGGGTCCGAGGGGGTGCTCGGCGTCATCGTCGAAGCGTGGATGCGGCTGCAGGATCGCCCCACGCGCCAGGCCTCCGCCAGCGTGACCTTCCGCTCGATGGGGGAGGCGACCGCGGCGGTGCGCGCGCTCACCCAGGCCGGCCTCTATCCCTCGAACTGCCGCCTGCTCGACCCAGCCGAGGCGCAGGGCAATGGCGTCGGCGATGGCGCCTCGCCCATCCTGGTGCTGGGTTTCGAGAGCGCCGACCATCCGCTGGACGCCTGGATGCAGCGGGCGCTGGAGCTGGTGAGCGACCATGGCGGGAGCTACGACAAGGCCGCCGTCGCGGCCCAGCTGCAGCCCGCGGCAGGCGCCGCCCAACGCCGTGAGGGCGCGACCGGCCAGTGGCGCAACGCCTTCATCCGCATGCCCTATGGCCGCAACCTGTCGGTGGGCCTGGGCATGATCGGCGACACCTTCGAGACCTCGATCACCTGGGACCGGTTCGACGCCTTCTATGATGGCGTGCGCGAGCGGGCGGCGCGCGCGATCAGCGAGATCTGCGGCCACCCGGCGAGCGTCTCTTGCCGCTTCACTCACGTCTACCCTGACGGGCCCGCGCCCTACTTCTCATTTTCGGCGGTCGGAACGCGCGACGGGAAACTGGAGGACTCGCTCGCCCGCTGGCGCGAGATAAAGGCGGCGACGAACGAGATCAGCGTCGCGCTGGGCGGCACGGTCACGCACCACCACGCCGTCGGTCGCGACCATCGGCCCGGCTACGAAAAGCAGATCCCGCCTCTCTTCCGCGCTGCGTTGACGGCGGCCAAGACGGCCCTCGACCCCGCCGGCGTCATGAACCCCGGCGTCCTCATCGACCCCGCCAACCGCAAAGTCGGCCAGGGCGGCGTGTTGGGGGGCCGCGCCGTTGCGAACCGGGTGAAGCGAGGACCTAGGACCTAGGTCCTAAGTCCTCGCTTCGATGACGGATAAATTGGGAGCGGAAAGGAAACACATGACGTTCGACGTGCTGGCCGAAGGGCTGCAGTTTCCGGAAGGGCCGATCGCCATGGCGGACGGCTCGGTGATCCTGGTCGAGATCGCGCGCGGAACGCTCTCGCGCGTCTGGAACGGCAAGGTCGAGGTCGTGTGCGATCTTGGCGGGGGCCCCAACGGCGCCGCCCTGGGACCGGACGGCGCGGTCTACGTCGCCAACAATGGCGGGGGCGGCCCGGAGAGCGGACCGCGGGCGGCGGTCCAGGGCGGGATCGACCGGGTGGACCTCGCGAGCGGCAGGGCCGAGCGGCTCTTCGACACTGTCGGCGGACATCCGCTTTCCGCTCCCAACGACATCGTCTTCGACGCGCAAGGCGGTTTCTGGTTCACCGACTTTGGCAGAACGACCGGGCGCACCCGCCACCTCAGCGGCGTGTACTACGCCAAGGCCGGCGGGTCGGGGGCCGACGAGATCTCGTTTGGCGGCACGGGCTATAATGGCGTCGGCCTCTCCCCTGACGAGAAGACGCTCTACTGCGCCGAGAGCTACACGGGCCGCCTCATCGCCTTTGATCTCGTCGGCCCGGGACAGGTCGTCAAAGGCGGCCGAGGCGGGCGCGTGGTGGGCGCGGCGCCGGGGCGGGCCTTCTTCGACAGCCTCGCCGTGCAGGCGAACGGCGACATCTGCATCGCCTCGATCGCCCAGGGGATCACCACCATGACGGCGGCGGGCGCCTGTCGCCAGACTCCGCTGCCGGACCGGATGACCACCAACATCTGCTTTGGCGGAGCCGACCGGCGCGACGCCTTTATCACGCTCTCGCAAACGGGCAGGCTCGTGCGGATGCGCTGGCCAGAGCCGGGTCTGAAACTGAATTTTGGCGCCTAGCCGACGCTCGGGGTTTCGGGGACAAGCCCGCAAGCGTTCCAAGAGAGACATACATGCAGTTTGACGACGTGATCCTCGGTCGCCGCAGCATCCGCGGTTACAAACCAGATCCCGTTCCCAGAGCGCTGATCGAGGAAGTGATCGGCCTGGCGATGCGGGCGCCCTCGTCCATGAACACCCAGCCCTGGAATTTCTACGTCATCACCGGCGAACCGCTGAACCGGATCCGCGCCGGCAATACCGAGCGGAACCTCGCGGGCGTGCCGCACTCGCGCGAATTCCGCACGGGCCAGCCCTTTGCAGGCATGCATCGCGATCGGCAGATCGGGGTCGCCAAGCAGCTCTTCGCCGCCATGGGGATCGCCCGCGACGACAAGGAAGGGCGCCAGGACTGGGTCCTCCGCGGCTTTCGCCAGTTCGACGCCCCGGTGTGCGTGATCATCACCTATGACCGCGCGCTGGACGGCAGCGACGACACACCCTTCGATTGCGGCGCCGTGGCCACCACCCTGGTCAACGCCGCCTGGTCCCGCGGCCTGGGCGCCGTCATCAACAGCCAGGGCATCATGCAGTCGCCGGTCGTGCGCGAGCATGCCGGGATCGCCGACGACCAGGTCATCATGAAAAGCATCGCGCTGGGCTGGCCGGACGAGACCTTTCCGGCAAACGCGGTCGTGTCGCATCGAAAGTCAGTCGCCGAGGCGACGGTGTTCGTCGGATTCGACAAATAACCGAAAGACCCCTTCCTTCAGGGGGTTAGCTTCGCATCACGTAAACGGTCCGGCTGTGGATCCTCCTCCGCGACCTGTCCTCCAAAGCCCATCGCGCGAAGGAGGAAGCGGGGAGGATCAATCACCACGTCTCGAGGGTCGCGCCTTGACGCCGCCGGGCGCCTCAGGTAAATGAATGACTCGTTCATTTAGTATGGACGCTTGGTCATGTTCTCTTCAAGAGTCATCGAGGCGCCGCGATCTGGATCGGCGCGTACTTCAGAGGCCCGCGCGACGGCGAACGCGCCACCCACGGGACGGCTGGTCTTCATCGACAATGTGCGGTGGGCGATGATCGTCCTGGTGCTGAGCATGCACGCCGCGGTCACCTACAGCCCGCTCGGCAGCTGGTACTACCGCGAGCGGCCGCCCGTCGGCCCCCTCGAGACTTTGTTCTTCGCGACTTACCAGGGTCTGCTGCAGGGCTTCTTCATGGCCCTGTTGTTCTTCGTCGCCGGGTTTTTCACGCCCACATCCTACGATGCCAAGGGACCGGGAGGTTTCATGATCGGCCGGCTACGCCGGCTCGGCCTGCCCACCTTGTTCTACGTCGCGGCGCTGGGACCAATGACCGTGGCCTTCGCCAATGGCTGGCGCGTGCAAGGGCTGCCTGGCGAGCTCGGCAGCTATTTTGCGAGCGGACGTTTCCTCTCGGCCACGGGTCCGATGTGGTTCTGCGTGGCGCTGCTGGTCTTCTGCGCTGGCTACGTCCTTGTCCGCGCGGCGAGCGCGCGGGTGACGCTGCGCCTAGAGGCCGACCCCGTCACGGGCGCGGCCGGCGTCGCGCTCACCGTCGCGGCGATCGCGTCTTCGACGTTCGTGGTCCGCCTGTGGCAGCCCATGGGCTCGTCGGTGTTCAACATGCAGCTCTGCTACTTCCCTTCGTACGTGGTGATGTTCGGCCTCGGCGTCGCGGCCAGCCGGGAGCGTTGGCTCGAGTGGATCGGCGAGCGTTTCGCCATCCTGACCGCAGGCGTTTGCGTGGGGGTCGCGCTTGCCATGTGGCTGCCGCTGCTGCTGCTCGGCGGCGCACTCCAAGGCCGCCAATCGGACTACGCCGGCGGCGTTCACTGGCAGAGCGCGGCGCTCAGCCTCTGGGAGGCGCTGGTCTGCGTCGGTATGAGCTTTGGCGTGCTCGCGCTGTTCCGCAGGGGCCTTACGAGGCAAAGGGCGTTCTCGAAGTTCATGTCGGACAACGCTTTCGCGGTCTACGTCATCCACCCGCCGATCCTGGTCGCCCTCGCCCTCGCGCTGGCGCCCCTCGCCGCGCCGCCCATCGCCAAGTTCGTCCTTCTGTGGGTCATGGGTCTTGTGGTCTGCTTTGGTCTTGCCGCGCCGATCGCGCGGCGCGTCCCCGGACTGGGAGCCATCCTGTAATGACCGGCTTGCAATGACCGCCACTGCCGCCGCGCCA
This sequence comes from Caulobacteraceae bacterium, assembly GCA_035483335.1. Classification (GTDB taxonomy): domain Bacteria; phylum Pseudomonadota; class Alphaproteobacteria; order Caulobacterales; family Caulobacteraceae; genus Acaudatibacter. The sequence goes on along the minus strand of DATHPX010000006.1, from coordinate 1,445 downwards.
GGGCGCGCCCGTCGCGGGACCGACCGCGCCTACGATGTCGCCAGGGCGGCGCTCGAATGCTTCTCGAGCGGAGGCTACCGGCTGACCCAGATCGCTCATGTCGCCGCGCGCCTTGGCGTCTCGGTGGGCACGATCTACCGCTACGTCGACAGCAAGGAGGCGCTGTTTCACCTGGCGGTGCTGGAGACCTTGGGCCGCGTCGCGGACGCGCAGCCATCGCCCCTGGCGGTCAGGGGCCTGGAGGACACGGTCGCGCTGCTCCACCGCGAGATCGCTCGCAAAGGGTTCTGGCCGGTTCTGACGAAGGCGGCGCGGGGACCTGCTCCCAGCGACCTGCGGGGTGAGGCCGAGACCATTGGCGGGGAGCTCTACGACGCCATTTCGGCGAACGCGCGGATCATCCGCCTGCTCGACCGCTGCGGGCACGAGGCGCCCGAGCTTGCGGAGGTTTTCGATGACGAGGTCCGCTACCCGCTGATGGCCGACCTCGTCGCCTGGGTCGTGCGCCGCGGCCATGCCCCGGAGCGCAGTCGCACCGAGGCCGAGGCCCTAGCGCGAGGCGCGATGGAGGCGGTCGCCTGGCTCGCCAAGAACCGCCCTGCGGATCCGACCGCGGCCGCCATCACCGACGAACAGGCTCGTCGCGCTGCCGTGCGCATTTTCGCCAGCGCATTCGCCTGAACCCGTCCGCCGGCGCCCTCGCCGGCCGACGGCGTCTCCGCGGGGCCTTCCCTGATCACCACTTCTCGTTCCACGGCCGCAGCACCACCTCGAACGCCCAGGTCGATCTGTGTTGCCTGTGGATCTGCAGGTAGGTCTCGGCGATGCGGTCGGGGTCCGCCATGTTGTCATCGACGCTCGTCCCGGCGAGGCGGTGGGCGCGCGTCCCGTCTTCCTGGGCAAAACCGATCGCCGCGTCGATCGGAACCTGGGCGACGTGGATCGCCTGCGACCCCAGCTCCCGGGCCAGGCTCTGCGCAAGGCCGGCCTTGGCGTGACAGGCCATCGCGAAGGCGCCGCTCAGGGGGTAGCCCTTCAGCGCGGCGCTGGCGTTGGTGAAGATGATCGTGCCCTTGGCGCCATTGGGGCCGGGCTCGTTTTCGAGCATCCGGCGAGCGGCCTGCTGGGCGACGAGAAAGGCGCTGAACGCCGAATTGCGCAGGGTGTCGAACACCATGGCCGGCTCGACGTCCGTGGCGGATTTGCGGAATATACCGGCGACACGGCCATCGATGTTGTGGACCACAAGTGACGGCGTACCGAGGTCCCGACTCACGGACTCAAACAGCGTCTCGACCGCGTCGGCCGCGGTGGCGTCGCAGGCGTAGCGGCGCACGCCATGCGAAGCCTCGAGACGCTGCAGCACCGGCTTGTCCGGCGTCCTCGCCGCGACCGCCACGCGCATCCCACTGTCGGTGAACAGCCTCGCGCAACTGGCGCTGATC
>DATHPX010000005.1:0-31211 GCA_035483335.1 Caulobacteraceae bacterium | reverse complement strand
CGTCCGATACAGCCTGGCGCAAGGCGGCGGCGCCCATGATCGGGGCGCGCCCCGGGATCACGACCACGGCGTCGGCCGTGAAATGGGCGAGCACCTTGTTCGGATCGCCGCTGCTCACGTCGTTGGCGCCGCGGACTTCGCCGGCCTTGATCGTATCGATCACCTTGGCGGTGATTACATGATGGATGTGATGACGCTCGCAGCCGCCCAAAGCGACAAGCGCAAGGCCGATGAGGAAGGGCCGACCCGGAGCCTTGATCATTCCTGCTCCCGAACCACCCTCACTCAGTCCCCGGCCGCCCGCACAATCGCCTCGCGCCCAAGCGAGCGTCAAGCACGACGACCTCCTGGTCGACAAGAGCCGCCTGGTCCGTATAAATGCGAAGGAACCCTTAATTTGGCGGTCCCCAGGGGCGCTTCTTGCCCTGAAGACCGCGCCTGAGCGTTGACCTGAGGAAAATCTTGCCTTCGATCCCCCCTCCCCAGGGCCTTTATGATCCCCGCAACGAGCATGACTCGTGCGGCGTCGGCTTCGTGGCCAACATAAAGGGCAGGAAATCCCAGGAGGTCATCTCCGCGGGGCTCGAGATCCTCGTCAACCTCGACCATCGCGGCGCGGTCGGCGCCGATCCCCTGGTGGGCGACGGCGCGGGCTGCCTGATCCAGATTCCCGACGCTTTGCTGCGCCAGTGGGCCGAGCGCCGCAACGAGGAGCTGCCGCCGCCTGGCGACTACGCCGTGGCCATGTGTTTCCTGCCGCGGGACGAAGCGGCGCGCGACACGGCCATCGGCCAGTTCGAGCACTTCATCCGGGTGGAGGGCCAGCGGATGGTCGGCTGGCGCGAAGTGCCGACCGATCCGACCGGTCTGGGCCACGCCGTACTCGCCCAAATGCCGGTGATCCGTCAGGCGATCGTGGCCCGCGGCCCGCACACGCCGGACCAAGCGGCCTTTGAGCGCAAGGTCCTGGCCATCCGCAAGCAGACGCAAAATCCCCTGCAGGGGCTGGCGCAGCGCTATGGCCTGCCGGGCCTCACCGAATTCTACATGCCGTCGTTCTCGACCCGGACGGTGGTCTACAAGGGGCTGCTGCTCGCCCATCAGGTCGGCAGTTTCTACCGCGACCTGACGGACCCGCTGACCGAGTCGGCGCTGGCCCTGGTCCACCAGCGCTTCTCGACCAACACCTTCCCATCCTGGAAGCTGGCCCACCCGTACCGGTTCATCGCCCACAACGGCGAGATCAACACCGTGCGTGGCAATGCGAACTGGATGAACGCAAGGCGACGCACGCTGGAGTCGGAGCTGCTCGGGCCCGACCTCGACAAGATGTGGCCGCTGCTGCACCCGAACGACTCGGACACGGCCAAGCTCGACAACGCCCTCGAGCTGCTGCTGGCGGGTGGTTACTCGCTGTCGCACGCGATGATGATGCTGATCCCGGAGGCCTGGGCGGGCAATCCGCTGATGGATCCGGAGCGTCGCGCCTTCTACGAGTACCACGCGGCCCTGATGGAGCCATGGGACGGCCCCGCCGCCATCGCCTTCACCGACGGCCGACAGATCGGCGCTACGCTCGACCGCAACGGCCTGCGGCCGGCCCGCTTCGTCATCACCGACCAGGACCATGTGGTGATGGCGTCGGAGGTGGGCGTGCTGGCGATCCCCGAAGAGCGGATCGTGCGCAAGTGGCGCCTACAGCCCGGCAAGATGCTCCTCATCGATATGGAGGAAGGGCGCATCATCGACGACGAGGAGATCAAGCGGACCCTCGCCCAGGCCGAGCCCTACGCCGAATGGCTGGCGCGGACCCAGTTCAAGCTCGAGGACCTGCCTGAGCCTCCGCACTGGGATCCGGCTGGAGGGGATGACGCCGCCGATCTCCTCGATCGCCAGCAGGCGTTCGGCTACACCCAGGAGGATATTCAGGTCTTCCTCGAGCCGATGGGGCGCGGCGGCGAAGATCCCATTGGCTCCATGGGCACGGACACGCCGCTTGCCGTCCTCTCGCGTCGGCCGCGCCTGCTATACGACTATTTCAAGCAGAACTTCGCCCAGGTCACCAACCCGCCGATCGATCCGATCCGCGAGGAGTTGGTGATGAGCCTTGTCTCGATGATCGGCCCGCGGCCGAACCTGCTCGGCCGCCAGGCGGGCACGCACAAGCGCCTCGAGGTCGCCCAGCCGGTCCTGACCAACGCCGATCTCGAGAAGATCCGGGCCATCGCCGAACTGCTGGACGGCGCGTTCCGGACCGTCACGCTCGATGCGACCTGGCCGACTTCGGAAGGGGCGGAGGGGCTCGCCCGCGCCCTGGACGCTCTCTGCTCGGCTGCGACCGACGCGGTCCTGGAGGACATGAACATCCTCATCCTGTCCGATCGTGCGACAGGTCCGGGCCGCGTTCCGATTCCGGCGGCTCTCGCCACCTCTGCGGTGCATCACCGTCTGATCCGCCAGGGCCTGCGCATGCAGACCGGCCTCGTCATCGAGACGGGCGAGGCGCGCGAGGTGCACCACTTCTGCGTCCTCGCCGGCTTCGGCGCGGAGGCGGTGAACCCCTACCTGGCGTTCGAGACGCTCGACGCGATCGCCCGCAACAACCCGGGCGGTCCGGGAGCCGAGGTCCTGACGAAGAACTACGTCAAGGCGATCGGAAAGGGCGTGCTCAAGGTGATGTCCAAGATGGGCATCTCCACCTACCAGTCGTACTGCGGCGCTCAGATCTTCGACGCGGTGGGCCTGTCGAGCGCCTTCGTCGACCGCTACTTCACCGGCTCGGCGAGCATGATCGAGGGCGCCGACCTGATCGACATTGCCCAGGAGTGCGTGCGCCGCCACGCCGACGCCTATGGCGATGCGCCGGTCTATCGGACGATGCTCGACGTCGGCGGCGTCTATGGTTTCCGCCTGCGCGGCGAGGACCACGCCTGGACGCCCGAGGCGATCGCCAGCCTCCAGCACGCTGTGCGCGGGAACATTCCCGGCGAGTACGAGGCTTTCGCGCGCTCGATCAACGACCAGAACCGCCGCCTGCTGACCTTGCGCGGCCTGATGGAGTTCCGCTGGGCCGAGGAGCCTCTGCCTCTCGAGGCGGTCGAGCCGGCGAGCGAGATCGTCAAGCGCTTCTCCACCGGCGCGATGAGCTTCGGCTCGATCAGTCGCGAGGCGCACACCACGCTTGCGATCGCGATGAACCGGATCGGCGGGCGTTCGAACACCGGCGAGGGCGGCGAGGAATCCGATCGCTTCCAGCCTCTGCCAAACGGCGATTCCATGCGCTCGGCGATCAAGCAGGTCGCCTCGGGCCGGTTTGGCGTGACCGCCGAGTACCTGGTCAATGCCGATGACATCCAGATCAAGATGGCCCAGGGCGCCAAGCCCGGCGAAGGCGGTCAGCTGCCTGGCCACAAGGTGGACGAGAACATCGCCCGGGTCCGGCATTCGACACCCGGGGTCGGCCTGATCTCGCCTCCGCCGCACCACGACATCTATTCGATCGAGGATCTGGCTCAGCTGATCCACGACCTGAAGAACGTGAACCCTGCGGCGCGCGTGTCGGTCAAGCTGGTGTCGGAAGTGGGCGTCGGCACGGTCGCCGCCGGCGTCGCGAAGTGCCGGGCGGACCACGTCACGATCTCCGGCTTCGAAGGCGGCACCGGGGCGAGCCCGCTTACCTCACTGACCCATGCCGGATCGCCGTGGGAGATCGGCCTGGCCGAGACCCAGCAGACCCTCTTGCTCAACGGCCTGCGCTCGCGCATCGCGGTCCAGGTGGACGGCGGCCTGCGCACCGGCCGCGACGTCGCGATCGGCGCCCTCCTGGGCGCTGACGAATTTGGCTTCGCCACCGCGCCCCTGATCGCAGCCGGCTGCATCATGATGCGCAAGTGCCACCTCAACACCTGCCCGGTGGGAGTGGCGACCCAGGACCCGGTGTTGCGCGCGCGGTTCACCGGCCAGCCCGAGCACGTCATCAACTACCTCTTCTTCGTGGCGGAGGAACTCCGCGAGATCATGGCCCGCCTCGGCTTCGCGACGGTGGAGGAGATGATCGGGCGGGTCGACCGGCTCGACGCGCGGGGGGCGGTCGACCGTTGGAAGGCCTCGGGCGTAGATCTCTCGCGCATCCTGTACGCGGCTCCAGCCGGCCATCCGCGGGGACTTTGGAACAGCGAGCGCCAGGACCATGGCCTTGGCGGCGCCCTCGACCATCGCCTGATCGAGGGCGCCTCGGAGGCGCTCGAGGCTCGCGGCTCGGCCCGGATCCAGACCGAGGTCCGCAACGTCAACCGCAGCGTCGGCGCGATGCTTTCGGGCCAGATCGCGCAGCGCTTCGGCCATGAAGGCCTGCCCGACGGCAGCGTCGAGGTCGCCCTCAAGGGGTCGGCTGGCCAGAGCTTCGGCGCCTTCCTCGCCCGGGGTGTGACCCTCGAGCTCACCGGGGACGCAAACGACTATGTCGGCAAGGGTCTGTCGGGCGGGCGCATCATCGTCCGTGCGCCGCCGGAGTCTCGGCGCGACCCGTCCGAGCACATTATTGTCGGCAATACGGTCCTCTACGGCGCCATAGCTGGCGAGGCCTATTTCGAAGGCGTCGCCGGCGAGCGGTTCGCCGTGCGCAATTCCGGCGCCGTGGCGGTCGTCGAAGGCGTCGGCGATCACGGCTGCGAGTACATGACCGGCGGGGTGGTGGTCGTGCTGGGCCAGGTCGGCCGCAACTTCGCCGCCGGCATGTCGGGCGGCGTGGCCTATGTCTACGACCCGGACCACCGGATGGAGAGCGTCTGCAATACGGCCATGGCCGGATTGGAGCGCCTCGGCCCGTCCGCCGGCGAGGCGTTCGAGACCGGCGCGCCGGCGCCAGAGGCCCCGAGCGTCCGGGACTCCGGCATGGGCGATCCGCTGCGATTCGACGCCGCGCGCCTGCGGATCCTGATCGAACGACACCACCGCCATACGGGGAGCGCACGCGCGGCCGACCTGCTGGCCGACTTCGACCGGGCTCTGAAGGCCTTCGTGAAGGTGACGCCGCACGATTATCGACGCGCCCTGCAATCGGCGAGTCAAGCGTCCGCCCACGCCGTGGCGGCTGAGTAGGAGCCGCCAGATGGGTTCGACTACCGGATTCCTCGAGATCGAGCGGCGCGATCGCGCCTACGATTCGCCGTCCTCGCGCCTGAAGACCTGGCGCGAGTTCGTCCAGCCCCTGCCGGCTTCGGAGGCCGAGCGGCAGGCGGGCCGCTGCATGAACTGCGGCGTCCCGTTCTGTCACACCGGCTGCCCGGTGAATAACCTGATCCCGGACTGGAACGACCTCGTCTACCGGGGCGGATGGCGCGAGGCGCTGGACACGCTGCACTCCACCAACAATTTCCCTGAGTTCACCGGGCGAGTGTGCCCGGCGCCTTGCGAGGCCGCCTGCACGCTGAACATCGACGAGGCGCCGGTGACCATCAAGACGATCGAGTGCCAGATCGTCGACCGCGGATGGGAGGAGGGCTGGATCACGCCCCTGCCGCCAAAGGTCCGGACGGGCCGTCGGGTCGCGGTGATCGGCTCGGGTCCCGCGGGCCTCGCCTGCGCCCAGCAGCTCGCGCGCGCGGGGCACGAGGTGACGGTATTCGAGAAGAACGACCGCATCGGCGGCCTGCTCCGCTACGGCATCCCCGACTTCAAGATGGAGAAGCGCCTCATCGACCAGCGCCTCGCGCAGATAGAGGGGGAAGGGGTGAGGTTCCTGCCCAACTCCCACGTCGGTCGCGACATCTCGCTGGAGAAGATCGCCGCCGCGCACGATGCGGTGGTCCTGGCGGGCGGCGCCGAATGGCCACGCGACCTGGAGCTTCCGCCCCACGGTCTGTCCGGGATCCACTTCGCCATGGAGTACCTCACCCAGCAGAACCGCCGGTTGGCGGGAGATCCCGAGGATATGGCGGCGCCCGATGGGACGATCAGCGCCGCGGGCAAGCACGTGGTGGTCATCGGTGGGGGCGACACGGGCTCCGACTGCATCGGAACGGCGAACCGCCAGGGCGCCGCGTCGATCACCCAGCTCGAGATCATGCCCCAGCCGCCGCTGCGCGAGAACAAGGCCCTGACCTGGCCGGACTGGCCGCTGAAGCTGCGGACTTCCTCCTCGCAGGAGGAAGGGTGCGAGCGCGACTTCGCCGTCACCACGCGCCAGGCTCTCGGGCGCGACGGCCGGATCGAGGCGCTCGAGTGCGCCCGCCTGGAGTGGACGCCCGGTCCCGACGGCCGGATGCGGATGACCGAGATCCCCGACAGTCGATTCGAGCTGAAGGCCGACCTCGTTCTGCTGGCCATGGGCTTTCTCGGCCCACATCACGACGGCCTGCTCGAGGAGGCTCAGGTAGCGCTCGATCCGCGCGGTAACGTCGCCGCGAGCGTTGACGACTATCGCACCTCGCGCCGGGGCGTCTTCGCATGTGGAGATATGCGCCGGGGTCAGTCGCTGGTCGTGTGGGCAATCCGCGAGGGCCGCCAGTGCGCGCGCGCCGTGGACGTGGCGCTTATGGGGACGAGCGACCTCCCGGGCTGAAGCGGCTCAGGCTGGCGAAGATCGGTCGGTCGGCTTTGGCGACAGCCGCCAGATCCGATCGCCATGCCGCGCGTGCCAGATCCCCAGGACCGGCAGGGCGATGACGAGGTCGCGCCCGCGCCGCGCCAGGGAGAGGGCCAAAGCGGCGGGCGGAGCCACGCCGAAGATATGGCCCAGCAGAACCAAGGCTGCTTCCTGAACGCCAAGGGAGCCGGGGATCAGGAATCCTACCGCCTTGGCTCCGGCCGTCAGGCTGTCGATCACCAGGGCCCCTCCAAGCGTGGCGTGGACGTCCAGGAACAGCAGGGTGATCCAGGTCTGCACGCCGCCAAGCAACCATCCGGAGAAATGTAGACCCCAGGCTGTCGCCACGGATGCGGGACGGCTCCGGATCTCCACGAACGCCTCAGTCACCGGCGGGCCGCCCGGACCGTCCTCACGCCTGAGGACCCGCCGGAGTGTCCGCTCGATGATCGGGGCGCCGTGGCTCTGAGCAAACACGAACCCCGCGGACATCAGGATGAGGGCGCCGATTACAAGGAGCGCAGGGCGACCGAGGGGATTGTGCGGTCGCAGGAGGGCCAGCAGAGCCGCCCCGAAGGCGACGAACGCCACCTGGCCGGTGAATTCCACGGCCAGGTCCGTCACAGTGGACGCCGTGGCGAAGCCGCCCGACACGCCTTCGAGCGAGAGGGCCCGTCCGCCCAGCAGCACGGCGCCGACCTGGCTGAACGGCAGGGCCTGTCCTGAGGCGTCGCGGATCAGCCGTCCCCAGACATAGCGGCCTATGGGCGAGTCCGGCCGCCCGCGCCCGAGCAGGGCCCAGGCCAGGCCCAGCAGGACCGCCAGGCCAATCTGGAAGGCGACGATCGCCAGGAAACCCCATGCGCCGAGACGGATCACCGCCTGGGCGACGGCGGGGAGGCCCGCGGACCACAGAAGCCAGACGAGCAGCCCTGCGCCGACGAGGGCTGTCAGAACGGTGCGAAGTTTCACGCCGCGGCGAACTCTTCCTCGACGTCGAAGCAGCGCATGTAGTCCTGGTATCGGTCACGCTCGCGGCCCGGATCCAGCCCGAAATCCTCGAACCGGTAGACGTTACGCCCGTAGCCGCCGTCGGGCTTAGCGTCGACATAGCCTAGCAGGCGATCACGGAACCTCGGGGTCACCTCCAACCCGAAGTGGTCGTACAGGCGGCCGACCGTCCCAAGCGGATCGGTCGTCACTTCCTTGTAGTGAACGTGGAAGACCTGGGAGGCGGGCCAGAGGCGTTCGGCGTGCGCTTCGATGATCCGCCGGGCGCCCAACGCCCAGTCCTGAGTGATCTGCCGGCCGACCGCGATCGGATCGACCTTGCGGGAGAAGGGCCGCCGAAGGACCTGGGTCAGGCGCGCCACCGAGGGAAGGACCTTCAGGGGATCCCGGTGGGCGAAGACGATCCGCGCATCCGGGTACACGGCGCGAAGGGAGTCCATGGCGAAGACGTGGTCGGGCGCCTTCAGGACCCACCGCGCAGTCGTCTCGCCCTGCAAGTGCTGCAGGAAGCGCTTGTGCACGCGGTAGCCTTGCATGTGTCCCGACTGGTTCAGCCAGCGGCGGTAGGACGGGATCTCGTAGGTCGTGTCGAATCGCAGGCTCTGGAAGCTGTGCGCCGTCAGTTCGGTGCATTCCTGTGGCGTGCGCGCCCCGAACGGATGAAGGTTTCGAAGCTCCGGAGCGATCCAGTGGAACAGCTGGAACTGGCGCTGGACGCTGTCCGGCCCGGCGCCGTGGCCGGCGGCGGGATGGTCCGGATAGGGGTGGATCGCCTGCCAGCAGCGAAGCACCTCGCTATTCTCGTCCTCGGCCAGCAGGGCGTGGAGGAATGACGTGCCGCTGCGCGGCAGGCCCATGACAAAGATCGGCGCCTCGACCGGACGGGTGACGATCGAGGGGTCCTGCTGCTCGCGATCGCTCAGGATGAGCAGGTTCTTGAGCAGGCGCAGGGAGTCCCAATGGGTGGAGACACGGCCGAAGAGGTTGAGGTCCGCCTCCTCCCGATAGGCGTGCAGGAGGTGCTCCAGCGCTTCCTCGATCGGCTCGGGGCCGAAGTCGTGCAGCCCGGTCTTCTTCCTGGCGAGGCTCATCAGGCGCGCCGCGTCCGGGCGGGACGAGGGCGAGCGTTGGTCGGAGAGGCCGTCGAAGTCCGAGAGCAAGTGAGCCTGGGTCACAACCTTCTCCGCCGCCGCGCCCTGGCCGTGAGCAGCCGCAAAACGCGCCGAAGACCCAGGACCGCTCCAGCTACGCCCGTGGCGTCGCGGCGGTCCCGGGCGTCCGCCCGCAATCGCTTTGGCTCCCGTCCGGTTGCAGCCATCAGCCCCACCCTCCTGACGCATGACCCGAAAGATGGCGTGAGACAAGATATGGCCAAGGCCGCGTCGAGACAAAGAGAAAACCGGCGCCGTCACGACGCCTTTGGGGCGAGCGCTGTCGGGCCGCGTTTCCTTGCCGGGCGCCGTGCATTAAAGCGCGCGCGATGCAGTCTTCCTCCACGTCCACCGCAGTTCCCTCCGGCCTGAGCCGACGGACCCTCGGCCTCGCCCTCGGCTCCATGGGAGTCGTCTTCGGCGACATCGGCACGAGCCCGATCTACGGCTTCAAGACCGCCGTCACCCAGGCCGCACGCGGACGCGTGGGCGAACCGGAGATCTTCGGGGTCATCTCGCTCACTCTTTGGGCGCTGATCATCGTGGTCACGGTCAAGTACGTGGCGTTCATGATGCGGGCCGACAATAAGGGGGAGGGCGGAATTCTCTCCCTGATGGCCCTGGCGCAGAGTGCTGTGGGAGGGCGGACGCGGACGATCCTGGTTCTGGGCATGTGCGGCGCGGCGCTGTTCTATGGCGACGCGATCATCACGCCTGCGATCTCGGTGCTGTCGGCGGTGGAGGGGCTCAAGACCGCCCCGGGCCTGGCGAACATGATCACGCCGTCGGTCGAGATCGCCATCACCCTCGTGGTCCTGGTGGCGCTGTTCATGGTGCAGTCACGGGGGACCGCGAAGGTGGCCTCCTGGTTCGGCCCGATCTGCCTGGTGTGGTTCGTCGCGATCGGCGCCCTCGGCCTGCTGCACATCCCAACCGCCCCGCGCATCCTGCTGGCGATCAACCCTCTGATCGGACTTGGTTTTCTTGCCAACCACGGGGTCATCGGGCTGTTCGTCCTCGGCTCGGTGTCGCTGACAATCACCGGCGCCGAGGCCCTCTATGCGGACATGGGTCACTTCGGTCGCCTGCCGATCCAGGCCGCCTGGACGGCGGCGGTGTTCCCCGCCCTGGCGCTCAACTATCTGGGTCAGGGCGCCTTCGCTCTCCACTATCTGGCGTCGGGTGGGGGATCGACGGATCAGGACTGGTTCTTCCTGATGGCGCCGGCGGTGACGCGGGTCCCGCTGGTGGTGCTGGCGACGGCGGCGACGATCATCGCCAGCCAGGCGGTGATCAGCGGCGCCTATTCCCTGTCGAGCGCGGCGATGCAGATGGGGCTGCTGCCGCGCCTGGAGGTGAAGCGGACCTCCGGGGAGCATGCCGGCCAGATCTACCTGCCGACGGTCAACGTGCTGTTGATGCTCGGCGTTATCCTCCTGGTCGGAATCTTCAAGAATTCCGACGCCTTGGCGGATGCCTACGGCTTCGCCGTAACCGGCACCATGTCGGTGACGACGGCCCTGGCGACAGTGGTGGTGCGCCGGCTGTGGAAGTGGAGCCTGCTGCTCACGGCGCTGGTGGTAGCCCCCCTGCTGGCGGTGGACCTAGCGCTGTTCAGCGCCAATTCTCTCAAGCTGCTGTCGGGCGGCTATGTGCCGCTGTCGATCGCCATAGCCATGGCCCTGGTGATGTCGACCTGGATCCGGGGAAGCACGATCATCAGCGAGAAGTCCCGACGCGAACGGCTCCCGCTGACAGACTTCCTGGCCTCGCTCGCCCGCCGGCCTCGCCACCAGGTGCCGGGCGTGGCCGTCTATCTAACCTCCGATCCGGAACTGACCCCCGGCGCCCTGCTGCACAACCTCAAGCACAACGGCGTGCTTCATCACCTCAACGCCATCGTCAACGTGACCACCGCGGACGAGCCGCGCGTGCCGCCGGAGACCCGCGCGAAGGTCGAGCGGCTGAACGACACCTTCGTGCGAATCACCCTGGCCTTCGGATTCATGGAGACGCCGGACGTCCCTTCGGCAATCGCCCAGCTTGATTCGCCCGGTCTCTCGTTCGAGCCGGCCGCGACCTCCTATTTCCTCGGCCGGCGGACGGTCGTGCCGACCCATGACCGCGGCCTGCGGCGCCTGCAGGACCTGCTGTTCGTGGCCCTCAACCGCAATTCCGCCGATCCGAGCGAAGTGTTCGGCATTCCGCCGGGGCGGGTGGTGGAGATGGGCGTCCAGGTCGCGGTCTGATCAGCGCATGATCAACGCGCGCCCGAGCAGCGGCCGCGCACCGTGAACCGAGCGCCCGGATTGCGCAGGACGTACTCGCCCGTCCTTCGGTCGATGAAGGAGGTCTTGCCGCCGCTCTGCTCGAGCGTGATGCGCTGCGGGGTCATGGACACGAACGCGAATGTGTTGCGCGGGGTGAAGCCGGTTCCGAAGTTGTCGAGGATCCGCACGGTGCGCGTCGACGGATTGATCATGATCCGGCGCGTCCAGCGTGTCCGGCCGCGGTCGGGACGATTTGACTGCACCTGACAGTTCAGCACCATCTGATCCTGGGCGCACGCCGCGCCCGCCGTCGCCAGAGTCAGGGCCAAACCCACGGCCGCAGCCGCCCTCTTTCCGAAGGTTCTCACTTTCAGCCTCCCGTCGAAGCGTTTGTTAGAGGGTGCCGACGATGGCGGCGGCGCGCAAGCGGGCGCAAACGATTGCAAGCAGGGACTGGCGCGGTGCGTCCCTCGGTCGTAAAGGCCGCGCCATCGATAGTTTCGCCATTTCCCCTCGAGTGTTTCCCGCAGATGAAGACTGTCCTGGCGCTCGCCGCCTGCGCCTCCCTGTTCGCCCTCTCCGGCGCCCTGGCGGCGGAGCCCTCTCCGAAGACCCAGTCGCCGACCGAGGCGCAGAAGCCCTCCGCCACCGCTACGTCCGCGCCGGATCGCGGGGTCCTCTTCGCCCCAGAGGCGACGAGCAGCGAGGGAAGCGTGACCGTCGAAGGCCAGCGGATCGATTACCATGCTGTCGCCGGCTCGATCGTTGTCCACCCCAAGGGCTGGGACGACGTGGCCACGATCGAGCAGGCTTCGGCCAAGGATGAGAAGGATCTCGGCGACGAAAAGAACCCCAAGGCCGAGGCCTCGATGTTCTATGTCGCCTATTTCAAGAAGGGCGTCCCCTCGGCGGACCGGCCGATCACCTTCATCTACAACGGGGGTCCCGGCTCCTCGACGGTCTGGTTGCACATGGGCGCCCTGGGTCCGCGGCGCGTGGTGACGGCCGACAACAGCCACGACCCGGCGGCCCCCTACCGTCTGGTCGACAACGCCTACAGCCTGCTCGACGCGAGCGATCTGGTGTTCGTCGACGCGCCGGGCACGGGTTTCTCGCGCATTGCTGGCAAGGACAAGGAGAAGGCGTTCTTCGGCGTCGACGCCGACGCCCACGCCTTCGAACAGTTCGTATTGGGCTTCCTCTCCAAGTACGGCCGTTGGAATTCCCCGAAATACCTGTTCGGAGAAAGTTACGGCACACCGCGTTCGGCAGTCCTGGTCAACGCCCTGGAAACCGGCGACGATGTCGACTTCAATGGCGTGATCCTGCTCTCGCAGATCCTCAACTTCGACTTGTCGGCGGACGGTCCGGAACTCAACCCGGGCACAGAGGAGCCCTACATCGTCGCCCTGCCGACCTACGCCGCGACCGCCTGGTACCACAATCTGATTCCCGGCGGCCGGCCGGCGGACCTCGAGGCTTTCCTCAAGGAGGTCGAAACCTTCGCAACGGGCGACTACGCCCACGCCCTGCTGGAAGGCAGCCAGCTCGATCCGGCCCAGCGCCAGGCGATCGCCGAGCGCCTCGCGCACTATACGGGCTTGTCGGTCGCCTACGTCCTCAAGGCCAACCTTCGCATCGATGGCGGCGAGTTCGAGAAGACCCTGCAGGATCAGGCCGGTCTCACCACCGGACGACTGGACACCCGCTTCTCCGGACCCTCGCTCGATCCGTTGAGCAAGGAGGCCGACTACGATCCGCAGTCGGCGGCAATCAGCTCGGCCTATGTCTCATTGTTCAACGACTATGTGCGCAAGACCCTCGGCTATGGCGAAGGTCGGATCTTCAAGCCCGAGATCAACGTCTTCAAGTACTGGGACTACGCGCACCAGGCGCCGGGCGCCTCGACGCCGACCCCGGGCATCCTCAACGTCATGCCCGACATCGCCAATGCGATGAAGCAGAACCCCAAGATGAAGGTGATGGTCGCGGGCGGCTATTACGATCTCGCCACGCCGTTCTACGAGGGCTGGTACGAGATGCATCATCTGCAAGTCCCGCCCGATCTGATGTCGAACATCGAGTTCCACTACTATCCGTCCGGGCACATGGTCTATGCGCACGAGGCTTCACTGAAGTCGTTGCATGACGACGCCGCGTCGTTCATCCGCAAGACGAACAACGTGGGGTCGTAGGCGCTTCAGAACAGCTCAGGCTGGCGCAGGCGCAAGGCCTGGACCAGCATAAGAAGTTTGGCGTCAAGAATGGCGCTCGCCTCGAGGGCCCGGGCGAGGTCGCCGAGCGGGCGTTCGAGCACCTCGATCCCCTCATGCTCGTCCGGAGCTCCGCCCCCCGCTGCGATCTTGTCGGACGCTGTCACGGGGGCGAGGAACAGCCAGCAGCGTTCGGCGACCACGCCCGGACTCGTCCAGACGCAGCCAACCGGCTGCAGGTGTCGAAGGCGCAAGCCGAGCTCTTCCACGGCCTCGCGTCGCGCGGCATGTTCCGGACCTTCGTCGCTAGGATCGATCATCCCCGCGCAGGCTTCTTCGAGCGGATCCGTGTCGCCGCAGGTCATCACCGGGACGCGGTGCTGCCGCACCGTGTAGGCGAGGCTGCGGTCAGGGTCATAGGGGAGGACGGCCACGGCGTGGCCATGGCTCTCCACCTCGCGCCAGACCTCTTCTCCGCCCGGCATGCGGAGCAGGAGTTTTTCTACGGTGACGTAGCCGGCGTAGACTGTCTGACGCCGCAGGATCTGGGGGAACATCGGCCCGGTCAGTAGACCAGGGCGACGCCGAACGCACGATCCGTTACCGCTCTCGTCCCACTTTATGGGGAGGGCGGCGGGCGGGTTCGCAAAGTTAGAATTAGGACGCGGTCAACCACCTTTGCCATCAAGGCGAAGGAGAGGCGGTGAGCAGACCGCTCTGAATGCTCTCCTTCCCCGGGGGGGAAGGAGAGGCATTACTTGGTGTTCAGCCGGCGGACTTCGCCGAGCGCTTGCCGCGGGCCGAGGCGGCCTTCGGCGGCTGGCGGCCGCCCTTGCCCAGACCCATGTTCTTGGCGAGGGCCGAACGCGCTGCGGCGTAGTTGGGCGCAACCATCGGATAGTCCTTCGGCAGACCCCACTTCGTGCGGTACTCCTCCGGGCTCATATCGTACTTGGTGCGAAGATGACGCTTGAGCGACTTGAACTTGCGCCCGTCTTCCAGGCAGATCAGATAGTCGGGCGTGACCGAGCGACGAACCGAAACCGCAGGCTCCTTGCGCGGTTCAGGTTCAGGCTGAGCCACAGAAATGCCCGACAAAGCGCGGTGAACCGCCTGAATCAGCGCCGGAAGCTCGCCCGGGGTGGTCTCGTTGTTCGACACAAATGCTGCGACGATTTCGCTGGTTTTTTCAACGATCGTCTGGGAACTCGACTCGTCCATGGCTTTCCTCAGGTTGGGATCAACTCAATAGCTCATAATCGACCGTGCAACAAGCGCGCAAGGCAGAAAAGTCTCAAACAACTACGCAGTTGGCGGCAACGGCACGCATCCCTGGCTGAGAGACAGGCCTCGGATGGTGTCGTCATTCGGGTCGCCATCTCTTAAATCTTGGCCGGCGAGGCGTTTGGCGACATTCCCCTCTCCGGGACGGAGAGGCGGCGAGGAAGTTTCGGATGAACAAAGATAAAGTGGAGTTTACTATGGCCGATGACACGGCGCATTTCTATGAACCGAGGAATGGCCATGGTTTGCGCCATGATCCATTCAACGCCATCGTCGCGCCGCGCCCGATCGGATGGATCTCCAGCCGTTCCACGGCTGGCGACGTTAACCTTGCGCCCTACAGCTTCTTCAACGCCTTCAACTATGTCCCGCCGATTGTCGGCTTCGCCTCAATTGGATGGAAGGACAGCGTCTCCAATGTGGCCGAGACGGGCGAATTTTGTTGGAATCTCGCAATCGAAGCTCTGGCAGACCGGATGAACCTGACCTGCGCGCCCGCGCCCCCCGAGATCGACGAGTTCGAAGTCGCCGGCCTTACCCATGCGCCCTCGCGTCTCGTCTCTGTTCCAAGGGTGCGCGAGAGCCCGGTCAACTTCGAATGCAAGACGACTCAGGTCGTGAGGCTGAGCACGGCGGCGGGCGAGGAGGTCAATTCCTGGCTGGTGCTGGGTGAAGTGGTCGCCGTGCACATAGACCGCTCGGTGATCGCCGAGGGCGTCTACGACATCCTTGCGGCGCGACCGATCATGCGAGCTGGGGGCGCTGCGGACTATTTCAGGATCACGCCGGGAGACCGTTTCCAGATGCGCCGCCCGGGCTGGCCGATGGACTGAAGGAGCGCGTACCGGGCGTGGCCATTGCCTGGACCGCAGGACGCCCCTGAGTCATAAGCGCGCGGCTGCGCGCGAGGCGCCCGGCGGAAGCTCAACTGTCCAGGAGCGCCCATGCGCGTGGTGATGATCGGGACGGGCTATGTCGGGCTCGTCTCAGGGGCGTGCTTCGCCGACTTCGGCCACATCGTCACCTGCGTCGACAAGGATCAGCGCAAGATCAGCCAGCTCGAGGCGGGCGTCATGCCCATCTACGAGCCAGGCCTGGCCGGACTGGTCGCTCGCAACGTGGCGGAGCAGCGCCTCTTCTTCACCACCGACGGCGCCAAAGCTGTCTCTGAGGCTGACGCGGTCTTCATCGCCGTGGGCACGCCCTCTCGCCGCGGCGACGGTCATGCCGACCTCAGCTACGTCTACGCCGCGGCCGAGGAGATCGCTGGCCAGGTGCAGGGGTTCACAGTGGTGGTCACCAAGTCCACCGTCCCGGTGGGCACAGGCGATGAGATCGAGGCGATCGTCCGCCGCGTGCGGCCAGACGGGGATGTCACGGTGGTCTCCAACCCCGAGTTCCTGCGCGAAGGTTCGGCGATCGGCGACTTCAAGCGCCCCGACCGGGTGGTGGTGGGCGTGGAGGACGACCGCGCGCGCGCCGTGATGGGCGAGCTCTACCGGCCGCTTTTCCTGAATGAAACGCCCATCCTCTTCACTGGCCGGCGGACCTCGGAACTGACCAAGTACGCGGCCAACGCCTTCCTGGCTCTCAAGATCACCTACATCAACGAGATCGCCGACCTGTGCGAAAAGGTTGGCGCCGACGTGCAGCAGGTGGCGAGGGGCATTGGCCTGGACGGCCGCATCGGCTCGAAATTCCTCAACGCGGGTCCGGGCTATGGCGGCTCGTGCTTTCCCAAGGACACCCTGGCCCTTGTGCGCACCGCCAAAGACGCCGGCGCCCCGGTCCAACTCGTCGAGACCACCGTGCGGGTCAATAGCGCCCGCAAGAAGAACATGGCCGAGAAGGTCGCCGACGCAATTGCCGGCGGACCGGCCGGCAAGACGATTGGAATCCTTGGACTGACGTTCAAGCCGAACACGGACGATATGCGCGACGCCCCCTCGCTTGACATCGTGCCGGCCCTGATAGCCAAGGGCGCGAAGGTGCAGGCGTTTGATCCGGAAGGCCATGAGGCGCGCGCCCTTCTGGACGGCGTCACCTTCAAGGACGGCCCCTACGACGTGGCCGATGGCGCCGACGCCCTGGTCATCCTCACCGAATGGGACCAGTTCCGAGCGCTGGACCTGGAGCGCGTCCGCCAGCTTATGCGAACGCCCCAGGTGATCGACCTTCGCAACATCTACCGCCCCGAGGAGATGCGTCAGCGCGGTTTCGCCTATGCGAGCGTCGGAAGGGTGTAGGTCGCACATCAGAACGGGGGTTCGCGTGCAGCGCGGCGATGCATGGCGCGTTGATGATGGCGAAGAAATGAGCCAAGACAGCGCGCTCCTGGCCGAGAGGACCTCCCTTGGTTGAGATTCCGATTGCGGACAAAGCTGCGCCGCAAGAGAAAGGACCGACGGTTGGCCCCCGGGTCAGCGTCATCGTTCCCCACTATCAGGACCTGCCGCGCCTACAGCTCTGCCTGGAAGCGCTGGGACGCCAGACCTTTCCGCGCGAGCGGTTCGAAATCATCGTGGCGGACAACAATTCCCCCTGCGGGGAGGCGGCCGTGGCCGAGGCGATCGCCGGGCGGGCGCGCTTAACCATCGTGCGCGAGAAGGGCGCGGGGCCTGCGCGCAACGGCGGGGTGGCCCTGGCCCGGGGGGAGATCCTGGCCTTCACCGACAGCGACTGCGTCCCTCAGCCGCAATGGCTTGAGGAGGGCCTAAAGGGCCTGGACTCGGCCGACTTCGTGGGCGGCACGGTCGAGGTGCTGGTCGAAGATCCCAAGGCTATGACGCCGGTGGAGTGCTTCGAGCGCGTATTCGCGTTCGACTTCCGCACCTACATCCTGAAGAAGGAATTCACCGGCTCGGGTAACCTGTTCTGCCCGCGTAAGGTCTTCGACGCGGTCGGCGGCTTCGCCAGCGGGGTGTCAGAGGACATGGAGTGGTGCATGCGCGCCCGCGCCGCGGGCTATTCGATCGGTTTCGCCCCGCGCGCCGCCATCGGCCATCCCGCCCGCCGCACCTGGAGCGAAATGGAGATTCGGTGGAGGCGGTTGAACTCGGAGAGTTACAACCTCATGCGTCGCGATCCCGCGGGCCGCGCCAAGTGGCTGGTCAAGACGCTGTTGATGCCGGCCTCGGCGATTGTTCACACCGTCAAGGTGCTGACCAGTCCCAAGCTGGAGCGCTTCGGCGACCGGCTCAAGGCGATCGGCGTCCTGCACCGCCTCCGCTGGTTCCGCCTGTTCGACGGGCTCCGGCTGCTCGCGAGGGGGTAGGGGGGATCGTCCCGACAACTGTCGGGGCCGCTTTCCCATCCGTCTGGCCGCCCTTGGCGGTCAGCCACCTTCCCCATCAAGGGGAAGGAGAGAGAGAGTCTCTTCCGATCGCACCTTCAAGCTCTCCTCCCCCATCATGGGGGAGGTGGATCGGCCTGCGCAGCGGGCCGAGACGGAGGGAAGGTCCGCGTCCCGTCCCCCTCAGCCCTCCCTCGCCGCCAGGCCGCGGGCTTCTGCTGCGCCGCCCGCGAGGCGGAGGTTTGCAGGGCGGCCGTTGGCGCCAGGGACGACGGGACCGCGCACGGGATCGCCGAGGATTCGCCGGTACTCGGCTTCGGGCAGTCCGTAGGAGGCGTTGGCGATCTCAAGCAGCCGCTCGCGGTCGAGGATGGTGATCACGCCCCGACGCGCGCGGATGGTCCGATAGCCCTCGAGGCGGTGCAAGGCGTCGGTCACTCCAGGCCGGCGCACGCCCAGCATCACCGACAGAAGCTCGTGGGTCAGGGGCAGCTCCGGCCGTTCCATGCGGTCGTGCGCCATGAGCAGCCACCTCGCCAGGCGCTCCTCGATGCGGGCCCGGCCGTTGGCGAGGGCCGTGTGGGCGGTCTGCACCATGTAGGCCAGGGCGAAGCGCAGGAAGACCTCCTTCAGACCCGGGTGGGAATTCATCAGGGCCTGGAAGTCCTCGGTCTCCACGCAGTGACCGGCCCCGGCGACCTGGACGAAGGTCTCATGCGGCGATCTGTCATCCCCCATGACCACGGGCACGCCGGTCATCCCTTCGAATCCCACGAAACCGGTCTCGATCCTCCGTTCCTGCTTTCCGCTGGCGACGACGGAGATGAACCCTGAGTCCGGGAAGACGATCTGGCGGATCGGCTCGTTGGGCTGTTCGAGCACCTTGCCGGCCGGAAGGCGGATCGGGTGCAGGTGGGCCGCCAACGCTGAGAGATCGCCCCGGGGCAATATCTTAAGGATATGATTTCTGTACGTCCTCGACTGATCCATGCGTCACTCGTCGGGCGGGCGCCCGAGCTCCTTCCGTCGCGTCCGGCACGCGACCAACTCAAATCAAACGCAAGAAATGACCTTTCGGGCCTTCCGATCCCAAGCCGTGGGCGAAGCGTCCGGTTAAGGTCCACGTTTTCTGTAAAAGTTGGTACGAAATGGTTCAATATTGCGGTTCAGAGCGGTTCCGGCCCTCATCCTGCCTCTACCGGGTCGCAACTTTGCCGGTGCGGGCGCGTACTGCCGAGGAACAAACCGAAATGCTTAAGAATATTAGCAATCGCGCTTGCGCACAGGCCATTGGGTCGGCATGAGGAGGCTTGTGCGGTGATGGTCCCATTCCGATTGAGTGGCGAATCCGCACACTTCAAATTCTAGATGTGATCCCAGAAGGGTAATAGGGCGTGTCCGAAGCGCAGTCTTCCATTCGCAACCATCTGCTGAGGCGGCTCTCGCCAGACGCCTTTGCAGCTCTCGCTCCTCATTTGGAGCGCACACCGCTGATGGCGCGGTCTGTCGTCTATGAACCGGAGCGACCAATCGAACGCGTCTGCTTCCCGGAGTCCGGCCTGATCTCCATCCTGGCCAAAAGCCGCAGCGGCGGACGCATCGAAGCGGGTCTCGTCGGGGCTGAAGGCGCGTCCGGAATGGCCGTTGTGCTGGCCGACGACCGCTCGCCGAACGAAGCGATCGTTCAGTGCTCCGGCCATGCGCTATGGATCTCCGCCGACCGGCTGCGACAGCTGATCAAGACGACGCCCGATCTGGAGCGCGTCCTGCTGCGCTTCATCCACTCCTTCATGATCCAGACCGCCCACACCGCCCTGGCGGACGGCCGCGCGCGGCTGGACCAGCGGCTGGCCAGATGGCTGCTGATGGCGCAGGACCGCATGGCCCGCCCCGAACTGCCTCTGACCCACGAGTTGCTGGCCAGCATGCTGGGCGTGCGCCGTGCTGGCGTGACCGTGGCGCTCAACGGCCTAGAGCGCATGGGCGCGATCCGGATGAACCGCGGCGTGGTCACAGTGGCCGAGCGCAGCTTACTCGAAGGGGTCGCCGGCCCCTGGTACGGCGTTCCCGAACGCGAATACCGCCGCCTGTTGGGCGAGCCGATTGGCGTGATGGCCGAGTAGGGCTCCCCGGAGCGCCGGCGTTCCCCGCCGGCGAATCGCCTTCTCCGATCCACGGCGCTGGACGCGACCTTTGGTCGGCGCCAGCGTTCAGGCGTTTCCTTCGAGGAGAACGCGCATGGGAGACGGCGAAGGGCCCGACGGCCCCGACTTCACGCGGGGCGTGCCCGCCTCGGACATTGCCGAAGGCAGGATGCTAGCGGGCCGCGTCGGTGAGGACGCAGTGCTGATCGCCCGCGTGGACGGCGCGCTGCACGCGATCGGCGCGGAGTGCACCCACTATCACGGCCCCCTGGCCGAAGGTCTCCTCAAGGACGGGACCGTGCGATGCCCCTGGCACCACGCCCGCTTCTGCCTGAAGACCGGCGAGGCGCTGGGCGCCCCCGCAATCGACCCGGTCGCCAGTTACGCGGTCGAAGAAGCGGGCGGTAAAGTGTTCGTGAGGAACAAGCGCGAATCCCCGCCGCAGACCCTGACGCCGCCCGCCGGACTCAAGCGTGTGGTTATCGTCGGCGCCGGCGCGGGCGGATTCGCCGCAGCCGAGATGCTGCGGCGCAAGGGCTTCGGCGGCGAGTTGGTGATGCTCAGCGCCGACGAGGACGCGCCGTATGACCGGCCCAACTGCTCCAAGGACTTCCTTTCCGGCGACGCGCCTCCCGAGTGGATGCCGCTGCGCGATGACGCCTTCTACGAGGCGCACCGGATCGATTTGCGACTGGGCACGCGGGTGGAGGCCCTGGATCCCGAGGCGAAGACGGTGACCCTCGAGGGCGGTGAGACCCTGACCTGGGACGCCTTGGTCCTGGCCACCGGGGCGGAGCCGCGCCGCCCCCCCGGCTTCCAGCCCAATGAGGACAACGTCTTCCTACTGCGCTCTCTTGCGGACGCCCAGGCCCTGGCTGACGCGGCGCAGAAGGCAAAGATCGCTGTCGTGCTGGGCTCCAGCTTCATCGGCCTGGAGGTCGCCGCAGCGCTTCGCAAACGCGGGCTGGAGGTCCACGTGGTCGCCCCTGAACCCATCCCGTTCGAAAAGGCGCTGGGCGCCGAGGTTGGCCGCTGGGTCCAGCACGTTCACGAGGCCAAGGGCGTGGTGTTCCACCTGGGAATCCAGGCGCGGGGGTTCGCCTCGGGCCTGCTCAGCTTGGACGACGGGAACACCATCGCGACCGACATCGTCGTGGTCGGCGTGGGCGTGACGCCGCGCGTCGCCTTGGCAGACGCCGCGGGCCTTGCCGTCGACAACGGGGTGATTGTGGACGATCGCCTGCGCGCCGCGCCGTCGATCTGGGCCGTCGGCGACATCGCCCGCTATCCCGACCCGATTTCCGGCCGGCCGATCCGGGTGGAGCACTGGGTTCACGCCCAGCGCCAGGGCCAGCACGCCGCTCGCGTGATCCTGGGCGAGGACCGGCCCTTCACCGATCCGCCGTTCTTCTGGTCCGCGCACTACGACCAGACCGTCAACTACTCCGGCAATGCGGAGAGCTTCGATCCTCCGACAGCGGACGGTTCGATCTCAGGTTACGACGCGACCGTGCGATACGAAAAGGACGACCGCCTCCTGGCCGTGGTCACCCTGGGCCGCGACCTGGCGAGCCTCGAGGCGGAGGCGGCGTTCGAGGAGGCGGGGGGGTGAGGGCGCGCTCCGGCGCCTTCGCGAACCGCATGCGCCTGACTGTCACCCTCGCCGCGGCCGCCCTGTGGGCTGGCCCCGCCTTCGCCGAGAGCCTGTCTAGCTTCGACGCCGTCACCACCGCCGTCCGCGCCGGCACGTACAAGGAGATCACAAGCGTTCTCGTCGTCCGCCACGGGCGGGTCCTCTACGAACAGTACTTCGACGCCGGCGGCCCCTCGGCGCTGCGCAACACCCGTTCGGCGACCAAGACCGTCACAGGGATGCTCGTGGGTGCGGCCGTGGATCGTCGCTTCCTCACGCCCCAGGCGCACGTTCTCGACTTCTTCCCCGACCGTCAGCCGCTGGCTAACCCGGACGCCCGCAAGGCGGCGATCACGGTCGAGGACTTCCTGACGATGAGTTCGCTCCTGGAGTGCGACGACGAGAACAGCTTCTCACGCGGCAACGAGGAGCGGATGTATATTGTCGAGGACTGGGTGAAGTTCACCCTCGACCTTCCGATCAAGGGTTTCCCGGAATGGAACCCGACGCCCGCCCAGTCACCTTACGGCCGGGCCTGGAGCTATTGCACCGCGGGGCCTACGACGCTGGGGCCACTTATCCAGCGCGCGGTGAAGACACCGCTGCCGGACTTTGCCCAGCAAGTTCTGTTCGGACCACTCGGGATCACCGATGCAAAGTGGCAGTTCACGCCCCAGCATGACGCCATGACGGGCGGCGGCCTGCAACTCACCACCCAAGACCTCTGGAAGCTCGGCCAGCTCTACCTCAACGGCGGAGAGTGGAAGGGCAGACAGGTGATCTCGACGGACTGGGTCCGCGCCTCGGTCACCCCCCACGCCAACGCCCGCGAGGACACTGACTACGGCTACCTCTGGTGGCTGCAGACCTTCCACGTTGGCGGCAAGCCCGTAAAGATCTGGGGCATGTACGGAACGGGCGGCAACAAGGTCTATGTGCTGCCCGAGGCCGACGCTGTCGTGGTCGTGACGACGACCAACTATAAAGTCTCGCGCGCGGGCGATCTCACCGACACCCTGTTCGTGACCCTGATCGCCCCGACGCTTGTGCAGTGACACTGGGTTACAGGGTCCCCTCGGGTAGACCGGCGCGCCGACGTCGCCCTGGGTCGCGACCTGACGAGCCTCGAGGCGGAGGCGGCGTTCGAGGACGGGGGGACAAATCCCTCGCGCTGGCCCGATCCGCCTATGCCTGCCAGGACCATCCCAGCAGCATGGCCGCCACCGTGACCGTCAGAGCGAGCGATCCCGCCGCCATCAGGCCGGTCACGAGATATTGCTTGCCCACTGTGGTGGTGATCCCCTGCCCGGCGATGGGCAGGCCGCGTCCCGCGCCGAAGACTGCTGCCAGCAGAAGTGATAGCCAGATCGCGTAAAGCGAGATCCACAGGCCTTCCGCGATCGCCCCCTTCCAGGCGGGCCACAGTCCAAGGTGCGGCCAGAGCAGGCCTACGGCGACCAGGAAAGCGCCGCTCTGCACGGCGGTCAGGTGCGATGACAGCCCAAGCCGCGGGCTGCGCAGCGCCGGAATGGCGAAACCCGTGAGAAGGCCCAGCAGGAACAACAGCACGCCCGTGAAGCACAGGATCGAAGACATCTCACTCCCCGCGCATGAAAACCGACCCACAGTCGGTAAATACCGACTGTGGGTCGGTTTGTCAACGCGCTGGACGAGCAGTCAACCCGCCATCTGGCCGATCGTCTGCTCTAGACGGTCGCTGGTTCCCGATAACGCTCGGCGGGCTGGGCGTTGCCAAAACCGGGGCTCAACGCCTGGCGGGCGGCCTCATAGGTGGTCCATTGCGACGCGTCGGGCAGCGGAGGAATGGTGACGCTCTCGCGGCGATCGAAACCGACCAGGGCGGCGTCCACCAAATCTCCGACGTCCATCACACCCGGGATGGTGTTCACGTCGCGACCGGAACGCTCCCAGATCTCGGTGCGCGTGGCCGCCGGGAGCACCGCCTGGACGTAGACGCCCTTGGTTCCGAGTTCGATCGCCAGCCCCTGCGACAGGTAAAGCACGAACGCCTTGGTCGCGCCGTAGACGGCCATCCTGTATTCGGGGGCCAGCCCGACCACCGAGCCGATGTTGACGATGGCGCCCTCGCCGGTGGTGGCGAGCCGAGCTGCGGCGGCGGCGGCAAGTCGGGTGACCGCCGTGACGTTGAGGCCGACCAGCCGGCCTACGTCCTGCGGTGACTGGTTGACGAAGCCGCCGGGCAATGCCGCCCCGGCGTTGTTGATAAGCACGCCGATCCGCGCGTCTTCGCGCAGACGCGCCTCGACGCGTTCGAGGTCGGCCGGATCGGTGAGGTCGGCCCGCACGACGTCTACTGCGACGCCGACTTCGCGCCGCAACCGATCGGCGAGCGCCTCCATCCGCGCTTCGTCCCGGGCGACCAGAACGAGGTCGTGGCCGCGCGCGGCGAACCGCTGCGCATAGACCTGGCCGATTCCGCTCGAGGCGCCGGTGACGAGGACGGTGGGAAGATGGCTCATGGCTCTGCTCCTAATCATGATATATATCATGATTGAGTAAACATGATGATCGTCATAAATCCTGTCAAGAGAGGAGGGTCGAGATGAGGGTCAGCCGCGAGCTGGCGGCGGCCGCCCGATCACGGACCGAAATGGGATGACCTCGGATAGCCGGGGCCCTCGCCGGTGAAGGATCTCGCGCCCCGGCTAGGCCGGTCCTGGGCCGGCGGGGACCTTCGCAAACAGGGCCGCCGGCTCGATTGGAATCTCGACGCCAAAGTCGGTCTCGAGAACGCGGGCGAGGGCTTCCGGGCTGGTCACTTCCTCACCCTCGGTACGGCCATCTGGATAGCGCCGGATCAGTCGCCTGTTGAGCAGGCTCACCCGCACCTTCGGCGTGAGCCGCTCGGCCAGCAGGTTGTTGGTGAAGAGGGACCGCGGGTGTGTCGAGGTGTGCCAGTTCGACACCTCGTAGTCCGCCAGTTCGGCCGGCTCCAATGTGAACCGGTACAGCGCGGACCAGCCGGCCGGCAGTCGAGTTTCCACCGCGAGGGCGTGACCGGCAGTGACCAGACGGAACATCCCCTCGGCGGTCGGCTGCTCGATCTCCGCCTCGAGCTTCAGCGGCGCCGAGAAGATCTGGCCGCCGAAGCCTACATCAGCGATGTAAGGCCCCTCGGCCAGGTCGACCTTCAGCAGCATGTGGTTGCGCGGTCCGAGCGGGGCCCCAGGCGGCGCCATCCAAACGACTCGCGCGATCAGCGGCGTGATCGAATAGCCCATCGCCTCGAGCGCGGCCCGGAAGAGGGCGTTCTGCTCGAAACAGTAACCGCCTCGCCGTCGCCCTACGATCTTCGCCTGCAGCGTTCCGAGGTCGAGCGAGACCGGCCGGCCGAGGAGAGGATCGAGATTCTCGAAGGGAATCGCCGCGGGGTGCAGCACATGCAGCGCCGAGAGAGCGTCCAGGGTCGGCTCGCGCGGCAAGTCGTACCCAATCCGGCGCAGGTATGCATCAAGGTCGATCGTCATCGATGTCGCCCCGTCTGGGAGCCACCGTGCGAAGGCAGTCCCCCTATTCCGTACACTCTACCCGACCCGGCGGCGAAGCCCGAGGGGGGACGAGACGCTCGCAAACTGGGCCCGATAGGCGGTTGGCGAGAGTCCGACGCGGGACCTGAAGTGGTGGCGCAGGGTTGCGAGGCTGCCGAAACCGGCCGCGAAGGCAATGTCCTCGAGACCCGTCTCGCCGGATTCCAGAAGATAGCGCGCCGATTCGATCCTGACGGCGACCACCCATTCGCCGGGCGCCATGCCGGTCGCGTCTCGAAATCGGCGCACGAAGGTGCGTTCGCTCATCGCCGCCTGGCGCGCCAACCGCTCGATCGTCCAGGCCTCAGCCGGGCGAGCGCGCACCGCATCCAGCAGGGGAGCCAGGCGGTCGTCAGGTCGTGACGGAACAGGGCGCGGGATGAACTGCGCCTGGCCGCCTTCACGATGCGGCGCCATGACCATCCGGCGAGCGATCTGATTGGCGATTTCCGCGCCGAAGTCCTTTCGAACAACGTGCAGCAGGAGATCGACACCAGCGGCTGAACCCGCGGACGTGAGGACCTCGCCTTCGTCGACATAGAGCACGTCGGCGTCCACGCGGACGTCCGGATGTCGTGCGGCGAGCTGGTCGGCATAGAGCCAGTGGGTCGTCGCTCGCCGCCCCGCCAGAAAACCGCAGGCGGCCAGCAGGAACGCCCCCGAACAGATTGAGACCAGACGCGCGCCGCGTGCGTGAGCCGCGAGAAGCGCTTCCCTGACGCTGCTGGAAGTCGGCGCCCCGTCGGTCTTCCACCCCGGTATGACGATGGTTCCCGCTTCCGAAAGCCGCTCCAGTCCCGCTTCGGCGAGGACCCGCAACCCGCCATTGGCTCGAAGCGCCTCTCGCGACTCCGACACCGTGATAAAGCGATACCAGTCTGGGCCCATCTCGGGCCGGGGCAGGCCGAAGACCTCCGTCGCGATTCCCAGTTCGAACGCGCACACGCCATCACAGAGTAGGGCGGCGACAAGACGATTGGGCGAGGCGCGCGTCTTTGGCATGATGTTGATGATAGATGACGTTTCTGCCGCTCGCGAGCGGGTCCGTCCTCGGCGAAGTTTCAGCTACGCAGTTTGGAGCGCCGCCCATGAACAACGTCACGCAGGTCCCCGCAGCGTCGAGCGAGGAGGCCGTCACCCACTTCGAGCGGGAGTTCCGGTTCGAGACGGATTGTTGGGATGTCAGATCCGCCTTGCAGTCCGGCCAGCCAGGCTTCGTCCTGCTCGATGTCCGCGGTCCCGATCTCTTTGCAAAAGGCCACGTCCCCGGCGCCGTCAGCCTGCCGCAGGGAAAGATCGTTCCGTCCAAGTTGAGCGATTGGCCCGACGACACCCTCTTCGTCACCTATTGCGCCGGGCCGCACTGCAACGGCGCGGCCCGTGGCGCGCTGCGACTCGCCACGCTCGGCCGGCCGGTCAAGATCATGGCGGGCGGCGTTATGGGGTGGCTCGATGAAGGCTTCGAACTGGAAGCGGGAGCTGCCAAATGACTGATGCGGGCGAGCGAACGCTCCTCACTGCGGTTGCCGAAGTGGTCGGTGACGCGATCGAGCGTCGCCGCTCGGAGCCTGTCGCGCCGCAGATCGATGAAGCCGCTCTTCGGGATCGTCTCGGCGCGTATGACTTCGCAGACCCGCGGCGGATCCAGGATGTCGCCGAGGATCTCCTCGATCTCCTTCAGCGGTTCGCCGTACGCAGCGATCACCCCCGGTACTTCGGACTCTTCAACCCGCCCGCGACGGCGGCCGGCATCGCCGCCGATCTGATCACCGCCGCCATCAATCCGCAGCTCGCGGTGTGGAGCCATGCGCCCGCCGCCGCGGAGATCGAGCGCAAGCTCGTCAGACTCTTCGGATCGTTCGTCTGGCCGGACCAGGAGCTCGCGGGAACTTTCACGAGCGGCGGCAGCGAAGCCAATTTGACCGCCCTGCTGTCCGCGCTCGCATCCCGCTACCCGAACTGGGATCACGAAGGCCTTCCACGCAACGGCGCCCAGCCGGTGATCTATGTGTCGTCCGAGGCGCATCTCGCCTGGATCAAGATCGCCAGAATGTGCGGGCTGGGGTCGTCGGCCGTCCGACTTGTCCCGCCCGAGGATGGCCTGCGCCTCACGGGTGAGACGCTAGCCCGCGCCATCGATGCGAGCGAGACCGCCCCCGTTCTCCTTGTCGCCACCGCCGGAACGACCGCGCACGGCGCGATCGACGACATAGAGGGCATCGTAGCCGTCGGACGGAGCGTGGGAGCTCATGTTCACGTCGACGCAGCCTGGGCGGGTGGGGCGCTCGTCTCGCCGGCTCGGCGCAGCCTTTTCGACGGAATCGAGCGCGCAGACAGCGTCACCATCGACCCGCACAAATGGCTGGCGACGCCGATGGGGGCAGGCCTTCATCTGGCGCGCGACTGGAAGCCGCTCGAGCGCGCCTTCGCCGTAAGCACCGGTTATATGCCGTCTGCGTCGTCCGAACGCCGCGACGCCTACATTCATTCAGTGCAATGGTCGCGCCGCTTCATCGGCGGCAAACTGTTCCTCACCTTGGCGGCGGAGGGGCTGGACGGCTGTCGCGACAGGGTCGAGCGCGCCTTCGCCTTGGGCGACGAGCTCCGCAGCCGGCTTCGCGATTTCGGCTGGCGAATCCTCAACCGCACGCCCCTGCCTCTGATCTGCTTCGCGCCGGAAGACGCATCGGATGAATGCGTATCGGCGATCGAGAGCGAAGTCGTGGCCTCCGGTGCGGCCTGGATCTCCTCGGTCAGGCTGGAGGGACGCCGCGTGCTGCGCGCCTGCATCACCTCCTTCGAAACGACCGAGGATGACGTGGAAGCGCTCGTTCTGGCCCTGGAACGCGCGCGGGCTCACGTGACGCAGTTCGTTCGGTCGTGATCGGGTTTGCGGCCGGCCATCTCCGGCGACCCAGCTTCCGCTAGCGTACTTGGCGCGCGCCAAGGCGCCTTGGATTGCCTAGTCGCGCCGTCGTGCGCTCCGTGACAACTCCGCCATACCCTGACAACCTGCACTTGGCGCCGTTCCCACTTGGGTGGGCGGCGGGACGAGGGGGCCGGGCATGAGTTACCCCGCGGCTGTGCTGATCATCGTCGTGAGCGTCGTCATCGCGGCGGTCGGGAGTTTCGTAGTCAGCCGCGCCGTTCCGCTGGACTGGCGGCGCGGGCAGCACGCGGTGGGCTCGCAGGTCTTCCTCCAACTGGGCGTGATGTTCGCCGTGCTGCTGGCGTTCGTCTTCAGCGAGGTGTGGAGCGAGTTCAACACCGCGGCCATGGCGATCAACGGCGAGTGCGGCGCGCTGCACGGCGCATCCATCCTGGCCAACGCCCTGCCCAACGAAGAGGGCAAACCGATCAACCGCGCGATCGCGACCTACACGAAGGCGGTGGTGGAAAAGGAATGGCCGGAGATGGCGGCCAGGCGGCAGGGCAGCATGGAGGCGATGCAGGATCTGCGCAGGGCGCTGGACGTGGCGGGGCGCATCAACCTCTCGCGGCCCAGCGACGTGGCGCTGCAGAGCCAGATCATCGGCCTGCTTTCGACGGCGCACAGCTTTCGCGAGACGCGCATCTTCGAGATCGACAAGGGCGTGCCCATAGCGATGTGGACCGTGCTGGTGTTGCTGTCTCTGTTCCTCATCGGCTTCATCACGTTCGCCGGGGTCGAGGACGCGGCCCTGCACGTGCTCTTCGCCGGCGCCTTCGCCGGGTGCACCGTGATGGTTCTGGTGCTGGTGGAGCTGCTCGATTTCCCGTTCGAGGGTGGACTTCACCTTAGCAACACCGATTTCGTGCGGCTGACGGCGGAGGTCTCGCAGATGGTGGCGGGGGGATAGGAGCAGGCCGCCACACCACTGAAATTTGTATTGAAATGGGCGCCCTGAAGCTCCGCCTTCCAGGGTAATCCCCGATGGATGGCGAGAGAGCGCGGCGCCTAAGCAGGCGGCGGACACGCTCGGATGTCATGATGCGCCTCGCACCGCTCGCGATCACTGCCGGCGCGATGCTTCTGGCGGCGAGCGCGGGTGCGCAGCAGGCGAGGGCGCCAAGCGTCGCCGAACGGCGCGAGGCGGCCGTGCTTCAGGCGAGGGCCGGTCACATGGACGCCGCCATAGCGGCCCTGCGGACGATGTTCGATGCGGGCGAGGACGACGGTCTGGTCGGGATGGACCTCACCGCCTTGTTGCAGCAAGGGGGCGACGCCGCCGGCGCCGTCGCCATTTTCGAGAAGGCGGCCGTCGGCGAACCGCCAGATTACGCCCTCCTGGCGGCGACGCGCGCCTACCGCGATCTGAAGCGATACGACGCGGCCGAGCGTCTGGCGCGTCAGGGGTTGCGGCGCTTTCCCGATCAGGCGGTGTGGCCGGTCCTGCTCTCGCTCGTGCTGACTGATGCTGGCCGCCCTAAGGAAGCGCTGGAAATCCTCGCCGGGCCGACGGCGCGGCGGGCGCCGCCTCTCGAACGCCTGCTGGCCCAGGGCTACGCCTGGCGAGGCGCCGGCGAGCCCTTCAAGGCCCTCTCGGCATATGCCGACGCGTTGAAACTGGCGCCGGCGAACGACGAGGCGCGGACCGAAGCGGCCGCCCTGCTCGCGGCCCAGGGCGGAGCGTTCGGCGCAGCGGCGATCGCCGGGACGGATGCGGCCTACGCCGCCGACAAAGCCGCGGCGATGGTCCGATGGGGCGCGGACCTGCGGCCTGCCGACCTGGCGCGTCGGTTCGAGGAAACCGACGCCGCGATCGCCAGACTCGATCGCCTGTTGGCCGCCCTGCCGGCGCCGCCGGCCGAGACCGCGATGCGTCGGCGTTTGCGCCTCGACCGCATGGTGGCCCTGAGCGACCGCTTCCGCATGCGCGAGGTCGTGAGCGAAGGCGGAGACCTGCGAGCCACTGCGCCGCTGCCCCCCTATGCCGAGAAGGCCTACGCCGACGCACTGCTCTACTTGCGCCGGCCGAAGGACGCCCTCGCCGCTTACCGGCGGGTGCTAGCAGCCATCCCGCGGGACGCTTCCGAAGACCTGTGGCGGAACGCGCAATATGGCGTGTTCTACGCCTCGGTCGAGGCCGAGGATTTCCGCACCGCCTACGCCACCATCGACGCGCTGCTGGGCGACACGCCTGTCTGGCGCACGTTCCGCGACTCGCCGGGCCGTCACGACAACCCCAACCGGGTCTTTGCGGAAGTAACGGCCGCCAACGCACGCA
Organism: Caulobacteraceae bacterium; assembly: GCA_035483335.1. GTDB lineage: Bacteria > Pseudomonadota > Alphaproteobacteria > Caulobacterales > Caulobacteraceae > Acaudatibacter. Next base: position 851 of record DATHPX010000005.1, on the reverse strand, counting down.
ACTACGGCAACCAGCTCGCCCTGGCCTGGGCGCGCATCACCAAGATCGCCGACGCTGCGCCGGCCGACGCGACCGCCCGCATGGCCCGCTCTGAGATCGCGCGCGCCCGAGGCTGGACGCGGCGGGCCGATGTGGAGGGGGAGATCGCCGCCAGCCTCGAGCCCAACGCGCTTGCCGCCAAGATCGCCCGCGTCGAGCGCGCAATGGCTGATTCCCGCTATGCCGAAGCCCGACGGTTGATCGCGGACCTTCTGGCGCAATACCCGGAGGAGCTGCGAGTCCAGCAACTCGCGCGCGATCTTCGCGCCGCGACGGGTTGGCTCGTCGAGTTCGAGGCCAAGCCGAGCGATTCCGAAGGCGGCGGATCGAATGCCTACGGCGAGGCGCTGGAGCTGCAGACGAAGCTGACCGGGCCGGCGATCGGCGACCACTGGCGGCTCTACGCGCAGAGCGACTACGCCAACGCCCACCCCCCGGAAGGATTCGTCGACCGCGAGCGGGCCAGCGCCGGCGTGGAATGGCTCAGCCGTGATTTGGACGCCAGCCTCTACGCCAGCGACAATTGGGGAACCCTGAGGAAGCCAGGTGGCGGCGCGACGCTCGATTGGTCGCCGATCGACCAGCTCCGGATCGACGTGGCCGGGGAACTCTATAGCTGGGAGACTCCGCTGCGCGCCGTCCTGCACGGCATCATGGCCGATCAGGTCTCCGCGCGGGTGACCTGGCGCTGGGATGAATCACGCAGCGTATCAGCCGGTTTCGCATACCTTCCGTTCACGGACGGAAACCGGCGCGAGGAGGCCAACGTCACGTTCGCTCAGAGGCTCGTCGACCTTCCTCACTTCGATCTC
>DATHPX010000004.1:0-11920 GCA_035483335.1 Caulobacteraceae bacterium | reverse complement strand
CCAGGCCAGCATCAGCTCGTTGACCGGGCTGTTCGCAACCGGCCCGATCGCCCCCAGCCGCGGGCTCACCAGGCTGTCCGGCCTTCCCCAGCCCAGGTGTTCCCAGGGGCCGATGACCATGCGCTGGTTCTGGCGCGCCAGCTCGCTCGCGCCGTTCTGGCGCACGCCGTTGAAGTTCCGAAGCGAGCCGTCGAGAAAGGCGTCGTACCAACCGTCGAAGGCCAGCACAGGCACGGCGACCTTGTTCCAGCGCGGCTCGATGCTGAAGGCGCGCCAGTAGGCGTCGTCGGTGGGATGGGCGAGGGCGTCGAAGAAGTAGGGCGCGACGACGCTGCCGCCCGGATCGAGATAGGGCAGGCGATCATAAGGCGTGAAGCGCATCCAGCGGGCGATATCGAGGCCCGCCTCCTTCAGGCGCGTCGCGGTCGCCTGGTCCTTGCGGTTGACGGCCGAGCTCTCCGCGATTGTCTCGGTCATCCAGTTCTCGATGAAGGCGAGACGGAACGCCCCATCTTCGTAGGTCCAGCCGTCGTAGTAGTCCGAGGCCGTGTTGGACGGGACGATGGCCGCCAGGTGCGGAGGTGCGGCGGTGGCGGCCAGCCACTGGGTCGCCCCGACATAGGAGGATCCGTACATCCCCACCTTGCCGTTGGAGCCCGGCAGGCGAGCCGCCCACTCGACGGTGTCATAGCCGTCGTCTCGGTCGTGGGCGTATTCGTAAAACACCCCGTCCGACGCGCCCTGGCCACGGATGTCCTGGACCACCACGATGTAGCAGTGGGAGGCGAACCACTCCGGGGTCTGGAACCGGGCGGGCTGCACCTGAGCGGATTCCTTGCCGTACTGGGTGCGCATCAGGATGATCGGAACCGGCTTGTCCGTTCTCGGACGATAGATGTCCGCGCGCAGAACCACCCCATCGCGCATCGTCGCCGGGACATTGGCCGTCTTGTCGACCTGACACGGTCCCAGGCCGGTTTCCGGCGGCCACGCCGCCAACGCCGCGCCTGGGAAGAGGAGCGCGGCGAGGCCAGCGAGCAGGATAAACGCCCGCCAGGGTCGATCGGTCTTCATCCCCGTCCCACGACTCATGCCAGCCCCCCGCGCCCAGTACGAAAAACCTAACCTAGCCTATGGCTTGCGGGTCGCAACGGTAGGGGCGGCGGGTCAGTGGATCTGCACCGTGCTGCCGACGACGCAGTCGGGAACTCCATGTCGGACCTGCACGGTCGCGGGGCTCATCGGGCTCAGAAGGAAGTCGTACAGTCCGCCGGAGGTGGTGACTTCGACGCCGCCCGGGTGGTCGAACTGGCACACCGGGAAGTCCTCGCCGCTGCGACCACCATTGTAGCCGATGGTGTTGCAGCGGATCGCGCCGTGCGTGCGGGCGAAGCGCACGCCCTGGAACACCGATAGCTGATCGGGGGCCTCGTCCGCCGCGAGCAGGGCGGTCGACGTCGTGCGGGCGCAGTGTGGGCCGGACGCCGTCCACTCCCGCGCCACGCTCATGCGGGTGGATCGGTCGACCACGTCGGCGACGACCAGGGCGGCCGCCGCCAGCACGATCATCGCCCAGGCGCCGATGATCAAGGCCCGCTGGCGCGGCGGCCTCTGGACCCCATAGTCACGCGTGGTCATCGATCGGCCGTCCTCCATCCGTCCGGGCGACGGGTTCGTCGACGCAGCGCGGGCCGCGCGAAAGTCGGCCGGCGCGCCAGGAACCCGTCCTGCGCAACAGTCTTTCCCTTGCACACTCCTGCGCTGAAGGAAGCTACGCCATGTCCATTCTCGACAAGGTCATTTCCGCCGTCACGACGTCCGAAAGCGAAGAAAATCGGGTCGAGGCGCACCAGAAGGCGCGTTCCGTCGCAAGCGCCGGCGACTGGCTGTCGATGATCCTGGATCACCACGAATGGGTCGAGCAGGCCTTCGCCGAGGTCCGGGCGGCCGGCGACGCCGCCTCGCGCCGCCAGGCCCAGAAAAACCTTGGCGTGCTCCTCAATGGCCATTCGATGGCCGAGGAGGCGGTGGTCTATCCGGCGCTCGTCCGCATCGGCAAACACGCCAGCGCCGAGATGGCCTACGCCCAGCAGGTGGCGGCCAAACTGCAGCTTGCGGCGCTCGAACACTTCGATCCGATGTGCCAGGACTATCTGGACAAGCTCGAACACCTCGAAGGCGCCGTGAAGCGCCACGTCTATGAGGAAGAGCACGACTGGTACGTGGACCTGAAGCAACAGGCCCCGCCCGCCGATCAGCAGATGATCACCCAGCGCTACGGCGAGGAGTTCGATCGCTACATCCGGGGTGGCGAAGACCCCACTGACGACGCGGCGTCGGGTTCGCGCCCGACCCATACCGAGACACTCTGACTGCGGGTCTGGACGCCAAGTCTGGACGATCGGGCCGCGGTTATGGTTCACCCCACCGTCAGCCTAGTCGGGGAATTCCATGAGGGTGCTGGTTGCAGGGGCGGGCGGGCAGCTTGCCAATGAGCTGGAAGCGCGGGCTCCCGGGGATGGCGAGGTTGTCGCGCTGAGCGAGCAGGAACTCGATATCTGCGACACATCGGCCGTCGCGGCCGCCGTCGCCCGTCACAGGCCCGATTGGGTCTTCAACGCCGCCGCCTACACGGCCGTCGACCGCGCTGAAAGCGACGCTGAGATCGCGTACAGGGTCAACCGGGACGGCGCGGCGATCCTTGCCCGCGCCGCGGTCGAGTCCGGAGCGAAATTCGTCCATGTCTCGACAGATTTCGTGTTCGACGGCCAGACCAGCCGCGCCTACCGACCTGACGATGCGACCGCCCCGCTTGGCGTTTACGGGGCTTCGAAGCTCGCCGGAGAGACGGCCGTGGCGGAGGTGTCGCCAGGGGCCCTGATCGTCCGCACAGCCTGGGTCTACTCCCCGTGGGGCGGGAACTTCCTCAAGACGATGCTGCGGCTCTTCGGCGAGCGCGACGAGGTGCGCGTCGTGGCCGATCAGATTGGTACGCCGACCTCGGCCTCGACCCTTGCAGACACGTTGTGGGGCCTGGCCAAGGCCGGCGCGTCGGGCGTCTTCCATTGCACCGACGCCGGCGTTGCTTCCTGGTATGACTTCGCCCAGGCGATTGCCGAGGAAGCCTACGCCCTGGAGATGGTCGGCAGGCAGGCGCGGGTCCTTCCAATCGCGACTTCGGACTACCCGACCCCGGCCCGCAGGCCGGGATTCAGCGTCCTCGACAAGTCTGCAACCTGGGCGGCGCTGGGCGAGCCTGCGCCCCACTGGCGGGTCGCAATGCGCGATGTTCTCGTGCGGCTCAAAGCGCTCGCGTAAGTCCCGGAAAAAACGGCTTCTTTCCCGGCTAGCGGCAGATCAAGCTTCACCGTAGAATGACCTCTGGCTTCGCCTGAAGCGCAAGCGGAGAGGCGAGCATCACGCGACAGTGTCGGGCATTTGATAGTTGCATTATGCAATCATCCATGCTTGTCTACAGTGCTCCGGCTTTGTGAATTCGGTGTGTGGCGGGTGGCCGGGACACTGCAAATAGAAAACAACGGGTGGGGCCCGGGGGATGGATAGTCATGCGCGCGCCGACGAGCGGTCGGGACGTTTCCGGCGGCCGCGATGACGCCTGGGGCCTCCCTGCGCGCCCGCCGGCGCCGCGACCTAACCACCCTCGCCGTGGGGGCTGGCGCAGTCTGTCTCCTGGTCCTGCCGCCGCTCTATGCGTTGACCGCCCTCTGCGGCGACCTGACGCCTGCTCTTGAACCAGTATTCATTTCGCACGTGGCGATGATCTGCCTCGTGAACCTCGCCGTTGCCGTAGGAGCCCTGCGTCTACAGGGTAGGCTGGACCAGCGACTGACGTCCCTCTGCGGCCTGGTTCTGATCTTCCATGGAGGACTGGCGCTGCTGATCGTGGTGGCGCGCTTCTACTACTCGGCCCCCCTGATGATCCAGGGCGTCGCGATATCGCTTCTACTCGGAGCCATCGCGATCTATGCGCGCGGCCGGATCGTCCGACTGCAGATCGGCGTCCTCGGACCGTGTCACGCCATTTTCGGTGATCCGCGCTTCGATTGCGTTCGCCTTGAGTCCCCGGCGCCCAACCTGCACGATCTCGACCTGGTGCTCCTCACCGACGGGTCCGGCGGCGCGCCGAGCGCCGATCCGCTGTTCCAGAGCGTCATGATGCGAGACCTGCGGGTCCGGCATGTCGCGGTGTTCCTCGAGGAGGTGGGAGGCGCGTGCGATCTCCACCATTTCGAGGTCGACCACATCCCCCGCGACGGGGCCTGCGTCTATCGGCCAGCAAAAAGAGCGCTCGACCTCGCCATCGTCCTGGTCTCGCTTCCGCTGACCGTGCCGATCACGGCCCTCGCCGCACTGGGCGTTCTACTGACGATGGGCTGGCCCGTGTTCTATTGCCAGCCGCGTGTCGGCCTTGGCGGGCGCGTATTCGCCATGGCCAAGCTGCGCACCATGCGCAAGGCGCCAACGTCTGCGGAGGCGCGCGCGACAGTCGCGCACGACGCGCGGGTGACGCCCTTCGGACGCGTCCTGCGGCGACTGCGGATCGACGAGCTCCCGCAGTTGGTCAACGTCTTGCGGGGAGAGATGAGCGTGGTCGGGCCGCGCCCAGAGTGGACGCGACTCGCGGAGGCGTTCGAGCGGCAGGAGCCAAAATACGCTCTGCGCCACCTCGTGAGGCCGGGGATCACTGGGTGGGCCCAAGTGCGCGCGGGACCCGCCGCCGATCTCGCTGAAACAAGGGTCAAGCTCGCCCACGACCTCTTCTACCTGAAGAACATGTCCCTGGCGCTTGACCTCGAGATCCTCTGCCGTACGAGTTGGACGCTCCTCGCTGGCGGCGGCGCCCGCTGAACTTCCGCGTGTCGCCCCTCGCTTTCACCTGCCTGCTGCCAGTGTGGGCGGGAGATGCGCCCGAGGGCTTCCTGGAAGCCGCGCGCAGCGTCGAGTCCTCCACACTGCCGCCCGACGAGATACTCATCTGCCAGGACGGCCTACTGTCACCCGACACGGAGCGGGTCGTCGAGCGCCTTCTCCAGAACCCGAGATACCGGCTCACGGTGAACAAGGGCCCGCGCGGCCTTCACCACAATCTCAATCGTGCTGCGCACGCGGTAAGTACGCCCTGGATCGCGCGGATGGACGCCGACGACCTGAACCGACCCGATCGGTTTGCGGCGCAGGTCGCCTTCCTCGCCGCCAATCCCGGCGTGGATGTCCTGGGTGGCTCCATCCTCGAAGTTGGGCAGGGCGGCGCAAGGCGCCGGCGCTTTACGCCCCTCACGCACGGCGAGATCGTCCGGCGCGCCAATTGGCGAAGTCCGATGAATCACATGACCGTCTTCATGCGCCAGGAAACCTTCCTCGCCGCCGGCGGATACCCGAACGTTCCCCGAAAGGAGGACTACGCCCTCTGGCTGAGGATGATCGCCATGGGCGCCATCTTCGCCAATCTTCCACAGGACCTGGTGGAGGTGAGAATCGGCCGCAACTTCGCCCGTCGGCGCGCGGGGCCCGCGAGCGTTCTCTCCGAGTATCAGCTTTACGTCATGCGGCGTGGGCTGGAACGCCACGCTGGCCTGTTGGACGCCGGGATATTCCTGGCCAGGGCGGCCGCCTTGTCCTCCAGCGTCGTGGCCGCCTTGCTGTACCGCACGATGCTGCGGTGAACGGTTCAGGACCTGCGCGATAGCGTCAGGCCCGCGAACCAGGCCGTGACCTGGTCCCGGCGCTCCCCTGGCTGGGGGACAAGTTCGAGTTCCTGGGCGGGGCAATCCTTCGTGGGCTCGAACGCCAGTCTGCGAACGCGCCAGCTCTGGTCGTCGATGGGCGATCCCTGGGCGAGGACCCGCGGCGCCGGACCCAGGCACCGGAGGCGCCAGACGATGCGCGGCGGCCCGAGGATCCGCTCTCGCCAGACGAAGCTGTAGCGACCCGGCGGTAGGACGAGGAGTTGGCCGGTCAGGACGGGGGAAGACGCACCGTCATAGTCGACGCGTAGCGCGCGACCCCCATCAACTGTCGTCTCCGCCTCGATGGAGGCTCCCACGCCCGAGACGCCACGCCATGCAAAGGGATCGGACTCGCCCAGGGTCTGGAACGTCGGGTCGCGCAGAAGTGCGTCCGCATCGCGGTGGTGGGCGAGCAGGCGCCAGTCACGCTCCGCCTGGGCGTAGTCGCCCCGCGCAAGTCGCATGTCGAGGTAGGGCTGATATTCCGCCGCTGAGAGAGGCCGCTCGCCCGATCCGAGACCGATTACGACGGCGCGCGCCAGGTCGGGGGTGACCGAGCCGCCTGGCGAGCCCGCGGCGCCCGCCAGATCGGCGAGCCAGCTCTCGCGCCACCAGGGCGCGGAGCGAAGGCGCTCAATGAGGGCTGGGCGGGATGTGTCGTCCGCGGCGATCACATCGAGCAACCGGAAGACCGCTGGCCTCAGGGCGCCTTCGGGGTCGGTACGCAGCAGGGCGTCCGCGTGCGCCATCGCGCCGGTCCAGTCGCCTGCCTCCACGGCGCGCTGCAGCAGCCAGGACTGGACCCGAGGGTCGCGCCAGCTCCAACGGCCGGCGAGGCCGATGAGGCGGCTTGCGCGTGCTCGATCGCCCCGACGGTCAGCCTGGAAACCGAGCTCGGCAAGGGCGTGCTCGTCCAGGAGATCGGAGGCGCTGAAGCGGGGAGGGGCATCCCTTTGCCCTGCGAAGTGCGCTTGCCTGAGGATAAGGACACCCAGGCCGAAGACCGTCGCGAAGATCACGAGCCTCCGCCAGACCGAGACTGCCTGCACGCGGTGAGGCGCGCTTCGGGCCTGCGGGGTCACTGGCGTGGGAGCAGACGACGGCCGAGCCTGGTCAGTCGCCCGATCGCGCCCACCGCTCGAGACTCCTCGCTTTCCCGTCCGTAGCCGTAGGTGAATCCGTACCCGTAGCTCGGCTCGCCGGGCGCAGCCTTCGCGCGATTGAGGACGGCCCCAAGCACATGGGCGCCGGCCATCGCGAGTCTGCGCATCGCCAAGCGGACCTGCCTCTGGGTCGTCCGTCCGGCGTCGACCACGAGGATCGAACCCTCGACCGCCGCACCGATGATCGGGGCGTCCGCGAGGCCCATGACTGGCGGCCCATCGAACACCACGGCGTCGAAGCTGGCCCGTGCGTCGGCGATCAGGGATGGGAGCCGCGGACCCGCCAGCAGCTCCGCTGGAGATGGCGCTGGGGGACCGGCGGCGAGGAGGAAGAGCGTCGGCAGTGGGGTCGCCTGCACGACGTCCTGCAGCGTCGCAGCGCCGGTGAGCACCGTTGTCAGGCCGAACCTGCGGTCGTGCGTCACGAACTCTTCGAGGCTTGGGTGGCGTAGATCGGCCTCGACGAGCAGGACGCGAAAGCCCAGGCGCGCCACGAACTGCGCGAGGGCGAAGGCCGTGGTCGTCTTCCCTGTTCCTGGCCATGGGCTGGTCACCAGGAGGCTCTTGGGAAAACCATCCGGTGTCGAGAACTGCAGGGCCGAGCGCACCGCCTGGAAGGATTCGGCCAGCAGAGAGCGAGGCTCGCCGAGGGCCTGCGCGGCCCGCACGCCTCGGCGAAGGGCAGGCGCCGCGCCCAGCAGCGGCAGGCCGAGCGTCTCCTCAAGGTCCGCTCCGCTGCGGACCGCCTGGTCCAGCCCATCGGTCAGGAACGCCAGTCCGACGCCAATCGAGAGCCCGGCCACCGCGCCGAGCAGGAGATTGAACAGCGGGCGTGGCGCTGATGGACGCAGGGGCGCCTCGGCGCGGTCGACGATGGAGACGTTGTTGGCCGACGCGCCGCCGGCGACGCCCACTTCCTTGTAGCGCTGCAACAGGCCGTCATAGAGCGTCCGGTTGGTGTCGACCTCGCGCTGCAGGATGTTGTAGCGGATGCTCCGTCCACGGAGGTCGAGCACCGCCGCCTTCAGCGAGGCGACCTGGGCGGAGAGGGCCGCCTCGTTGGCGAGCGCGGTGTCGTACTGGGCTTTCAAGGACTGGCGGATGTTGTTCGCCTCGAGCTCCATCTGTCGTTGGGTCTCGTCGACCTGCGCCTTGAGCGCGACCATCTCCGGGTAGTCGGGTTTGAAGGTGCGAAGCCGGTCCTGATATTGAGCCGCGAGCTTTGCATGGTCCTGGCTGAGCACCTGAAAGGTCGGACTCTGCAGGATGTCGGACAGCCCCACGCCGTTCGAGGCCTGCGCCTCCCGCCACTTCTGTTCGGTCTTGATCCGGTCGGTCCTGGCCGCCGCCAGGGCGCTGTTGAAGGCCTGGAGGTTCGCCGCTGGAAGCGAGGGCCCGCTGTCGGGCGTCGCGGAGGGGCCGACGTTCGGCAGCTGGATGATCTGCTGGCTCGCCGCATAGGCGACGAGGTCGCGTTCGCTTGCTTCCAGGCGCGCCTTTACCTCGGCCAGACGCTTTTCGAGGAAGTCGCGCGCATAGGAGGAGGCCTCGAAGCGCCGCTCGAGGGCGGCAGCGATGAAGTTCTCGGCGAAGCTGTTGGCGATGCGCGCCGCGACAATCGGATCGGGGCTGGTGAAGTCCACGGATACGAGGCGCGAACCGCGCACGGGCGAAATTTTCAGATGGGTCTGCAGCAGCCGGATAATCTTGGCTCGACGCTCTCCAGACGCGCCCGAGGCCCAGACGTACCCGCGGGGCTTTCGGGTCATGAGACTGCGGAAGGCGTCGTCCTGGGCAAGGCCGAGGCTGTCCGCCACCCGTTCGGCCAGAGAGCGACTGCGCAGCAAACCGTACTGCGTCTGGAAGAATTCCTCGCCCATGTTGTCGACCGGGGTCTGATCCTCGGCGTTGATCACGCGCTCGGCCTGGCGATCGATCTGCAGGCTCGCGCCCGCTGTATAGCTCGGCGGCATGAGCAGGGTGACGACCGCGCCAAGGGCGAGTCCCGCGGCCGTGGCTGCGGCGAGGACAGACCATCGCCTGGAAAGGAAGCGCCAGGCCTGCGCGGCGACAGTGGCGAGATCGGGAGCCTCGCCGAGCGTCTCCCAATTCGGCGACGCGACGCCGTCCTGGACGCTTCGCGCCACGGTCGCGGGCTCTTGTGTCCCTGGGCGAAGCTCACGCGGGAGCGAAGGCGCGTTCATGCGGGATCGGGGTCCGTCATCGCCCGCGCCCTAGAGGAAGTTGAGCAGGTAGAGGGCCGGCAGGGCCTGCACGAGGCCGTTCCAGAACGACTTCGCCCGTGAGGAATCGACGATGACGACATCATCTCCGACCACCTCGGGATTGGGGGCCCTGCCCATGCCGATCGCCGCAAGATCGAAGGTGGCGGCGTGGGGCGCGCCGTCAACGATGCGGATGATGCTCACTCGGTGCAGATTAGCGCCCTTGGACACGCCCTTGGCGCGGGCGACCGCCTCCAGAAGGCTCGTACGCCCCTTCAGCTCGAAAACGCCGGCCTCGTTGACAGCGCCTTCCACGGTCACCTTGCGGCTGAGTGATTCCTCCACGGTCACCGAGACCTGAGGCGACTGCAGGTATTTCTCGCCCAGGCGTGCGGCGATCTCGTTGGCAAGCTCCGTCGTGGTTTTTCCCGTCGCAATCACTTCGCCGATCAGCGGAAAGATGATCCGTCCCGAGGCGTCCACCTGGAGCTTTCGGACCGAGAGATCCGAGACTTCGAAGACGGTGATGTCCAGCTTGTCGAGCGGGCCGATGTGGTACTCGGCCTCGCCCCGCGGCCCTGCCATAGCCTCGAGGCGCGCCGCCTCGCTCGGCGACCGATCAGCCGCCGCGACGGGGGCGAGGCCGAGCACGGCCAGGCCCGCCCCGATGCAGAAAATTGCTGCCGCCCTTGGCGCGCCCATGCCCCAACGCCTCCCCCTGGGGCTCAATACTCTAGCTTGTTTCGGTCACTAGCAAGGGCGGCGTCGCCGCCGAGGCTATCACCGAGGGCGAATCTCGATCGCCGTCAGTTCAGGCGACGGCGCCTGAGGCGAGAGGCTCGGTCGACGGTTCGGACCTCAACCTCGAAGATGTCGTTCTCCCGCTTGAGCCGAAGCGGCGCGATGACACCCGCCGGTCCCAGAGCCCAGAGCTTCTTGTAGAAGTCCGCCAGCCCCATGACGGGATCGCCCGCGATCGCGAGAATGACGTCCCCCGCCCGGATCTCCGCGCGAGCAGCCGGCCCGCCGGACGCGGTGTCGAGGATAAGGACGCCCGCCCCCGCATCCTGGGCGAAGGCGCCGAGCCATGGCCTGGGCGCATGGGCCGCACGGCCCTGCGAGAGGTCGTCGAGGATCGGCGGCAGGAGTTCGATCGGCACGCACATGTTGATGAGTGTAGGTTTACCGCCGCGCGCCTGCTGGGCCATCTGGAGCGATCCCACGCCAATCAGCGATCCCGAGGGCGCGATCAGCGCCGCTCCGCTCCAGTGAGGGTGGCCGGGGGCCGTGAACAACGCCTCGTCCAGTAGATATTCCCAGTAGCCGGCGAATGGCGCCCGCGCGAGCAACCGCCCGGCGATCGCGTGCGGGACACCGCCGCCGCCGGCCAGCACGATGGGCGCGTCGCTGTCGATTTTGCGGGAGTCGCCCAGCGGCAAGGCGGGCAACCCGATCGGTTCGAGGGCATGCACGAGGCCGAAACCCGTGACCTGGTCGACTCCGAGCACATGGGCGGGAATGGCGCGCTCGTCGTTGGCGAGGAGGGTCACTTCCTCGGCCTCAGTAATGAGATAGCCGATGGTGAGGACGAGGCCATCCGGGCCGATGACCACACCATTGCCCAGCCGTTCGGTTCCCAGCGTGTTGGCGGTGAAGGCGTCCTCGGGAACGCGCGAATGCAAGACGACGACCGAGTCCAACAGCTGGTCGAGATTGAAGTCGAAGTCCCGGGAGGCGGGACGCAGCTGCTTCTCGACCTCCAGACCGTCGAAGGGTGATGCCATGGCCTGTTCTCCTGATCTGGAGTTAGGGCGCGTTGACCCGGCGGCAAGGGGCGGATCCTGCGACAGGACGCGCGGGCGGGTTCCTCGCTCTAGCCAAGACGCTTTCAGGCGGTACGGGAATGGGTTCTGTGCACGAAAGCGCGCCAGATCAAAACTCTAGGGCGCCGGGCCGATCCACCCGGTGCGAGAGAGGGTCTAGAACCAGCTCGTCACTCCGACGGCGAAGCGAACGGCGCTGCCGGTGTTCTCGCCGGCCGCGCGGGCGAAGTCGGCGGTGCGGCCGAACACCGGCTGCCAGGCGACGCCGATGTACGGCGCGATCTTCCGGGTGATCTCATAGCGGAGCCTGATGCCCGCATCGATGTCGGAGAGCCCTGAGCCGACCTTCCGGGCGGGATCGTCCTGGCTGTAGAAGTCCGCCTCAGCCTCGGGCTGCAGGATCAGGCGGTTCGTCAACAACTGGTCGTAGTAAGCCTCCAATTTGCCAGCCAGGCCTCTCGGCCCGGCATAGGCCGTCGCGCTGACGTTGAAGAATCGGGGCGCGAGACCCTCGACTCCAACGGCGGCCCAACCCCGTCCTGGTCCGGAATCCAGGTCGTAGCGGCCGCCCACAAGCACGTTCCAGTAGGTCGAAACCGGCTTGGCTATGAAGGCCTCCAACTGCCCGTCTTCGACCCGCCCCTCGCTCAACCGCTCACCTTCATCTCTCACCCAAAACTTCCAATCGTCCGTGCCGATCCAGCCCTCGGTTTCCCACCGAAGGTCGGCGCCGCCGTCTCCCAGCCGCGCCTCGAGCTGGTTGATCACCAGATGCGCCAACACCTGGTTGTCTCCCATCGCCTGACCGTAGGGTGAGGTGTTGTTCGGGTTCGCGACGGCCTGTGACTGAGCAGTCTGCGGCTGAATGGCCTGTGCCTGACCGGCTTGCGCCTGATCGACCTGCGCCACGGCGCTCGCTGCGCTGAGGGCGAGGGTGCAGGCGGTCGCGAGGAAAATGGAGG
>DATHPX010000003.1:0-11160 GCA_035483335.1 Caulobacteraceae bacterium | reverse complement strand
CGGACTGGTGCCGATGTCGCCGAACACCACGCCCACGGCGCCAATCGAGAGGGCCGCGAAACCGCGCCGGCGCGCCGGCTGCCGCCGCGTATCGACCAGGAGCTCGTCGGGACAGGGTTCGAGGCCGCCGGGGGAGGCCGCTTCGGCGTCCTGGCGTGGCGCAGCCGCTAAAGGCGCATCCAAATGTGCTTCTCCAGCCGGTTCAAGCGGGCCCGCCCTCTCGACTCCGCTTCCGGCGATCGGCGCGCGCCCTACACCCGATCCCCGAGCCATTCAATGCGCCACCGTCTCACAAAGGAGCCTTCCGGCAGAATAGCTGTTGCAATGCGCGGGAAACCATCCTGGGTTCCCCCAATATCCTCAATGTATCGGCGGCGCCCCGCGGGGCGCCGGAGCGAGGAGTCCCGCGGCAGTGTGTCGCCGATCGCTCTGGTAGGGCGCGGCGGTGTCTCGCCGGACCAGGTTCACGGTCGCGTCCCGAAGGCCGATGAGCATGAATTGCACGGCCATGGCGCAAAGAATGAGCCCCAACACGCGGATCACGACGGCCGCGCCCACGCGCCCTAGGGCGCGCGAGATCAGGTCGGTGAACCAGAAGGCGGCGACGATCATCACGGAGATGGCTCCGATCACCGCCATGCCCAGCGCCCAGCCCGTTGGCCCGAAGGCCCGCGCCTCTTCGGCATAGATCACTACCGAGGAAATGGCGCCCGGCCCGATCAGCAGGGGCATGCCGAAGGGCACGATGAGCCGTTCGAACTGAGCCAGGGCGCGCGCCTGGGTCGAGAGCTCAGCCGCCTCCCGTTCGGAGTCGGCGACGGTGTGGAGCAGGTCTCCGCGGGCCATGTCGAGGCCAAGCAGGAGCAGCAGGATCCCGCCAGCGATGCGGAACGCCGGCATGGAGATGCCGAAGAACCTCAGCAGGGCCAGTCCCGACGCGAAGAAGAAGGTGAGGAAAGCGAAGGCGAAGATGGCGATGTAGATCGCGGTCAGCCGCCGGCCGGATCGGGTCGTCCCCGCCGTCGCCGCCGCGAACAGAGGCACATTGCCGATCGGATCGATCAGCGCGAACAGCGCGACGAAGAAGTTGATGGCGAAGTCGGCCGGTCCCATCCCCCTGCACGCCTAGCCGAGGCGGGGTCAGAAGTCGACGGCGACGCCCTTGCGCTCCCAGTCGCCAAACCGCGTGGGTTCGGGGCCGGCCGGGCCGCCTTGCTCGGGCGGCAGGCCCGCGGCGCGCGCCTCGGCCTCGCGCCTCTGCGCGGCCTCCTCGAGCGCCCGTCGCGCTGCCGGCGTGAGCACCTTGCCCGGCGCGGCGTTGGGCGGAACATCCTGGCTCATGGCCGCGATATGGCCCGCCAACCCGGCGGCCGCAAACGGCCGGCGCTTGCGAAATGGCGGCGGTCGGGCGCAGGGATGCGGCGGTAATGGACAAGGCCGCCTCCGCCAACCCCCGCTTCGCCGCGCTTCGCCTCGTCCAGGCCGCGCTCGCCCGCCGCGGCGGGCTGGACGACGCCCTCTCCACGCCGGCCATTCTCGCCATGACGCCCCTGGACCGCGCCTTCGCCCGCGCCGTGGCGATGGCGGCCCTGCGTCACCTGGGGCCGATCGACCGCGTCCTCGACACCCGCTTGCGCAAGGAGCCGCCCGAGCCGGTGCGCGACCTGCTGCGGATCGGCCTCGCCCAGGCGTTCTGGCTCGACACGCCCGACTTCGCCGCGGTGGACACCACCGTCGCCCTGGCGCCCCAGCCCTTGCGGGGACTTGTCAACGCAGTGATGCGCGGCGCCGTACGCGACGGCCCACCGCCGGACGATCCGAGGAACCTCGCCCCGCCCTGGCTGCTCGCGAGGTGGACGGCGGCCTATGGCGAGTCCGATGCGCTGGCGGTCGCCCGGCAGATCGCGTTGGAGCCGGCGACTGATCTCAGTGTCCGCGACGAAGCAGACGGGGCGCTCGCAACCCTCCTCGAGGCCGAGGCCCTGCCTGGCGGTTCGCTGCGCGTGCGCCGACGTGGCGACGTGGCCGACTGGCCCGGGTATGCGGAGGGACGCTGGTGGGTGCAGGACGCGGCCGCAGCAATTCCCGCAAGGCTCCTCTCAGCGCGGCCGGACGAGACGGCGCTCGATCTCTGTGCTGCGCCGGGCGGCAAGACTTTGCAGCTGGCCGCCGCCGGCGCCCGCGTCACGGCCCTGGACAAGTCGGTCGGGAGGCTGCGCCGCGTGACGGCGGGCCTGGAGCGCACCGGCCTCACGGCGGAGACGGTGGTCGCGGACGCGGCCGACTGGAACGACGAGCGCCAGTTCGACGCGGTTCTGCTCGACGCGCCCTGCTCCTCGAGCGGGACCTTCCGACGCCACCCGGATGCGCTCTGGAACGCCCGCCCGGGCGATATTGCAGCCCTCGCAGCGCTGCAGACCCGCCTGCTCGCCTCGTCGACGCGCCGCGTGCGCCCTGGCGGGCGCCTCGTCTACAGCGTCTGCTCTCTGGAGCCGGAAGAGGGCGAGGCCCAGGTCCGCGCCTTCCTCGCCGCCAGTCCCGAGTTCACCCTCGACCCGGCCGTCTCGGGCGAAGCCGGCACGCCGCCGGCGAGCCTGGCGCCTGAAGGCTGGCTGCGCATCCTGCCCCATCACCTGGAGGGCGGCGCCGACGGCTTTTTTGTCGCCCGGATGCGTCGCGCCTGAGGCCGCGCCGGCGTCGCGACGCCCCTGCCGCGTTGATCGCGCGCGCCCATGTCCCTATCCTTGCGGCGCTGCGTGACTGGCGATGCGAGGTGGGTCACCACCGGGGAGCGCGGCGGGGCGACTGCCGTCCGATGCGCCGCGCGCCTGGGCCTTCCCAAAAGCCTCCAGACCAAGGAGTCCGCCATGGACGCGCCCGCCTTTCCGCCCGCTCCGGACCTCGTTCCCGTCCGTCGCGCCCTCGTCTCGGTGTCCGACAAGACCGGCCTCGTCGAGGCGGGCCACAAGCTTGCGAGCCTCGGCGTCGAGATCGTCTCCACCGGAGGCACCCGCAGCGCCCTCATCGGCGCCGGCCTGAAGGCGGCCGACATCTCTGAGCTCACGGGCTTTCCCGAGATGATGGATGGCCGGGTGAAGACCCTGCACCCCAAGGTCCATGGCGGCCTGCTCGGCGTGCGCAACGCCCCGGCCCACGCCGCGGCCATGGTCGAGCACGACATCGCCCCAATCGATCTGCTCTACGTCAACCTCTACCCGTTCGAGGCGACCGTGGCTTCCGCCGCGCCGTTCGACACCTGCGTCGAGAACATCGACATCGGCGGCCCGGCGATGATCCGCTCGGCGGCCAAGAACCACGCCCACGTCGCAGTGTGCACGGCGCCCCAGGACCTCGCCGAGGTGCTCGCCGCCCTGGAGGCCGACGGCGCCACGAGCCTTGGCCTGCGCCGCAAGCTGGCCGCGCGGGCCTTCGCGCGGACGGCGGCCTACGACTCGGCGATCTCCGCCTGGTTCGCGGCCGAGACGGCGCCCGGAGAGTGGCCGGCGCGCAAGGCGATCGCCGGCGAGTTGAAGCAGGCCATGCGTTACGGCGAAAACCCGCACCAGGCCGCGGCGCTCTACGTCTTCCCCAACCCCCGTGCCGGCGTCGCCACCGCCCGTCAGGTCCAGGGCCGCGAGCTCAGCTACAACAACATCGCCGACACCGACGCGGCGATCGAGCTGGTCGCCGAGTTCGATGCGGCCGACCGCGCCGCCGTGGCGATCATCAAGCACGCCAATCCCTCCGGCGTGGCCCTCGGCGCCAATCTGACCGAAGCCTACCGCCGCGCGCTCCAGACCGACCCGGTCTCGGCCTTCGGCGGGATCGTCGCCGTCAACCGGCCGCTCGACGGCGCAGCGGCCGAGGAGATCGTCAAGGTGTTCACCGAGGTGGTGATCGCGCCCGATGCGGACGAGGCGGCGCTCAAGGTGTTCGCCTCGCGCAGGAACCTTCGCCTTCTGCTCACCGGCGCCCTTCCCGACGCCCACGCCGCCGGCGAGACCTTCCGCTCGGTCGCCGGAGGCTTCCTCGTCCAGTCGCGCGACGCCGTGCGCATCACCGCGCAGGACCTCAAGATCGTCACCAAGCGGGCGCCAACGCCGACGGAGGTGGCCGACATGCTGTTCGCCTTCACCGTGGCCAAGCACGTGAAGTCCAACGCCATCGTCTTCGCCAAGGACGGTCAGACCGCGGGCGTGGGCGCCGGGCAGATGAACCGGCGCGACTCGGCCCGCATCGCAGCCCTGCGCGCGGCCGAGGCGGCGGAATCCGCCGGGCTGCCTCAGTCCCTGGCCAAGGGCTCGGCCTGCGCCTCCGACGCCTTCTTCCCCTTTGCCGACGGCCTACTACAGGCGGTCGAGGCGGGCGCCACGAGCGTCATCCAGCCAGGCGGCTCAATCCGAGACGAGGAAGTGATCGCCGCGGCCGACGAGGCCGGGATCGCCATGGCCTTCACGGGAATTCGCGTGTTCAGGCACTGAAAGAGCCGGACGGCGGCCTTTCCCATCCGTCTGACCGCCTGCGGCGGTCATCCACCTTCCCCGGGAGGGGAAGGAGAGCGCTTTATCTTCAAAATCAATGCTCTCCTCCCCCTTGATGGGGGAGGTGGACGGCCGAAGGCCGGACGGGGGGGAAGCCACGCCCCCGCTCCGCAGGCCGCTCCCTACGCCTCCGCGAGATCCCGCAGGGCCGCGTTGGCGATCGTAAGCTTGGCGAAGCTCCACGGGCCGCCGGAGCGCTCGATCTCCTCGATCGTCCGGCGCGCCGCCTTGACCGGCGCGCCATGGTCGCCGGCCCAGGCGGCGACGGCTTCGAGGTCCTTCTGCGGATCGGCTGAAGGATGGCCGGCGAAGCGCATGATCGAGCGTGCGAGGTCCGCCTGCTCGCTATGCAGGTCGTGCACCAGGCGGCGCACCGCCAGGCGCTCGAAGCTGTCGGCGGCGCCTCGCGCTGCGGCGGCCGCGCGCAGCTTGTCGAAGCCGAACAGACCGCCGACGCGGTGATAGACGAAGGCCGTGTTGGCCACCGGCCAGTCCTGGGCCGCCGCGAGGTCGGTGACGGTGGTCGAGGGGATCAAGGTGCGCATCAGGCCAATGGAATGGGCCAGGGTTCGCGGCGCCCCCATCTTGATCCAGGCCGACGCGCGTCGCACCGCGGCCTTGGCCTCGAAGCTCGACAGGCAGGCCGGGATGAGGGTCTTCAGCACATCCACCGCCGGCCGATAGGTCTCGATCAGGCCCTGGACCTGCGCGCCCTCCCGGGCGGCGCGGCGGGCGAGCCAGTAGGTCTGGCCGCGCAGCACGTACACCAGTTCCTGGAACAGGGCCGTCTGGGCGGCGGCGGGGACCTGGCCGTCGAGGGCCCCGACCTCCCGCCAAGGCTCTGAGCACCGTAGGGTCTCGCGCGCCGCGGCGAAAGCGGCGACGAGCGCGGTGGTGTCGCACCCCGTCGCCGTCCTCAACCGGTCGGCGAAGGTGAACCCGCACGTGTTGACGATGTCGTTGTCCAGCACCGTGGCGATGATCTCGCGCCGCAGCCGGTGGGCGCGCATCTCCGGGTCGAACCGCTTGAGCGCGGCGGGAAAATAGCCCTCGAGCGTGGATAGGAACCAAGGATCGTCCGGCGCCTCGGAGGCGACGATCTCGTCCGATAGCTCCAGCTTGCCGTAGGCCAGCAGGACCGACAGCTCCGGCCGGGTCAGGCCACGGCCGCCCTTGGCGCGCTCACTCAGGACGTGGGCGGTCGGCAGGCCCTCCAGGGCCCGGTCCAGCCGCCCGCGAGCCTCCAGATCGGCCATGAACTGTTCGGCCGACGCCACCTCGCTCGTCCCTTCCGCCTCCAGCAGGCTCAGTGCGAGGGTCTGGTCGTAGTTGTGCGCCAAAACGTGCACGGCCACGTCGTCGGTCATCGAGGCCAGCAGGGGATCGCGGTCGTCGGGCGTCAGCTGTCCGGCCCGCTCGGCCATGCCCAGCAGGATCTTGATGTTCACCTCGTGGTCGGAGGTGTCGACGCCGGCTGAGTTATCGATCGCGTCGGTGTCGATCCGCCCACCAGTCAGGGCGTATTCGATCCGGCCCGCCTGGGTGAGGCCAAGGTTGGCCCCCTCCCCCACCACCTTGCACCTCAGGTCGCGCCCATTGATGCGGACCGCATCGTTGGTCTTGTCGCCGACATCCAGATTAGATTCGGTGCTCGCCTTCACATAGGTGCCGATGCCGCCGAGGTAGAGCAACTCCGCCCGCGCCCTGAGGATGGCGCTGATGAGTTCGGCGGGCGAGACGGCCTCGGCCTTGATGTCGAGCAGGGCCCGCGCCTCGGGGCTGAGAGGGATCGATTTGAGCGTGCGGGGCCAGACCCCGCCACCCGGCGAGATCGCCGAACGGTCATAACTGTCCCAGGTGGAGGCGGGCAGGTCGAACAGCCGCTGGCGCTCGGCGAAGCTCGCCTCGGGATCCGGGGTCGGGTCGATGAAGATGTGGCGGTGGTCGAAGGCGGCCACCAGCTTGAGGCAGCGCGACAGCAGCATGCCGTTGCCAAAGACGTCGCCCGACATGTCGCCCACGCCGATGACCGTGGTGGGCTGGGTCTGGATGTCCTTGCCCATCTCGCGGAAGTGGCGCTTCACCGACTCCCAGGCGCCGCGAGCGGTTATGGCGATCGCCTTGTGGTCATAGCCGTGCGACCCGCCCGAAGCGAAGGCGTCGTCGAGCCAGAACCCGTAGTCGCGCGCCACGCCGTTGGCGATGTCAGAGAACGTCGCCGTGCCCTTGTCCGCCGCCACCACGAGATAGGGATCGTCGGCGTCGTGGATTACGACGCCTGGCGGATGAACGACCTTGCCTGCCGCGTCGATATTGTCGGTCAGGTCGAGCAGGCCGCAAAGGAAGGTCTTGTAGGCCCGCACCGCCTCCTCGCGCACGGCCTCAGGCGAGGCGCCGCGCGGCAGGCGCTTGGGATAGAAGCCGCCCTTGGAGCCCACGGGCACGATCACCGCGTTCTTCACCTGCTGGGCTTTCACCAGCCCCAGGACCTCGGTGCGGAAATCGTCGCGCCGGTCCGACCATCTGAGGCCGCCCCGCGCCACAGGTCCAAAGCGCAGGTGCACGCCTTCGACGACGGGGCTGCCGACGAAGATCTCGCGGAAGGGCCGGGGCGCAGGCAGGTCGGCCAGCTCGCGGCTGGCGATCTTGAAGGAGATGTAGGGTTTGTCCGACCCATCTGCCCCCGTCTGATAGAAGTTGGTGCGGGTGATCGCCTGCACGAGGGCGGCCAGGCGGCGAAGGGCGCGGTCGTGGTCCAGGCTCTCCACCGCCTGCAGCGCGTCCTCGATCAGCTCGCCCAGGGCCGCCGCTTCGCGCACGCGTTCGGCGCGGGTGGCCTTTGTCGCCGGGTCGAACCGGACGGCGAACAGGCGCAGGATCAGGCGCGCGACCTCCGGATGCAGGGCCAGGGCGCGCTCCTGCACCGCCTGGCTGGGGTCCACGCCGGTTTGCTGTCGATAGCGGGCCAGGGAGCGGATCAGAGCCGCCTCGCGCCACGGCGCGCCCAGCTCGAGCACCAGGCGGTTGAAGCCGTCGCTCTCGGTGCGGCCGTCCCACACCGCCTGGAATGCGGCCTCGAATGGCGCCTGTACATTGGCGAACGCCAGCCGATCGCCGTTGGCGTCCTCCACCACGAATTCGTGGATCCATGCCCGCTGGCCGGAGGCCGGCGTCGCGCAGAAACCCTCCTCCGACAGCGCCGACAGGCCCATGTTCGCCAGGATCGGCAGGACGGCGGCCAGATAGGCGGCCTCTTCGCCGCGGCGATACAGCTTGAACCGGAAGCGCAGCGGCGAGTCGCTGGGATTGCGGAACGCCCGCACGGCCACGGCGCCGTCGCCGTCCAGTCCCCGGGCGATCCGGAGGTCCGCCAGCCCCTCGGCTCCCGGATATCGGTCGCGGTAGCCGATCGGGAAGGCGTGGGTCCAGTTCTGCAGGATGCGCGCCGTCTCGTCGCGATCGATGACCGTATCGGCGCGCACCGCCGCTTCGAACTCGTCCTCCCAGGTCCGCGCCGCGAGCGCGATTTCCGTCTCGAGGACGTCCAGCTCGGGCTCCGGATGAGCGCCAGGCGTGACGCGCAGCACGTAGTGCACGCGCGCCAGAGGCGAGTCGCCATAGCTCGGGAAGGACGAGACGACCTCGCCCTCAAAGGCCTGCTGCAGGATGTCTTCCGCGCGCCGGCGCAGGCGCTCGTCATAGCGCTCGCGGGGGGCGTAAAGCAGGATCGAGATGAAGCGGTCGAAGGGGTCGCGCCGAAGGAACAGCTTCACCCTCGGCCGATCCGACAGGTGCAGGATATCCCTGGCGATCGGCAGCAGTTCTTCGGCGCTGACCTGGAAGAGCTCATCGCGCGGGAAGCTTTCCAGTATGTGCGCCAGGCGCATGGCGTTGTGGCTGGCCGGCAGAAAGCCCGCCGCCTCGATCACCTCGTTCACCTTCGCCCGCAGGATCGGCGTGTCGCGCGCCGCCCGGTCGTAGGCCTCGGCGGTGAACAGGCCCACGAAGCGCACCTCGCCCGAGGGGCGCCCGTCCGGGCCATAGTGGCGCACGCCGATGTAGTCGAGCTGCGAGCGCCGGTGCACGCGTGAGCGCATGTTGGACTTGGCGACGACCAGCGGGTCGGCATGGGCCAGGCCTTCGCGCAGGGCGAGCGAGAGCACTGCGGGCTCCGCGTCGCGCCGCAGCACTACGCGGGTGGCGTCGCGCAGCAGCCCCAGACCCAAAGCGGGATCGTAGCTTGGCTCCTCCGCGGCGTAGCCGCCGTCGCTTGTGCGCGGATAGACGTAGGGCCGCGCGCCCAGGAACACGAACTGGCCGTCGTCCAGCCATCGCAGGAAGGCGATGTCTTCGGCCAGGTCCGCGGGATCTCCCGGCGCGGCGCGGATCAGTTCGCCGATGCACCTGGCCAGCAGGGCGAGCATGGCCGGAAGGTCGGCCACCGCCGTGTGGACATCGGTCAGGGTCTCGCGCACGCCATCAATCAGGTCTTCGCGGCGCTCCTCGCCTACGGGGGCCAGCCAGACCTGGATCATCGAGCGGCGCGCTTCGCCCTGGCCGGCCAGGGGGTGGAACATTGCGTGGATCTCCACGCCGCGCTCGCTCAGCTCGCCCATCACGCTGTCGACGAGGAAGGGCGCGTCGGGCTGGACGATTTCCAGCAGGTCGGCCCTCAGGTCGCGGCCGTCGGCGCCTCGCGCCCGCACGAGGCGCACCGCCGTCTCCTCGGAGCCGGTCTGCTCGCCCAGCCGCCAGAAAGCGACCAGGGCCGCAGCCATGTCCTGCGCCGTGACGTCGGGGAGCTCGGAACGGCGATAGTCCTCGAGGACGTGGGCGACGAACTCGCGCTCGGCGGGGCCGGGCGGCGGGTGGTTGGGCGCGATCCGCGCCAGCGCCTTCCCAAAAAGTTCAAGCAATTGGGTGAGGGAGACCTCGCTCAAGGGCGAAGTTGACTGATCGTCTGGCATACGGCGCCTTCGTTTGGGGCGCCTTCTAACCCCGTAGTTCGCTCACCGGAACCCCCGGCGCGTTTCCGGATGAGCGAGGTGGGGCGACAGCGCCGGCGCGCCACGCGCGCCCGCAGAACCGCTCGATCAGGAGGTGATCCGGTGGAGCGGGATCCCCAACTGGATGACGAGCCCGCACGCGATCCACACGGAGAGGCCGACGCCGGTGATCCAGACCGCACGCCTCTCCAGGCGCTTCACCGGATCGGACCGCCGCCCGTGCGGGTCGAAGACCGGAGGGGCCACGAGTGAAGACCCGAGGAGTGGTGTTTGTAACGGCGGGCCCGCGGCCGCACGTTCGAAACCGGTTGAGAGTTGCACCTTTCTGAGCAAGTGCACTACTCCGAATAACAATCAAGCGCTTCGCTTGTTCAGCTTATGAGCGCTATGGCGCTGAAGAAAGTCAACCCGGGTGCGAGAGCTATCGATTACCAGTTGACAATAATCACCGAAAAACTCGACGTGACAATTATTTATAATTCCAACATGATCTGGCTTCCATGAACCGTCTGCGCCGATTTGCTCAACACGGAATCGGAGGGTCGACTTCCGAGCCGAAGCCCCACAGGTTCAACTCCCGAAGGAGGCGGATAGATGACGAGTGAGACGGTGCGGCGGGGCCTGAGCTACAGCGATTATCTCGCTCTCGATGAACTGCTAGGCGCCCAGCACCCCCTCTCGGGCGAGCACGACGAACTGCTGTTCATCATCATCCACCAGGCTTCCGAACTCTGGCTGAAGCTCTCGATTCACGAGTTGCAGGGCGCGCGCGCCCACATCGCCCGCGACGACCTCGGCCCGGCGTTCAAGATGATCGCCCGCGTATCCCGCATCCAGGGCCAGCTGATCCAGTCATGGGATGTCCTGGCGACTATGACGCCCACGGAATACGCCGCGATCCGGCCTCACCTGGGACAGAGCTCCGGCTTCCAATCGCACCAGTACCGGATGCTGGAGTTTCTGATGGGAGCCAAGGACGCCGCGCATGTCCGCCTGCACGAGGGCGAGACGAACCACGTCGCCCTGGCCCAGGCCCTTGCCGAACCCAGCCTATATGACGAGTGCCTGCGCCTTCTCGCGCAACGCGGCTTCGCCATCGCGCCGGAGCTGATCGACCGCGACTGGCGCATCCCGCACCAGCCCGATCCCTCCGTGGAGGCCGCCTGGCGCGCGGTCTACCTGGACCCGGAGCGCCACTGGGACCTCTACGAGCTGGCGGAGAAGCTCGTCGACCTGGAGTTCCGTTTCCAGCAGTGGCGCTTCGCCCACCTCAAGACGGTGGAGCGGATCATCGGTTTCAAGTCCGGCACCGGCGGCTCGTCAGGGGCGACCTATCTCAGCCGCGCCCTCTCCGCTTCGTTCTTCCCCGAGTTGTTCAGCGTTCGAACGGCGCTGTAGCGCTCTACACCAGAGCGCCGTGGCAGTGCTTGAACTTCTTGCCTGAGCCGCACGGGCAGGCGGCGTTGCGCGGGGTTCCGGCCCAGGGTGCGCGCGGCGCCGCGGCGCGCTCGCGCGCCTCGCCGTTGGTGCGACCGCCGCGGGTGCTGCGCCGCGACGCGCCGTTGCCGCCGCGCGGCTCCGCCGACGCGGTCGCCGCTTCCGCCAACTCCGGC
>DATHPX010000002.1:0-13235 GCA_035483335.1 Caulobacteraceae bacterium | reverse complement strand
GCCGCCGACGCGACCGCCGGACTCGGTGCGCGTTCCGTTCTGACTATCTAAAGACCGGGCGACCATTGCCTTGGCCCATGGGGCAGGCTAACCCCCGCGCCCTGCTGAAAGGCTGAAGTGAGATCATGAGAGCGGATATCGAGGCCCTCGCGGCCGATATCGAGCAGTCCGTCGGGCTGCTCAGGAGGCGTCTTTGACTGGGAACCGGCCCTAAGACATCTGGACGAACTCAACGCGCGCGTCGAGGACCCGACGCTGTGGGATGACGCGGAGGCCGCCCAGTCCCTGATGCGCGAACGAACCCGGCTGGCGGACGCCGTCGAGAGGGTCCGTCGCCTCGAACGCGAGCGCACCGACGCCCTGGAATATGCCGAGCTCGCCGAAGCGGAGGGCGACGCGGCCTCCCTCGACGAAGCGGCGGCTCAGCTCCGCTCTCTCAAGGCCCTGTCCGCCCAGGCGGAGCTCGAGGCCCTGCTGTCCGGCGAGGCCGACGGGGCCGACGCCTATGTCGAGGTGAATTCCGGCGCCGGCGGCACCGAGAGCGCGGACTGGGCGTCCATGCTCCTGCGCATGTACACCCGCTGGGCCGGCGCTCATGGGATGGACGTGGAGTTCATCGAAGAGACCGCCGGCGAACAGGCCGGGATCAAGTCGGCCACGGTGAAGATCAGCGGCCCCAACGCCTATGGCTGGCTGAAGACCGAGGCGGGTGTCCACCGGCTGGTGCGCATCTCGCCGTTCGATGCGGCCGCGAAGCGCCACACGAGCTTCGCGTCCATCTGGGTCTACCCGGTGATCGACGACAAGATCGAGATCGAGATCAATCCCGCCGACGTGCGCACCGACACCTATCGCTCGAGCGGCGCGGGCGGGCAGCACGTGAACAAGACGGACTCGGCGGTGCGCCTGACACACATTCCCACCGGGATTGTGGTCGCCTGCCAGACCCAGCGCTCACAGCACCAGAACCGCGATCAGGCTTGGAAGATGCTGCGTGCGCGTCTGTACGAGGCCGAACTGCAAAAGCGGGACGCGGCGGCACAGGCGGTCGAGGATGCCAAGACCGACATCGGCTGGGGCCACCAGATCCGATCCTATGTGCTGCAGCCGTACCAGATGGTGAAGGACCTGCGGACGAACGTGGAGACGTCCGATACGGGGGGCGTGCTCGACGGGGACCTCGACCAGTTCATGGCCGCCTCGCTGGCCCAGCGGGTCGGCGCGAGCCGTGTCGCCGCCTGAGGCGACCGCCGGACGGATCCTCATCCTCACCGGGCCCCCGGGGTCTGGTAAAAGCACCATCGCCCGGGCGCTCGCGGCGGAAGGTCCCGGGCCTCGGGTGTGGCTTCACGCCGACGATTTCTGGGCCGCCATCCGCTCAGGCGCGATCGAGCCGTGGCGGCCCGAGGCCCATGGCCAGAACGCGATCGTCATGTCGGCTCTCGCGAGCGCCGCGGGCGCCTTCGCCGCCGGCGGCTACCTCGTCATCGTCGACGGCATCGTGGGTCCATGGTTCCTGGAGTCCTTCCGGGGCCTGGCGACGCCACTGAGCTACGTTGTGCTTCGGCCCACGGCGAGCGTCGCCCTCGAGCGCGCCAAGGCGCGGGCGGAGGGGCTCGCCGCATCGGGGCCGATCCTGGATCTCAATCGACAATTTTCGTCGCTTGGTGATCTCGAGCGTTGCGTGATCGACACGACTTTACAAACGCCGGCTCAGACGGTGAAGGCGGTTCAGCGCGCTCTCGGATCGCAGGCGTTTCGGCTGGGCGACCTTTAGCGGGGGGCCTTCATGGAACGTCACTACGTCGACCGCACCAGTTGGCTGAGGGCGGCGGTCCTCGGCGCGAATGACGGCATCCTCTCCACGTCCAGCCTGATCCTCGGCGTCGCCGCCGCGTCGGACGGCAGGCGTGCGCTGATCGTGGCGGGTCTGGCGGGGCTTGTGGCCGGCGCGACCTCGATGGCGGCTGGGGAATATGTGTCTGTCAGTTCCCAGGCGGACTCGGCGCAGGCGGACCTTGGGCGAGAGCGCAGGGAGCTGAAGGACAATCCGCGGGGCGAGCGTCATGAGCTGGCGGCGATCTATGTCCAACGAGGGCTCGAGCCCGGACTCGCCGACAAGGTGGCCGAACAGCTGATGGCGAAGGACGCGCTGGAGGCCCATGCGCGGGACGAGCTGGGTCTGACCGACGAGATGCGCCCCCGGCCGATTCAGGCGGCGCTGGCTTCGGCCGCCGCCTTCGCTTCAGGCGCGGCTCTGCCGCTCGCCGCTGCGGCGCTCTCGCCGACGGGCGTGGCCCAGGTGGTGATCGCCATCGCCTCCCTGGCCTGCCTGGGCTTGCTGGGCGCCGTCGGCGCCCGCGCCGGCGGGGCTCCGATCGGGCGGGGAATCGTCCGCGTGCTGATCCTCGGCGCCCTGGCCATGGCGGTGACCACGGGGATTGGAGCGGTCGTCGGACGGGCCGTCTGACGGCGTCCTTTCAACACGCTCCGTCAAGCGGGACCAAAGACTTCGGCGGACTGCTGGGATACCTCCACCCGATCCGATTGTTGCACGTACGCTTTGGAGCGGAGTGGTGTAACGAAGTCCTCATCGCAGCAGCGGAGTTGAACTTCTGGTGCGAAAGTGGGCCTCGCAGTTGCTGTTCTCGGTCAACTGCTTGGCGGCCGCCACGCTGGCGCTCTACCTGGCGTTTCAGATTGGCCTGCCACGGCCGTACTGGGCGGTGGCCACCGTCTATATCGTCAGTCAGCCCCTATCCGGGGCGATGCGATCGAAGGCGGTCTACCGCTTGATCGGCACGCTCGCGGGGGGCGTCGCCGCTATCTTGATCGTTCCGACCACAGCGACCGAACCGTGGCTGCTGTCCATTACCATGGCGACCTGGGTGGCCTTCTGCCTATTCGTTTCGCTCCTCGACCGGACGCCTCGAAGCTATCTCTTCATCCTCGCCGGCTATACGGCCGCGATCATCGGCTTCACTTCGGCGACTGAGCCCGAAGAGATATTCCCCACGGCCGTCGCGCGAATGGAGGAGATCTCCCTCGGCGTCGTGTGCGCCACCGCCATCCAGACCCTCGTTCTTCCGAGGCCTATAGGGCCGGTGATCGAGCAGCGCATCGAAGCCTGGCTGCGCGAGGCGGAAGCGTGGATCGTCGACGCGATTGCCGGGCTGGACAGTCCCGATCGGCAGGCCGCTCGCCGACAACTGGCCACCGAGGCGACGGACATCCGCATAC
Organism: Caulobacteraceae bacterium; assembly: GCA_035483335.1. GTDB lineage: Bacteria > Pseudomonadota > Alphaproteobacteria > Caulobacterales > Caulobacteraceae > Acaudatibacter. The sequence continues at coordinate 9,995 of DATHPX010000002.1, read as the reverse complement.
TCTCGACACACCTGCCATTCGACACGTCGAATCTGCGCGATACGGTCCAGACAATGCAGGCGCTCCAGGACAAGATGACGTTCCTGACGCCGATCATCCCCACGCTGGCGGATCGATTGATAGTCCTGAGGGCTGAAGCGCCGCTTCCCGACCCCATCGCGGCCGATCTCGACCGGGTGAGATCATGGATTCTTCGGGAAGAGGCGCCGGAGGACGAGGCGGCGAGGCTGATCGCGGGGCTGCGGTCCAACGCGCCCGCCATCGACGAAACCGTCTCGTGGCGGGACATTGTGCTCAACAACCTGATCGATCGCGTGAATCTCATCGTGCAGACACTCGACGAGATCCGCCAGTTGCAGAGAGCCGTGAAAACGGGGGGCCGGCGGCTCCCGCGCGCACTGGAGGCGGAAGTGAGGGCGCGCCGCGCGAGGCCGTTGCATCGCGACGCCTTCCTCGGCCTCTTGTCGGCGTTCGCGGCCTTCGTCGCCGTTGTCGCGTGCTGCGCTGCCTGGATCGGGTTGGGCTGGATCGAAGGGACGGTGGCGGCGATGAACGCCGCCGTCTTCTGTTCCTTCTTCGCCAGCCAGGACGATCCCGCGCCAGCTATCGCGACTTTTCTCTGGTTTACGCTGCTCTCGATCCCAGTGGTGGCTGTTTACCAGTTCGCGATCCTGCCCTCGATCGACGGCTTCACCCTGCTCGCGGCGAGCCTCGCCCCGACCTTGCTCGTGGTCGGCTATTTCGTCGGCGATCCGGCGACGTCGAGCCGCGGGATTCCGGTCGCCCTGGGGATCAGCAACGGCCTCGCTCTCGCCGAGATCTTCAGTCCCGATTTCGCGGGTTTCGCGAACACGAACATCGCGTTGGTGATCGGTCTGCTTGCCGCACTCCTGATCACCCGCCTCTTTCGTTCCGTGGGCGCCGACTGGAGCGCCCGACGCCTCCTGCAAGGTGGCTGGCGGGAACTGGCCCACGTTGCGGCGTCCCCCAGTGGCGTCGACCGCCCGGCCTTCACCATCGCCATGTTGGACCGCGCCGGCCTGCTCATACCTCGGCTCGCAGTTGCGGCGCCGGACCCAGACGCCCCGGCCGCAGAGACGCTCCAGGATTTGCGCATAGGCCTCAATCTCGACACCCTGCAGAAGGCGCGGCCGGCTTTGACGTCCGCCGGAGGCTCAGACGCCCTGCGTCGCCTGCTGACGGGACTGGAGCGCCATTACCGGACCCTTGCCGCTCGGGTCGGCGCTGACGCTTCCGGTTTGCGAACAATCCCCGGGCCGCCTGCAAACCTGCTGGGCGAGCTTGATGAGACAATCTCCGCCTCGACACGCGCCGCCTCCGCCAATCCCGAGGCTCACGAGGCGCTCCTGGCGCTGGTGAGCCTGCGCCGCAGCCTCTTCCCCATGGCGCCGACCTGGCGAAACCCCGGCGAGGCGATCGGATGAGGGCGGAACTCGACATCAACGGCGTGTTCGTCTCCGCGCTCCTGGTCTTCGCGGTGGCCGCCTGGCTTTTGACGGCGATCGCAACCCGGATCCTGGCGTGGGCCGGCTTTTACAGGCTCGTCTGGCACCGCGCCCTCTTCGATCTGGCGCTTTTCGTCGCGGTCTGGGGGGCGGTCGCAGGGCTGGCGGGAGCGGCGCACTTCGGCCGTTATCATCCGTGAAGCGCTGGCTCGCCTTCGCCGGCCGGATAGTCATCACTCTGGCGATGGTCGCGGTAGCCGCGCTCGCGGCTCGGTGGCTGTGGCTCCGCTATCAAGTGGATCCGTGGACACGCGACGGAAGGATCCGCGCCGATATCGCCGAGGTCGCCTCCGACGTCGCTGGGCTCGTGACCGAGGTGGATGTGCGCGACAACCAGGTCGTGCGTCGTGGGCAGCTCCTCTTCGTCGTCGACGAGCCCCGCTATCGGTTTGCCGCCGATCAGGCCGCGGCAAATGTCCTGAGCCAGGAGGCGACGCTGGCGGAAGCCAGGCGCGAGGCGGCGCGCGACGTTGCGCTGGGCGAACTCGTCTCGGTCGAACAGCGCCAGCAGAGCGCCTCGCGGGTGCAGGAGGGTAACGCCGCCCTCGCGCAGGCGAAGGCGACCCTCGACACCGCCAGGCTGAACCTGGTCCGCACCCGGGTTTTGGCCCCCGTGGACGGGATCATCACCAACCTCGAACTCGTGCGGGGAGACTACATGTCGGTAGGGCGCCAGGCGTTGGCGCTGGTCGACACGGACTCCCTCCGGGTCGAAGGCTATTTCGAGGAAACCAAACTTCCGCGTATCCACCTGGGCGATCCGGTGAACGTACATGTCATGGGCGAGCGGGGAAGAATGCACGGCCATGTGGTGGGCATCGCGCCGGCTATCGCCGATCGGGAGCGAACGCCCACTCCCAATCTGGTGGCGAACATCAGTCCGACCTTCAGCTGGGTTCGCCTCGCCCAACGCGTCCCAGTCCGCATCGTCCTGGACAATCCTCCGCCAGACATCCGCCTCATCTCGGGACGCACCGTCACTGTCACGATCCTGGGGCCCGGCCACCAACCCCGCCGCGAGGCGCTGTGGCCTTGGCGCTCGCCCTTCGGCTGGCTCGGGGGCCGGCGATGAGACGCCGGCTCGTCGTCGCCATGGGGGCGGTCGCCGCGTCCCTGGCCGCCGGGTGTGTCGTGGGACCTCGATACGTCGGGCCGCCTGCAGGTTCGGTCGTCCATGCGCCCGAGGCCAACGGGCCTTTCGTCAGCGCGCAGGGTCCTGCGTTCTCGGCCGATCCGGCGCCGGGAGACTGGTGGCGGCTCTATGCCGATCCGCGCCTCGACGGACTGATTGCGGAAGCCTTCGCTGCCAACACCGACCTGCGCATCGCCGAAGCCAACCTGGAAAAGACCGCAGCCCTGGTGCGCGAGGCGCGCGCCCGCCGGCAGCCGAACGTAGCGTTCAGCGCCAATCCCAGCTTCCAGCAGCTTTCCGCCCAGAGCTATTTTCAGCCAGGCGTCTTCCCCCCCTTTGGGCTGATCGATACGGGCGTTTCTATCAGCTATGAGGCGGACCTGTTTGGCCAGCTCCACCGCGGCGTGCAGGCGGCCCGCGCGGAGGAGGAGGCGGCGCGGGCTGCGCGGGACCTCGTGAAGGTCAATGTCGCGGCTGCGACCGCAAGGGCCTATGCCGAGGCTTGCGGCGCCGGCGAGGAGCTGGTCGAGGCACGTCTCGCTGTGGCCCTACAGCAGGAGACGGAAAGGCTCACCGTCCGACTTGTCCGCGCCGGGCGCGGCACCGCCCTCGACTTAACGCGCGTCAACGCCCAGGTCTCCCAGTTCGAGGCCGACGTGCCGGCCCTCCTTGCGGCTCAGCGCAACGCCCTCTACCGCCTGGCGGTGCTGACCGGCCGACCCCCGGCCGACTATCCGAAGGATTTGGAGGCCTGCGCGACAGCGCCACGCCTGGTCCGGGCCATCCCGGTCGGCGATGGCGCCGCGCTCATTCGTCGCCGTCCGGACGTCCGCGAGGCCGAGCGGATGCTCGCCGCGTCGACCTACCGGATCGGCGTGGCGGTCGGCGATCTCTATCCGCATGTCACCCTCACCGCCAGCGTGGGCTCGACCGGCTTGATCCAGGACACGTTCACACCCGAGGCCGCCCGAGCCGGCGTCGGTTCCGGCCTCGTCTGGCAGCTCAACCAGAACGCCGCGCGCGCCAGGATCGCGGCCGCGCGGGCGGACGATCGCGCCGACCTGGCCAGCTTCGACGGTGTCGTGCTCAACGCCCTTCGCGAGACCGAGACTGCGCTGACGGACTACTCGCACGACCTCGACCGTCACGGCGCCCTCGTGGCGGTGAACGTCCAGGCGCAGACGGCGGTCGCCCAGGCCCAGTCGCTCTATGCGGAGGGCCGGGTGGGATCGCTCTCGCTGCTGGACGCGCAGCGGACGTCTGCGGCCGCGGCGCGTGGCGTCGCCGCCTCCAACGCACAGCTGGCCGCCGACCAGGTGGCCCTGTTCCTGGCGCTCGGCGGAGGCTGGGAGTCCCCCGCCGCCCCCGAAGGATCGCAGACCCCCGCGCCCTCAGGCCGCCGCCCGTAGCCGGAACTCGATCGTCGGCCGGCGCCCACTGAGATCGTCCGGGCCCAGGGCGCCGATGACCGCCTGTGGCTCATAGGGCGCCTCTAGCTTGGCGATCTCCTCCAGGCCGAGCGGCGAGTCGAGCGCCGCCAGCGGTGCGTCCAGGTGCGATAGCCTGGTCGCGCCGACGATCGGCGCCGTGACGACCGGCTTCGACAGCAGCCAGGCGATCGCGACCTGAGCGCGGCTCTCGCCCCGGGCCTCGGCGACCTCGCGCAGCGCGTCGATCACCGCCTGGTCGGCTGGGCGGTGGTACCGGTCCCGCCCGAAGGCCGAGTTTGCCCGCGTGGTGCCCGCCTCGCGCGATCCGGCCAGCACGCCGCCAGCGAGCGGACTCCAGGGAATGAGGCCAACGCCTTCTTCGAGGCAAAGCGGATTCATTTCCCGCTCCTCCTCGCGGTAGAGCAGGTTGTAGTGGTTCTGCATCATCGAGAAGCGCGTGCGGCCAGTCTGGTCGGCGCGGTTCAGATACTTCGAGAACTGATAGCCGAACATCGAACTCGCGCCGACGTACATGGCTTTTCCGGCCTTCACGACGTCGTCGAGAGCCTCGATGGTCTCCTCGATCGGAGTTTCATAGTCGAAGCGATGGATCTGATAGAGGTCGACATAATCCATGCCGAGCCGCTGCAGGCTTGCGTCGATGGACTGGTGAATGTGCTTGCGGGAAAGGCCGCCTCGATTGGGGCCACGTCCCATGATGTTGAACACCTTGGTCGCGACGACAGCCTCGTCCCGTCGCACATTGAGGGCCTTGAGCGAGCGACCAAGGATCTCTTCGCTCTGACCGCGCGAATAGACGTCGGCGGTGTCGAAGAAGTTGACGCCCCCTTCGATGGCCTTGCGGACGATGGCGAGGCTGTCGTCTTCGCCGAGCATCCAGTCGGCCCCGCCGCCGAAGCTCATGCATCCCAGGCAGAGGCGTGAGACCTGTGCACCGGTGGATCCCATGCGGACGTATTGCATCTCTGTTCCCTCCTGCTGCTGATTTCGGTCATCTAGGCCCCGAGGCGATGGAGGAACAGCCGCTGCGGCCCTCACCGCGCGGGAGCGGACCGATTTTCCGGAGCCCGTTCGTGCATGGGGCTTTCCGCTGGTGTGCGGCGCGCCCGGGCGAGGGGAGAGTGAATGGGCATTGTCTACGTCATCGCCGGAGTGGCGGCCTGCGCCGGACTTCTGTTCGGCTTCGATACGGGAGCCATCTCCGGCGCCCTGCTCTTCATCCGCCCCGAATTCCGCCTCTCACCGCTGCAGGTGGGCGTGGTTACGAGCGCCGCCCTCGCGGGCGCGACGGCTGGATCGATCGTGGGCGGCGCGCTCGCCGACAGGATCGGACGCCGGACGGTGATCCTCATCACCGGGGTCCTGTTCTGTGTCGGTTCGATCCTCTCGGCCCTTGCCGCGTCCGCCGGCTGGCTGGTCCTCAGCCGGCTGATCATCGGCGTGGCGATCGGCATCGCCTCGTTCGTGGCGCCGATGTACCTGTCCGAGATCTCACCGCCGCGTAACCGCGGACTGATCGTGGCCCTTAACCAGCTCGCGATCACCCTGGGAATCCTCGCCGCCTATGTCGTCGCCTACGCTTTCGAGCCGGGTGGCCGCTGGCGATGGATGCTCGGCGTGGGCGTCGTTCCCGCGCTCATCCTGCTCGTGGGCATGCTGTTCACGCCGGAATCGCCGCGCTGGCTCGCCCGCTCAGGCCGGCAGGAGCAGGCCTTGGCTGTCCTTCGACGCGTCAGGCCTCCCGATCAGGCGTCGGTCGAGCTGGCGGAGATCCTGAGCGCCGCGGGCGCTTCCGAGGGCCGATTGAGCGGTCTGCTGGCCCCGGCGCTTCGCATGCCTCTGGTGATCGGGGTGGGACTCGCCGTCTTGCAGCAGATCACCGGCATCAACACCGTCATCTACTACGCCCCGATCATTTTCCAGCGAGCCGGCATGCCCGGCGCGGCGGCCTCGATCCTGGCGACCATGGGCGTCGGCGTCGCGAACGTCATCATGACGATCGTCGCCCTGATGCTGCTCGACCGGGCAGGACGGCGACCCCTTCTGCTCGTGGGCGAAGCTGGGATGGTCGCGAGCCTGGTCTTGCTGTCCGTCGGATTCGCCTCGGGCTCGCAGGGAGCGACAGCCACAATCGCAACGGTCTCGCTCGTCGCCTATGTCGGATTCTTCGCGATCGGCCTGGGACCGGTGTTCTGGGTGATGATCTCGGAGATCTACCCCTTGAGCGTGCGGGGCGCGGCGATGAGCGTCGCGACCTTCGCCAACTGGTTCTCCAACCTGGTGGTCGCCCTGGTCTTTCCCTCCCTCATCGCGGGCCTGGGCCCGGTGGTCGCCTTCTCCGGCTTCGCGGTGATCGGAGTGCTGGGCTTCCTGTTCAGCTTCCGCGTGGTCCCGGAGACGCGCGGCCGAACCCTGGAGGAGATCGAGCGCCAGTGGGGCCGCGCCACCGGAGGCGCCCTCACGCCCTAGAGCAAACCCCGTTCAGACAATCGTCTGAACGGGGATGATTTGCTCTAGATTCAAAGGTGTAGAGCCTGATTCAGCGTTTGCATCTGTTCCGTGCGAACGCATCAGGCTCTGAGTGCGGAGTCCTCGTCCCAGGTCACGCCATCGCGGTCCAGGCGCTCGCGCAGCGCGATTTCACTTGTGAACACTTCCGCCTCGAAACCGGCGGCGCGAGCGCCCGCAACGTTGTCGGCCCGGTCGTCGAAGAAAATGGACCGTCGGGGGTCGAGTCCGGCGGCGCGGGCGACGTGGAGGAAGGCGTCGACCGAAGGCTTCAACCGCCCGATCTCGTGACTCAGATAGGCCTCGAATTCCGCCAGGCGCCCTTTGGACGCCCGGATGAGGAAGTCCCAGTGCTCGGCGTTGGTGTTCGAGAAGATGAGGACGCGGTTTCGCCGGGCGAGAGCCTCGACGAAATCCAACATCGACGGGTCGATGACCAGATGGCAGCACCAGTCGGACTGGAAGGTTGTCCAATCGGCGGAGTAGCCGAGCTCGTCGACAAGACGGCGGTGAAGGGTGGCGATTGGGGCTCCGGTCCCGAAGGCGTCATCCTCCCCGATCGCACGCAGAGCCGCGGACCCGGTTCCGGGCGCGCAACGAGAGAGCAGGCGCTCCCCAAGGACGGCGTTGTCGTGGCTCACGATCACGCCGCCAAGGTCGAAGACGAGCGCCTCGAAGGGCGGGGTGGGGGTCAGGCGAACACCTCGGCGAGGAGGTCGCTCATCTGTTTCCATGAGCGGCGATCAGCGGACGCGTCGTAGCGGGCGAATTCCGGCCGCCCGAGGCGGTCGGCCTGCTCATTGGTGAAGCTGTGGACGACGCCGCCGTAGAGGGTCATCTGCCAGTCGACACCGCCCTCGCGCATCGTGGCTTCAAACGCCGTGCGCTGGTCCGCCGTGACGCCCGGATCGTCTGCGCCAAGCAGGGCCATCACCTTGCCCTTGATCTGCTTCACATCGCCCGGCGAGGTGACCTGCAGGCCGCTGTGGAAGCCGATCGCCGCGCGCAGGTCCGCGCCGCTGAGCGCAAGTTCGAATGACATTGTTCCGCCAAAGCAGAATCCAATGGCCGCCACGCGGCGGGGGTCGACCTCGGGACGGGCGGTGAGGGCCTCGAGCGCCTTGGCCGTTCGCGCCCGGACCTTTGTGGCGTCAGAACGCAGGGGACCGAGCAGAGGCATGACCTGGGCCAGGTCCGAGATCACCTTCTGTTCGCCGTGAAGGTCGCACGCGAGGGCGGCGTAGCCGAGTTCCGAAGCCAGCCGCTCCGCCTTCTGTTTTGCGTGCTCGCCAAGGCCGAACGCCTCGGGGAACACCAACACTGCCGGACGCGGACCGGCGGCGCGGTCGTCCCAGGCGAAGTGGCCGATCATCTCCAGGCCGTCCGCCTGATAGCGAATGCTCTCGGTCTTCATCTGCAAAGATCCCTCTTTCCGGACGAAGGACCTATGGAACGGCGAGAGGTTGCGCGGCAAGCCTGCCGCGCAACCAAAACCGGATCACGCGAGCTTTGGCTGACCCTGGGCGCGACCGTCGATCCCCGCGGTATGCTGTGCGTCGCGCCTTGACGAGAGGCTTCAGGCGGTCCGGAACCGTCGCGACCGAAGCGCGCCTCCGACGGCGCAGAGCCCAAGCAGCATCGTCGCCCACGTGACCGGTTCGGGCACTGCGGTTCCAATGACCTGGTTTCCGGACGCCGGGACGTTCTGCGCCGAGGGAGAGTCGAACTCCTGCGGCACGACGCTCTTGCCTTGAAAGCAAACCACGGCCGATGTCGCGTCGCAGTAGTAGTTGAAGCCGGAGAACTCGATGACCTGGAAAAGAAGGTAGCCGTTGTCCCCGCCGCTGAAGTTGAAATCAAGATCTTTCGGTGTGGCGGTGAGGTCTGATCCAACAACATACGCGTTGCTGTTGGTCGTTTTCAGGTTGTAGGAGGCTCCGACGCCGTTGAGCTCGAGGTTCCAGCCGACGATGTCGCTTCCGTTGAGCGTACCGGAGGCGCCGTCGGTTGTTATCGTCCCGACCACGCTGCCGCCGCCGATCGTTTGGTCGACTGCATAGGTAATGTCGGCGGCGTAGCTCGCGCCAGCGATCAGGAGTGCGGCAGCAAGCGACGCGCCGGCCACCGCCGTGCCCTGACGGACGTCATTGAAGATCATACGAACTCCACTCGCTGATGCCCCCGCTCATCGGTTTGGCTCCGGAGCATATCCGACAAAGGTTCGGCGAATGGCGACAAATGTCAATAAATTGACAAGTTTTTACTGAGGAATCGTACGATATGCCGCAGTCTTCTTGGGCGCTGAAGGCGGATCAATACTCGCCGTATCGTCCCGCAACCGAGCGGATCAGAGCCTGGGGATCGTATCCAACGCCATCCTTGAAGACGATCTCGACATTGGCGAGGTCGTCGATCGCCTTGGTCGGATCGCCCCGCACGATCAAGAGGTCGGCGTCCTTGCCCGGCGCAACCGACCCGATGCGGTCCTGCAGGCCCAGAAAGGTCGCGCCATTGAGAGTGGCGACGCGAACCGCCTGCTCGAGAGGAAACCCGCCTGCGACCAGCAGCTCGATCTCGCGCAGGTCGCCGAAGCCCGGGACGATGCCGCCGGTCGAGGTCGGGTCCGGTCCCGCGAGAAGCAGGCCGCCGGCGTCGAAGAAGCGCTTCTCCATGGTGACGCCGTGCCGATACATCGTCTCGCGCTGAGCTCGCCGCTCCGCTGGGGCGGCGAGAGCGGCGCCTCGGACATAGAGATAGGACTCGCGCGCCTCCGGGCTCATGGCGGCCAGAGACTCTGCGTACAGCCGCGACTGTTGGGAGAACTCCGGCTCGAAGGCAGGCAAGGTGGACGTCAGGGCGACGTGATGGTCGATGAGCAGGCGGATCAGGCCGCTCGCCTCGGCGCCGTCCGGATCCATCGCCGTCAGGGTGGCCGACCCGTCGCCGGCCGTGCAGACATCCGGCGCCTTGCCGGGGTCGTTCATGGTGTTGACGAAGAAGCCGTGCTCCAGATTGTCGATGCCCAGGCCCACCGCCTCGGGATAGGTGACCGAGCAGAGGTGGCCCGTGAGCTTCAGCCCGCGCCGGTGGGCCTCGTCGATGGCCGCCTTCAGCTCGGCGCGAGTGATGTTCATGTACGCCTTGAAGGAGGTCGCGCCCTGGTCGGCCCAGAAGGCGACGGTGCGGCGCGCGTCCTCCGCGTCCTTCAGGTGATGCATCTGGATGAAGATGCTGGTCGGCCCCTCGAGGTAGGGCCCCGTGACGTCCATGTGCGGGCCCGGCTCCTCGCCAGCGTCCACCGCCGCCTTGATGTTCAGGTCGGTGTAGGGCTCGACGCTGCCGGTGGTGCGGATCGTGGTCACGCCGTTGGCGAGGTAG
>DATHPX010000001.1:0-21099 GCA_035483335.1 Caulobacteraceae bacterium | reverse complement strand
GGCGTCGTCCTTCAGATCGACGGGACACCGTGGGGCGACGGCGGCTCGCCTCTGGGGCCGCGGTTCAACATGCGCATCGGGCTGCAGTACACCGCCTACGCCTCGTTCGACGGCGCCGGGCACAATTACGATGGCATGGGTCGCAGCGCGGCCGACAACAACACCCTGCGCGTGTTCACCTGGTTCGCGTACTAGGCAGCGATCCGATGGAATCAGATCAGTGCTCCAGGTCTTTGTCTTAGCGCGCGTTTGACCCGAAAACCGGTTCCCACTTTTCGGCACGCGCTCCAGCGCCCGGCGGCAGGCCGGCTATTGGGGCGTTAGCGTCGGGCGCCCGAGCCCCGGGCTCATCGCCATCGTCACCGCGCGGGCGAGTTGGGGTGCGTGGAAGGGTTTCTCGATCACGACCGCGCGGCCCTCGAGTTCTCGAAGCGCGGCGATGTCTCCGCTGGTGAAGACATGGGGAATGAAGCCGCTTTTCAGGATCTCGTCGACGGCGAGAACGCCACTTCCCCCGCCGAGCCGGGCGTCGACGATCATCAGATCGGGGCTGCAGCGGGCCGCCGCCGCCACCGTACCGGCCTGGGTGGACTCGGTCGCGCAGACCTCATGCCCCATCCCGGCGAGAACATCGTCCAGGAGCATGGCGATGAGCGCATCGTCTTCCGCGACCAGTATGCGCAGCCTGTCCATCTTCTGGTCTCACTCCCGTGAACGGCCGGCGAAACCATAGGCTGGTCAATCTTGAGGGCTATCGTCGGAAACTACTCAGCCCCCGCTGAGTGGATCATCATCGTATCTGTGCCGCTGAAGTGATAGGGTCACGCCAGGCTCCCTCGAAGTGCCTCGTTTGCAGAAAAGAGCCTCCCATGGCGGGAAGGCGCCAGCATCTCACCAGAACCAATCATAGCCCGGATCCGGCGTCGCCCGGAGCGGGAAGGGCCGCGACCGAGGCGTTTCCGGTCGTCGGGATCGGCGCCTCGGCGGGCGGACTCGACGCCGCGAGCAGGCTGCTGCGCGCGCTCCCGCCAGACTCCGGGGCGGCCTTCATCCTCGTCCAGCACCTGGATCCGACACACCCGAGCATGATGGCGAGCCTGCTTGCCGAGCACACCGCCATGCCGGTCAGCGAGGCGATCGACGGCGTGCGGATCGCGCCCGGCCATGTCTACGTCATTCCTCCGGGGACCTATCTGTCTGCAGCCGAGGGCGCGCTACGTCTCTCGCAGCCGCAGGCCCGGCATGGCGCCAGGCTGCCGTTCGACTACCTTCTGCGGTCGCTGGCCGACGCCTTCGGTTCGCGCGCCGTATGCATCGTCCTCTCCGGAACCGGCGCAGACGGCAGCCTGGGCCTCAGGGCCGTGCGTGAAAAAGGTGGCCTGATCATCGCTCAGGACCCCCTCGAGGCCGCCCACGACGGAATGCCAAGGAGCGCGATCGCCACGCGCGCTGTGGACCATGTCCTGTCAATCGCGGACATGCCGGAGGCGTTGGCGCGGTTCGGCCGTCACCTGCAGCACGCGCCCGCGAATTCGGCGGAGTCGGGCCCCCTCGCGACGGAAGCCGACTGGACGCCACGCATCGTCGATCTCCTGCGACGCAGGACCGCCCATGACTTCACGCTCTACAAGAGCGGTACGCTGCGGCGGCGGATCGAGCGGCGCATGTCGCTTGTGGCGCTCGATCCAGGCGACATGGGGCGATATCTCGATCTCCTGGAGACGAGCCAGGACGAGGTCGATCTGCTGGCCAAGGACCTGCTGATCAACGTCACGTCGTTCTTCCGGGACCCGATGGTCTTCCAGCAACTCGCCGAAACGACGATACCGGACATGCTGCGCGAGCATGCCGCGAATCAGAGCCTGAGGGTGTGGGTCGTCGGCTGCAGCACGGGGGAAGAGGCCTATTCGATCGCGATGCTGCTGCGCGAGGCGCTCACGGCGGCGGGGTCGAACCTGAAGCTCCAGATCTTCGCTTCCGACGTGGATCCCGACGCGGTGGCGATCGCCCGCGACGGGCTCTACCCGGAGACGATCGCCGCCGACGTGTCGGCCGCTCGGCTCGAGCGTTTCTTTTCGAGAGAAGAGGCCGGCTACCGGGTGTCGCCCGAACTGCGCTCGGCGATCGTCTTCACCGTCCAGGATCTGCTTGTCGATCCGCCGTTCTCACGCATCGACCTGATCAGCTGCCGAAACCTCCTGATCTACCTGACGCCGGAAGCGCAGGCCCGGGCCATCGCCCTGTTCCATTTCTCGCTTCGCCAGGGCGGCGCTCTCCTGCTCGGCAGCGCCGAAACCATCGGCGACGCCGAGGATCGCTTCACGGCGATCTCGAAATCCGACCGGCTTTACCGGCACGTCGGCCGAAGCCGCCCCGGCGACCTCGCCGCGGCGATCATTGCGCCGGACGGATTGCGTGTCCCGGCCCGGGCGGGAAGGCCCCCTCAGCCCGCGCGGCAAACGGTGCTCGCCGAACTGTCGCGGCGGATGGTGATGGAGACCTACGCGCCGGCGGCGGTTCTGATCAACGCCAAGAGCGAGTGCCTCCACCTGCTTGGCCCGACCGACCGTTACCTGCGCGTACCGCCGGGTGCGCCCACCCATGACCTGATCGCCCTGACGCCACAGAGCCTGCGCGGCAAGATGCGCTCTGCGATCCAGCTGGCGCGCCGCGACGGCGCGCGCCAGACCGTCGGGGGGTGCTCCGTCGCCGGCGCAGGCGGGACCGTTCACTTCAGCCTCGACGTCCAGCCCGTCACGAGCGAGGGCGAGGACCTGCTTCTGATCAGCTTCGTCGAACAGTCGTCGCCGGAACAGAGGCGCGGCGCCTCGCAGATCGGGGCAGACGCCACTCGGGTCGCCGAACTCGAAGCCGAGCTGGACGCGAGCCGGACCGAGCTCCAGGCCGCCGTCCGCAGCCTTGAACTCTCGAGCGAAGAGCAGAAGGCCATCAATGAAGAGGCTCTCTCCATCAACGAGGAATTCCAGTCCACGAACGAAGAACTCCTCACTTCCAAGGAAGAACTTCAATCTCTCAACGAAGAATTAACGGCGCTTAATAGTCAACTTCAAGAGTCACTTGAAAAACACAAGACAAGCTCCAACGATCTTCAGAATATTATCTACAGCACCGATCTCGCCATGTTGTTTTTGGATGTGGATCTGAATATCAGGTTCTTCACGCCCACAACGAGATCATTGTTCAACGTCATTCCCTCAGATATCGGCCGCCCTCTGGCCGATCTCTCCTCGCTGGCCCCCGACCTCGCCCTTGCCGGCGACGCCCTCGCGGTTCTGCACAGCCGCGCGCCAGTGGAGCGGGACATCGAAACCACGACCGGACTCTGTTTCACCAGACGGATCCTGCCCTACCGGACGCTCGACAACGGCGTGGAGGGCGTGATCATCACCTTCACCGACGTCACCGAAGCCAGGCAAACCGCCCAGGCGCTGCAAGCGGCAAGGGCGAAGGCCGAGCAGGCCGACGCCGCCAAGTCGCGGTTCCTGGCTGTGGCGAGCCATGACCTGCGCCAGCCGCTCCAGTCGCTCGCGCTGATTCAGGGGCTACTTTCGCGAACGGCCCTGGATGACCGGGCCAAGGGGCTGGTCGCCCGCCTCGAGCAGACCGTCGGCCTGATGACCGGCATGCTCAACACCCTGCTCGACATCAATCAGATCGAAGCCGGCGTGGTCCGCCCGACTCCGGTGAGCTTCGTGATCGACGATGTCCTGCGGCGGATCGAGACCGAGTTCAGCCTGCAGGCGCAATCCCAGAAGCTCGACCTGCGCATCGTCCCGTGCCGGCGGTCGATCCGGAGCGATCCTCGCCTGCTCGAACAGGTGATCCGGAACCTCGTCTCCAACGCTCTGAAATACACCAAGACCGGAAAAGTCCTGATCGGCTGCCGACGGCGCGGAGATCAGCTCGCCATCGAAGTCTGGGACACGGGGATCGGCATCGCGCCGGCGGACTTGCCGGCGATCTTCGAGGCGTATCATCAGATCGACAACGCCGCCCGCGAACGGGGCCGCGGCCTGGGGCTGGGCCTGGCGATCGTGGACCGCCTGACGCGCCTTCTCGATCTTGGACTCCGCGTTGAATCGGTCCCCGGCAAGGGTTCGGTGTTCATCATCGAGGCTCCGCTGGTCGCAGACGTCCCTGCGGCGCGCAGCGGACCGCCCGCGGCGCAGAGCGCCCCTGCGGAATCCGCCGGCGCGGTTCCTGCGGCTTCGATTCTGATCGTCGAGGACGACAAGGACGTCGGAGAGCTTCTGGAACTCTTCCTCAAAGGCGAGGGCCACCACGTCGCCCGCGTCATCGACGGCGCCTCGGCAGTGAAGATTGTGGCGCAAGGAAAGATCCGGCCGGACCTCTTGCTGGCGGACTACAACCTGCCGGGCGGACTGGATGGGTTGGGAGTCGCCGCCGAAGTGCGCCAGGCGCTTCGTCGCCAGGTCCCCGTCGTCATCATTACCGGCGACATTTCGATCGCCACACTAAGATCGATCGCCGAACACGATTGCCTTCAGCTGAGCAAGCCGATGAACCTGGACGACCTGACGCAGGTCATCCAGTCCCTGCTTCCTTCCATAGGGTCTTCGGGGCTGGCGCGGCCGCCAACGGCGGACCCGGCGCGCCCGGCCACGGTGTTCGTGGTCGATGACGATCGCGTCGTTCGGGAGGACCTGCGCGAGGTCCTCGAAGAGGGTGGATACGCCGTCCACGACTTCGAATCGTGTGAGGCGTTTCTCGACGCCTATCAATCGGGTGAACACGCCTGCATCGTCGTCGACGGCTATCTGCCCGGCATGAGCGGCCTGGATCTGCTCGCGAAGCTGAAGGCGGCCGGCGTCCGCGCGCCCGCGATCATGGTCACCGGAAAGAGCGACACGCCGATGGTGGTCCAGGCCATGAAGGCGGGGGCGTGGGACTTCATCGAAAAACCGGTTGGTCGCGACGAGCTTTTGACGGCCATTGAGCTCGCGCTCGAGCAATCACGCGATTCCCTCGCAGCGTCCGCATGGCGGACCGCCACGGCGAAAACGATGTCGACCCTCACTCCCCGGCAGCGCCAGATAATGGACCTCGTCCTCGACGGCCATCCCAGCAAGAACATCGCCGCCGACCTGGGCATCAGCCAGCGGACGGTGGAGAACCATCGGGCGTCGATCATGAGCCGAATGGGGGCCAAGTCCCTTCCGGCCCTCGCCCGCATGGCGCTGGTCGCGGAGCAGGGAGAAAGGCCGGACGGAGCCCTCCCCATCCGATCCCCGACCACCTAAACTCTGCCGATGACCGACACTGCCGTCGACGTGGAGACCAACGCCCAGGCCTATAGCGTCTCGGAGCTGGCGTTCGCGCTCAAGCGGACGATCGAGTCGACCTATGGCTTCGTGCGCCTGCGGGGCGAGCTGTCGAAGGTCACCTTCCACGGCAACGGCCACGTCTATCTCGACATCAAGGACGACAAGGCCTCCATCGCCGGTGTGATCTGGAAGACCAACGTCAGGGGCCTGGCGATTCGCCCGCAGACGGGGCTCGAGGTCATCGTCACCGGCCGGATCACCACTTATCCGGGTCGGTCGCAGTACCAGATCATCATCGAGACCATGTCGCCGGCCGGGATCGGCGCCCTGCTGGCCCAGCTGGAGAAACTGAAGGCGAAGCTCGCCGCCGAGGGCCTGTTCGAGGCCACCCGCAAGCGCCCCCTGCCCGCCATGCCCGCGGTGATTGGCGTGGTCACCAGTCCGACGGGCGCGGTGATTCGCGACATCCTGCACCGGATCACCGACCGCTGGCCCTGCCGGGTGGTCGTCTGGCCGGTGGTGGTGCAGGGCGACCAGGCGGCCGCCCAGGTGCGGGCGGCGATCGAGGGGTTCGGCGCCCTGGCCGTCGGCGGCGCCGTCCCCCGTCCCGACCTGCTCATCGTCGCGCGCGGCGGCGGTTCGGTGGAAGACCTCTGGCCGTTCAACGACGAGGCTCTGGCCCGTGCGGTCGCGGCCTCCCCCATCCCGCTGATCTCCGCCGTCGGGCACGAGACCGACACGACCCTGATCGACTTCGTCTCCGACCGGCGCGCCCCAACGCCCACGGCCGCGGCGGAGATCGCCACGCCGGTTCTCGCCGACCTCGCCGCGACCCTCGCCGAGCACCAGCGGCGACTGGCCTCCAGCGCCCGACGCCATCTCGACCATGGGCGGATCCGCTTCGCGGCCGCCTCCGCCCGCCTGCCCAGGTTGCCCGACCTGATGGCCATCGCCACCCAGAGGCTGGACATCGCGTCGGGCCGACTGTCGGCGTCCCTGGGCGCCAACGTCGCCGCTCACCGCCACCAGCTCACCACCGCCGCGGCCTCCATGCGCCCGCACCTGCTGCAGCGCCTCACGGAAGCCAAGGCGCGCGCCCTTGCCGCCGCCGTCCAGCGGCTCGACCCGGCGATGCGGCGCATCCTCGCCGATCGCACGGCACACCTGACGGCCCTCGCCAAGCTGGCCAGCTCGCTCGATCCCGACCAGGTCCTCAAGCGCGGCTTCGCCCGCATCGAGCATCGCGGCGGGCGCCTGGCGCGCTCGGCCACGGAGTTGACCCGCGGCGAGGGCGTGGAGATCGTCTTCCACGACGGCCGGCGCCACGCTGTGGTGGATGGCGCGGCGCCAGCGCGCAAAGAAGCGACGCCCTCGCCCGCCCAGGGCGACCTGTTCTGAACGCGACAAGACAGTTAGAGTCCCGCCCATGAATGCGCTCGACAAGGACCCCACCGGCGATCTTGCGATCGTCCGCTATGGCGATGGTGAGATCACCGTGCTGCGGCCCGGCCGCTTCGTCCTGTGTGCGGTCAGCGGCAAGCGCGTGCCGCTCGAGGACCTGAAATATTGGAATCCCGCCCTGCAGGAGGCCTATGCCGGCCCCGCCGAGGCCCTCGAACGCTGGCGTCAGCTGAACCCGTAAAGGCAAACCTGTCCAAGCCCACGTTAGGAACCGTCAAGCTCGTTCGCCGTTTCCAGTTGAGAAGGGGTGATTCGACCTCTGCTCGGGACCCAGATCACATGACCAAAATCCTGCTTGCGGGCGCCGCTCTGGCGGGCGCTCTCACTCTGGCTGGCCAGGCCAGCGCCGACGGCGTGAAAGTCGGGACCCTGTCCTGCCATGTATCCAGCGGCTTCGGCTTCATCTTCGGCTCGTCGCGGTCACTCCGCTGCGCCTACTCGGGCGCGAGCGGCTATACCGAGCAGTACACCGGCAACATCTCCAAGTTCGGGGTGGACATCGGCTATACCGGCTCCTCGGTGATCTTGTGGACTGTCTTCGCCCCGACCTCCGGCGTGCGTAAGGGGGCCCTGGCAGGCAGTTATGGCGGAGTCACCGCCAGCGCCGCCGTGGGCGTGGGCCTGGGCGCCAATGTTCTTGTGGGCGGGTTCGACCGCAGCATCAGCCTTCAGCCGGTGAGCATCTCGGGCGGCACCGGCCTGAACGTGGCGGCGGGGATCGGCTCGATGACCTTGCGCTTCGTGCCCGGCTCGAACAGCCACAGCGGCAACTGAGGGATAGGGCCGGGGCTCTTCGCCTCGGCGGGCTAGTCCCCCCGCGCGTAGACGGCGGCCGGCCAGCGGCGGTGCATCCACCACCACTCGCCCGGCCGCTCGCGCACGCGCGCCTCGATGAAGGCGTTGATCGCCTGGACGCCGGCCTCGACCGCCCCGGCCTTGCCGGCGGCGCCTTCCACGATGATCGGCTCGTGGGCGATGACGCGGAAGCGCGCGCCCGAGGTCCGCTGGATCGAGAGCGGCTGGATCGGCGCCCCGAACCGCAGGGCCAGGCGCGCGGCGGCGGGATTGGTCATCACCTCGTGGCCGAAGAACCAGCCGGCGACGCCGCCGTCGTACTTCTGATCGTTAAGGATCGCGATCGAGCGGCCCGCCTGCAGCGCCTCGAGCAGATCCCGCGCGCCCTCTGCGCCCTTGGGGGCGAACAGTCGGATCCCGTACTTGAAGCGGCTGGACTTGATGCGCTCGTCGACCAGCGGGTTGTTGGCGGCGCGGTAGGTCACGTCGCACTCCACCCCCGAGGCGAGGATGACCGCGGCCATGATCTCGATGTTCGAAAAATGGCCTGAGATGAACACCGCTGGCTTCCCGGAACGCGCGATGGCCTGCAGGCGCTCGGCGCCCACGATCTCGACCCGGCCGCTGGCGGGCGTGAGTCGGTCGGCGATCGGGAATTCGAAAATGTAGCGGCCGAAGTTCTCCCACTGCGCCCGTAGCACCTCCCGCCGTTGCGCCTCCGGCATGTCCGGTAAAGCGACCTCGAGGTTGCGTCTGGCCGTCCGGTCCGAGCTGGTGAGCGGGCCCACAATACGGCCAAGCCAGGCGCCGATGGCGGAGACGACGTCCGGCGGCGGCGCCCGCACCAGGATGCTGAAGACATCGAATCCGAACGCCTCGAGCCGCCATGCAAGTCGGCGGGTTAAGGGCGGCGGAGGAATGGCCATGGCTTCCCTTATGGCGCCCCTCGCCTATTGCGCCAGCCGGGCTTTGGCGTCAGCGTCCGCGGCATGCCGTCCGGTCCGACTCTCGAAGATCTCGAGCCCTTCCTCATCGAACTGAACCGGGCGGCGGCATCCGCCATCCTGCCCCTGTTCCGCGCGGACCACGGGCTGGAGAACAAGGCCGGCCCCGGCGCCTTCGACCCGGTGACCAAGGCCGACCGCGGCGCGGAGGCGGCGATCCGCAGCCTGATCTCGCGCCGCTTCCCCGAGCACGGAGTGATCGGGGAGGAGTACGGGGAGGATCGCCCGGACGCCGAGTTCGTCTGGGTCCTCGATCCGATCGACGGCACACGCGCCTTCGTGGCTGGCCTGCCCCTTTGGACAACGCTGATCGGCCTGCGCGCCGCGGGCGAGCCGGTGCTAGGCTCCATCGGCCAGCCCTATGTCGGCGAGCTCTACATCGGCCATTCCGGGACCGCGCGCCTGCTCGCCCGCGGCGCCAGCCGGCCTTTGGCGGTGCGAAAGGGTGTTGGGCTCGAGCGCGCGATCATCGCCACGACCGATCCGGAAGACTGCTTCAACTCTGCCGAGAAGCTCGCCTGGCGCCAGGTGCGCGCCGCCGTGCGCCTGGCCCGGATGGGTTGCGACGCCTACGCCTACGCCCAGGTCGCCGCCGGCACGATCGATCTCGTGATCGAGGCCGGCCTGAAATGCTGGGACATCGAGGCGGCCATCCCGCTGATCGCCGGCGCCGGGGGCTATGTCACCGACTGGCGGGGCGAACCGGTCGGCCGCCACGGCGGCCAGGTCGCCATCGCCGGCGACCCCGACCTCCTCGACGCCGCCCTCGTGGCCCTGAAGCCGGCGGCGGTGGCGGCGGCCTGAGTTCGAGTTGAGCACTCTCCTTTCCCCTTCATGGGGAGGGTGGCTGACCGCCAAAGGCGGTCAGACGGATGGGGAGAAGCGGCCGGCGCCAAGCTAGAATAGGATCAACCCGTCGGCGCCCGCTGGCGCGGCTTCCCCCCTCCGACTCGTCCCGCTACGCGGGCCGAGCCACCTCCCCCACTTCGCGCTTTGCGCTCGGGTGGAGGAGAGCGCGAGATAGGTGTTACGCTCCACTTCAAAGGCCGCGCGCAGATCGCGGCCCGTGAAGGAGAGGAACGCCTGTGACCGAAACCCTCGCGCGCCGCACCGGCGCTTTTTGCGCGCCGCGCAACCTGCATCAGGAGGCGGCGGGATCGATTCATAACGACGCTGTGGCCTCGAAGCTGGGCTTCAGGGGCGGAACGGTGCCGGGGTCGATTCACATGGATCAATTCGTCCCGCTGCTGGCGGAGATCCATGGCCCCGCCTGGTTCGAGACCGGAGGCCTGTCGGCCTATTTCACCCGCGCCACCACAGACGGCGAGGAAGTGCAGGCCTCCATCGAGCCCGGTCCCGCGCGCACGCGCCTGACCATGATCGACAGAGCCGGCGCCCAGGTCTGCCAGGGGACGGCGGCCGTCGGCGGGCTGGACGAGGGATCGGAACTGCGCGAGCGCATGCGGGCCCAGACGGCGGCGGCGCCGGGCGAGCTGCGCATCCTCGCCGACATCGCAATCGGCGACGAGGCGCGGGACATGGCCGTGAAGGTGACCCGCGAGAAGCTGGACAAGGCGCTGGAGACGATCACCGAGCCGATGAGCGGCTACGCTAAGGACGGCGTCCTGCCGCCCTCACAGATCGTCCACCTCGCCCACATGACCCGCGCCACGGTGATGGCCAAGCAGAAGAAGTCGGTGGGCCTGTTCGGCGCGCTCGAGACCCAGGTCTTCGCCGGCCCACTGCGCGCCGACGTCGACTACCTCGCCCGCAGCCGCATCCTGAAGCTGACCGAGAGCCCCAAGACCGAGAACGTCTGGTACGAGGTGATCTTCCGCGAGCCCGACTCGGACCGCGACGCGGGCCTCGTGCTTTACTGCCTGCGTTTCATGAAGGCCTCGTCGCCGCTCTGGAGCGCGTGACGACGCAACAACGTCTGCGGCGTTGACCGCGGGCGCGAGCCCCGGCAGCGGAACCGAATGGGGGTGAGGATCCGCATCGCGATCGGCGCATCGCAAAGGGCGATCCTGGGGATCGCCCTTCCGGCCATGCTGACCAACGTGGCCACGGCCCTGTTCGGCCTGGCTGACACCTGGGTGATCGGCAGGCTGGGCGACGCGGCGGCCCAGGGCGGGGTCGAGGTCGGCGCCAAGCTGCTGATGACCCTGCTGGTGGTGTTCAACTTCCTGCGGTCGAGCACTGTCGCCCTTACCGCGCAGGCCGCCGGCCGCGGGGAAGAGGACGCCCAGGCTCAGGCGCTGGCGCGCGCGCTGGGCGTGGCGCTCGCCATCGGCCTGGTGGTGCTGGCCGCCGCGCCGGCGGTCATCCCGCTGGGCCTCTCGATGTTCGGAGCGGGCGGAGCGGTGGCGGCCCAGGCGCGGCGCTATGTGGAGATCCGCTACTGGGGAGGCCTTCCCTGGCTGCTCAACTGCGCGCTCGCCGGATGGCTGATCGGTCGTCGCCGGGTGCGCACGGTCCTGGCGGTCGAGGTTGGCGCGAACCTCATCCACATCGCCCTCGACGTCGGCCTGGTGCTGGGCGCGGGACTGGGCGTGGCCGGGGTGGCGGCGGCCACGCTGACGTCGGAGACGGTAAAGCTGGTCGCCCTGGCCCTTGCTGCGAGGTCGGGCGGCTCGGCGGGGAGGCTTCTGGCGGCGGCGCGGCGGGCGGAGACCTGGAGGGCCGCCGAGCTGCTCGCCCTCATGCGCCTCAACGGAGCCCTGTTTGGCCGCACCCTCCTGCTCATGGCCGCCACCGTGCTGCTGACCAGGGCCGGGGCGCGCCAGGGGGCGGTGGTGCTGGCGACCAACGCCATCCTCTACCAGTTCTTCATGCTCTCGGCCCTGCTGCTCGACGGGTTCGAGAGCGCGGCCCAGGTCCTCTGCGGCGAGGCCGTCGGCGCCGACCGACGCGCCGCCTTCGCCTCGCTGACGCGCAAGATCCTCGCTCTCGCTGGCGGCGTCGCCGTGGCCATCGCCATCGTCTACGCCCTCGCCGGCCCGCGTCTGGCCGCAAGCTTCAGCACCGCCCCGGCCGTGATCGCGACGGTGCGCGCGCACATCGGCTGGGCGATCGCCATGCCGCTGGCGGGGTTCGCCTCCTACGTCTTCGACGGGGTCTTCATCGGCGCGAGCTGGACGCGGGCGATGCTGGCGACCATGGCCGTCGCCGTCGCCGGCTTCGTCGCCCTGCTTCCGCTCACCCGCGCCCTGGGCGACGACGGCCTCTGGCTCGCCTTCACCCTCTTCCTGCTGCTGCGCGCCGCCGGCCAGGCGGCCCTGCTGCCTGGACTAACACGCCGGAGTTTCGCCCTATCCCTCCCCTTCCGGGGAGGGTCGCTTCGCGCAGCGAAGCGGGGTGGGGAACTCTAGGGAAAGACCGCGGCGCCCGGGATGATCCAGACTTCCCCACCCGGTCTCGCTTTGTTCGACCACCCTCCCCAGAAGGGGAGGGACGCGTGCGGGGTCAGTCCGCGCCGTCCGATACCAGCGCCGTGAATGCGGCGGTGGCGCGGTCGATGAACACCTCGCGCTCGCGGCCGCGCAGGGGTTCGCCGCGGATCAGGCGTTCGACGAGGAAGCCGATGAAGACGGCGGCCAGCACACGGGCGCGGGCCTGGGCGTCCTCGCCGCCGAGCCAGTCGCGGATCGGCGCCAGGAAGCGCTCCTGGACCGCCACGTTCAGCAGGGGCGCGGTGGTGGGAGATGTGGCGGCGCGCAGCAGGAACTGGAAGCCGTGGTGGCGCTCCTCGTCGCGGTGGACGTTGTCGGCCATCATCACCGCAACGTCGCGGGCAAAGGTGGCGCGATCCCAGGCCTGGACGCGGTCCGGCTGGATGGAAGCCTTCAGGGCCTCGGTGAACAGGCCCTCCTTGCCGCCGAAATAGCGGCCGATCAGGGCCACGTCAGCCCCAGCCTCAGCGGCGATCTCGCGCAGGGAGACGCCCTCGTAGCCGAGCCGCCCGAACCGGTCCGTCGCCGCGGCCAGGATGCGCGCGCGCGTGGCCTGGGCGTCGCGTCGGCGGGGACGTTCGTTGGCGAGGGTGACGGCTTCGCTCATGCGCGTTTCTACCCCGATCCGGTCGCCCAGGTCAGGGCGATCGCCGCGGCGCGCATCAGTTCCGCGCCGGGATCACCACCTGCATGCTCTCGAACCCGTGCACGAACGAGGAGTAGTTACGCACCGGATCGCCGACGAGCTCGATCTTTGGGAAGCGCTTGAGGATCTCTTCCCAGATGATCGTGAGCTGCAGCTCCGCCACCCGGTTGCCCACGCAGCGGTGCACGCCGAAGCCGAACGACATGTGATGGCGCGGCCGTTCCCGGTCGATGATGTAGGCGTTGGGGTTGTCGATCACGCTCTCGTCGCGATTGCCCGAGATGTACCACATGACCACCCGGTCACCTTCCTTGATGGTCTTGCCGCCGATCTCGACGTCACGCAGGGCCGTGCGCCGCATGTGGGCGAGCGGGGTCTGCCAGCGGATGGTCTCGGAGACCATCGAGGAGATCAGGTCCGGATTGGCCCGCAGCTTGTCGTACTGGTCGGGATTCTTGTTCAGCGCATAGACGCTGCCGGAGATGGTGTTGCGAGTGGTGTCGTTGCCGCCGACGATCAGCAGGATCACCGTGCCGTGGTACTGCTCGCGCGACATCGCCAGCGTCTCGGGATGCTGGGTCAGCATCGAGATCAGGTCGATGCCCGGCTCGGAAGTGAGCCGCTCGTTCCACAGCCCTTCGAAGCGGGTGAAGCACTCGGCCATGGCCTCGGCCTTGTGCTGCCAACTCTTCACCGGCCCGTGGCCGGGCTGGTTGGTGACCATGTCCGACCAGTAGGGCAGCTTGCGCCGCTCCTCGAAGGGGAAGTCGAACAGGGTGGCCAGGGTCATGGCCGTGAGTTCCTTCGACACCAGGTCGACCCAGTCGAACGGCGTGCCGATGGGAAGGGAGTCGAGGATCTGACCGGCGCGCTCGCGCACGACCGGGGACATCCTGGCGAGGTTGGCCGGCGCCACGGTGGGGCTCACCGCCTTGCGGTGCACGCTGTGCTCCGGCTCGTCCATGGTGATGAAGCCGGCGCCGCCGTTGCGGCGAGGCTCGCGGCCCATCGCGGCGAACGCCTCGCGCTGCGCCTCCAGCATCTTGCGGTTCACCAGGGTGATGCCGTCGGCCGAGGAGAAGTCGATGTGGTTAGTGTCGACGGCCATGATGTCGTCCCACCGACTGATCGACCAGTAGGGGCCGTATTCGCTGTCGGGCGTGAAGTGGATCGGATCCTCGCGCCGCAGCCGCTCGAACACCGGCCAGACCGTGTCGTTCTGGAATCGGTCGACCCGCGCCGGATTGAGTTCCTCCAGCGGCGCTGTCCAGGCCTCGTCCGCCTCGATACCCGGTTCCGGCTTCACCGCGACGTTCATGGCGCTCTCCCTTTTGCCGCGAGCATCCCGGCATTGGGCAGCGATGTCAATGACCGTTGACTTGTCCCTCCCCTTCACGGGGAGGGTGGTCGAGCGGAGCGAGACCGGGTGGGGAAGTGTAGATCATCCCCGACGGTGCGGTCTTTCCCCAAGGTTCCCCACCCGTCTCGCCGCTTCGCGCCGAGCCACCCTCCCCATGGAGGGGAGGGACAGTTCTTACTTCGGGCGCCCAGCCGTCCCCAGCGGATCGGGGAGTTCGAGGATGCGCTTGGCGATGATGTTGTACTGGATCTCCTGGGATCCGCCGGCAATGCCGCCGGCCTTGCTGGCGAAGAGGTTGCGAACCGCCGCAATCTCTTCATCCGTGAACGGATCGCCTTCCCAGCCCAGTCCGTGAACGCCCATCGCCTCGGAGGTCAGCTCGGCGCCGTCACGACGCACGAAGGAGCCGACGTTCTTCAGGACCGAGGCCGTCGCCGTCGGTCCCTGGCGCGCGCGGGTGCTCGCGGCGGAGCGGGCGATGGTGAGCTGGAACGCGCGAAGGTCGGTCTCGAAGGCGATGATCCGCTCACGGAGGTCGCTCATGTCCACCCGCCCGTCTTCGTCCTCGCCGGCATATTCCTTGGCGAGTTCGGGGAGCTGGGCCCGCGCCTCCGCCCTCTGGGTCTGGGCCGCGGCGGCGATGCCGCTGCGCTCGTGCTGCAGGAGGCGCTTGGCGATCCCCCAGCCAGCGTTGAGCGGGCCCACCAGGTTCTCCTTGGGCACGACCACGTCGGTGAAGAAGGTCTCGCAGAAGGGCGAGGCGCCGCTGATCAGACGGATCGGCCGGGTCTCGACGCCGAGCGTGCGCATGTCGATCAGCAGGAAGGAGATCCCCTCGTGCTTGCGCGTGGGGTCGGTGCGCACCAGGCAGAAGCACCAGTCGGCGAGGTTCGCGCCCGAGGTCCAGATCTTCTGGCCGTTGACGAGGAAGTGATCGCCCTTGTCCTCCGCCCGGGTGGAGAGGCCGGCCAGATCCGATCCCGCGCCCGGCTCAGAAAAACCCTGGCACCAACGGAGTTCGCCCCGGGTGATCGGCGGCAGGTGGCGCGCCTTCTGCGCTTCGGTCCCGTATTCGAGCAGGGTGGGGCCGAACATCATCACCCCCATGCCGCCGATCGGGTTCCATGCCCCGATGCGCGCCATCTCCTCGCGCAGCACCCCCGCCTCGGCCGGCGTCAGGCCTCCTCCGCCATAGCGCGTCGGCCAGCTCGGGACGCCCCAGCCGGTATCCGCCATCGCTTCGCGCCAGCGCGCGACGTCCTCCGCCCGATCTTCGGCGACCTCGGCGACGAACGCCGTCATGCGCCCCTTGAGCGAAGGCGGAAAATTCTCCACCAGCCACGCCCGGGCTCGCTCACGAAAGGCGTCGAGTTCGGCCTGCGCCATGATGCGTCTCCTCCGCCGGCCGGCGCGCCTCACGGGCGCGCCTGTGCCGATCAACAGGTTAGGCGCGCGCGTTGGGCGGCGCCAAGGCGCGCTGGAAACCGCGTTCTTTCTTCCTCTACTGCACTTCCTTTTTTCTTCGTCATGGCCGGCACAAGTGTTTGGACCGGAGACATCCCTGACAGGTGTTCGGGGACATCACTGACACATGATCGGCTGGATTCGGCGACCTAGAGGGGAGGCGATCCATGCCCTGGCGCGAGGTGTCAGCGATGGACGAGCGACGAGAGTTTGTGCGGCTGGCGCTGCTGGAGGGTGCGAACCGACGCGAGTTGTGTCGTCGGTTCGGGATCAGCGCGGACGTCGGCTACAAGTGGCTGGCGCGCTGGCAGGCGGGCGACGCCGAGCTGGCGGATCGTTCGCGACGTCCGCACGAGAGCCCGCATCGTTCGGCGGCGAAGCTGGAAGAGAAGGTGCTGGCGGCGCGGACGGCGCACCCGACCTGGGGCGCGCGCAAGATCCGCCGGCTGCTGTCGAACAAGGGCCTGACGGTTCCAGCGCCCTCGACAGTGCACGAGATCCTGCGCCGCCACGGCCGGATCGATCCGGCGCACCCCTCGGCCGACCCAGCGCGCCAGCGCTTCGAGCGGGAGGCGCCCAACGAGCTGTGGCAGATGGACTTCAAGGGCTGGGTGACGCTCACCGGCGGCCAGCGCTGTCATCCGCTGACCATCGTCGACGATCACTCGCGCTTCTCGCCTTGCCTGAAGGCCTGCGCCGACCAGCAGGGCTCGACCGTGCGCTCTCACCTGGAAGGCAGCTTCCGCCACTACGGCCTCCCGGAAGCGATCTTCGTCGACAACGGCTCGCCCTGGGGCGACGCCTCGGGCGAGCGCTGGACATGGCTCGGGGTCTGGCTGCTCAAGCTCGGCGTCGATCTGATCTACAGCCGTCCCTACCATCCGCAGAGCCGCGGCAAGAACGAGCGCTTCCATCGCACGCTCAAAGCCGACGTCTTCGCCCTGCGCCGCTTCAGAACCTTCGAAGAGGTGCAGCGCGCCTTCGACGCCTGGCGCGAGGTCTACAACTTCGAGCGCCCGCACGAGGCGCTGGACCTGGCCGCGCCGGCCAGCCGCTACCGGCCAAGTCCAAGACCCATGCCCGAGCGGCTCCCGACCGTCGAATACAACGAGGGCGAGACCCTGCGCACCGTCTCCACCACCAAGGCTTACATCAGCTTCAAGGGCCGCCTCTGGAAGGTCCCGCAGGCCTTCCGCGGCGAGCGCGTCGCCGTCCGAGCGCTCAGCCAGGACGGCCGCTACGGCGTCTTCTTCGCCAGCCGGCGCATCGCCACCATCGACTTGACCAACCCACAACCTGTCAGTGATGTCCCCGAACAGGTGTCAGCCATGTCTCCGGGCTGAACAACAAGGCCGGCCATGACGGAGAGGAAAAACGGAACGGAAAGGGATGGAGCGGACAGGGACTGAATGGGGCCGGCCTAAACCCCCACCCCCTCCTTCACGCCTGCCAGTTCATCGAACGCCTTCCAGACCGCGGCCTGGATCTCATCCGTCTCCTGGAAGAGTTCATGTCGCGCGCCGGGGACGAGTTCGAAGCGGCCGTGAGGCAGGCGGGCGGTGACGCGGCGAAGGGCGGCGTTGTCCACCAGGGCGTCTTCGCCAGCGGCGAGCACGGTTACGGGGATCGCCACGCGTGGGACGCCTGGGCCCGTCTGCAGCTCGCGCGTGGCGGAAAAGGCGAAGTCGAGCCAGCCCCAGGTGGGATTCCCGAGCGCCAGGTCCGGCGCGGCCTCCACCAGGGCGAGATTGCGCGCATAGCGCACGGGATCGTGGGTGAGTACGTTGCCCTCGAACGGCGCGACCGCGGCGGGCGGACCGAACACCGCCTGGCCGGAGCGCCCCAGCGCCTTGAAAAGTCCCGCCAGTCCTCGCGCGATCGGCCGGGGCGCCTGCCCGGTCAGCAGCCCCAGCATCGGCGCCGAGAGCAGGGCGCCAGAGAAACGATCCTCCCCGTGCGCCAGGGCCAACAGGGTGAGGCAGCCGCCCATGGAATGGCCGACGGCGAGCCAGGGCCGCGGCAGGCGCGCCTCGAAGGCGGCGAGCAGGTCGGCATAGTCTTCCAGGAATTGGCCGTAGCCGTCCGCGTGACCCAGGCTGCGATCTGTCAGGGCGCGGGCGGAGAGCCCCTGCCCCCGCCAGTCGTGGATGAGAACGACAAAGCCGCGCGAGGCGAGCCGCGCGGCCATCTCGAAGTACTTCTCTATGGGTTCGGTCCGCCCAGGACTGACGACGACGGACCCGCGCGCGAGTCCGCCGGCTGGTATCAGGGCGGCCCGAAGGCGCACTGCGCCGACGCCGGCGAACCATTCGGCTCGCGCGCCGGGAGGTGGCTCGGCGCCGGCGACGCCGAAAAGCGGCGCCGCCTCGCCCAAGGCTCAGCTCATCTTGGCGAAGAGGGCTTGCAGCTTGGCCTGTTGCGACATGGCGACGCCCATGTCGGAGAGCTGCAGACGGCCGCTCATGACCGCGGTCATGGCGTCCAGCTTGCCCTCGCCCATGGACACGAGGTCGGGGAGGCTGATCGTCATGGTGAGGTCGGCCGGCTTGTCGTCATTGCTGACCGACGCGCGGTCGATGAAGATGCAGCCGTCGCCCTTGAGGTCGAACTTCAACGTCTTGTCGAGGCCGGAATCGCTTCCAACGGCGGTCTTCATGCGGTCAGTGAGTTCCTGCAGCGTCGCCATATCTGATTTCTCCCGATGCGGCGCCGCCCCTCGGCCCCGCGCTTGTTTGCGCGAGGGGTATCGCGCCGCTCAGGGCGAAGCAAGCCATCTACTGCGCCGCTTCGCGCGCGTTCGCACGCACTGTCGCCGGCCTTGAACCACGGCGAGGCGCCCCAATCTATCTGACCGAAGGCGCTGGATATCCGGGCCTTCCGGGTCGCCCGCGAGGCCAATTCGGCTCGCGAATGACCCGCACATCAACGCAACCTTGCTCTTACAGAAGGATGCCGAACATGCGCACCATCGACCTCACCCCCCTGTACCGTTCCGTCGTCGGCTTCGACCGACTGGCGGACCTGCTCGACGCCGCCAGCGCCGAAGCGGCCAGCGGTTATCCGCCCTACAACATCGAGCGGACCGGGGAGAACGCCTATCGCATCGAGATCGCGGTGGCCGGCTTCAAGGCCGACGATCTCAATATCGAGGTGAAGGAAAACCTCCTCACCGTTCAGGGCCGCAAGCCCGCCAATGACGAGGCCAAGCGGTACCTGCATCGCGGCCTCGCCGAGCGCAACTTCGAGCGCCGGTTCCAGCTCGCCGACTATGTGGTGGTCAGCGACGCCAACCTCGCCGACGGCCTGCTTTCGATCTCCCTCAAGCGTGAGCTTCCGGAAGCCCTGAAGCCCCGCCGCATCGAGATCGGCGCGCCCGCGGCCAAGGACGCCGGCCTGATCGAAGGCGAGAAGGCGGCGTAAGTCGCCTGCAGCCTCACCGATCAACGGGAAGGGCGGCGCGCTAGAGCAAACCCCGTTCAGACGGAACCGTCTGAGCGGGGATGATTTGCTCTAGAATCAAAAGTGTAGAGCCTGATTCACCGTTTGCATCTGTTCCGTGCAAACGGATCAGGCTCTTGCGTCGCCCTTTTCTCTTTGGGGGGCTCGGGTCAGGCGAAGTCGCGCAGGAGGGATCGGCTGAGCAGCCGGCACCTCACGGCGACGACGATGCTGTCCATGCCCGTGTCGGACTCACGCAGCCAGGCCTTCTGGCCCTTGAGCGCCATCACTTCGTACTGGTGGAACTGATCCGCCCCCACGGTCACGGTATCGCCAACCGCGACCGCTTCGTCATAGACGGGCCGTTCGACGTGGAAGAGATTGAGATAGGTCATCACCTTCACCCTGGACTCACTGTTGCACAGATGAACCGTGGATGACCTTCGGATACGGGCGCCAGCTGGAACCCTTCCTCCTCGGGCCAACAACGTCATTGGGGAGAAGTTGCACCCATCCCGGCGCTCGCACGCCTGTCCGCAATGGGACATGTGTTACGCCGCGCAGTCGGACGGGAATAACACCGCGTAGTCGTTCGACTCCGTGCGCGGGTCGTGGATCGACTACCACTTTCGTCTAGGTCCCCTCCCTGTATGGGCGGGCAAGCGAAGCTGTCGCAGGTGTCTTTTTGGAGGGGCGGCGCGCCGATCACCCCGCGACGACACCGTGAGCGCCGGCGGATTGCGCGCCCAGCGGCCTCAGAGGTCGCGACAGAATGGTCGGCTGACCAGTCGACACCTCACGGCGGCGACGATCCCGTCCATTCCGGTGACGGTCTCGCGAAGCCAGGCCTTCTCGCCCCGCAACGCCATCACTTCGTACTGGCTGAACTGATCCGCTCCCACGACGACAGTATCGCCGACGGCGATCGCTTCCTCGTAGGTGGGGCGCTCGACATGGAAGAGGTTGAGGTAGGTCATGGCCTTCATCCTTACCCTTGGCCAGATGAACCGCAGATGACCCCAAGTGACGCGGCCGCCGGTCGAAGCCCGCGCCAAGTGACGCAGGCGCCAACTGGAACCGGCCCTCCTTTGGGCCAACAACGGGACATCGAGGGTAGGTTGCGCCCATCCAGGCGCTCACACGCCTGCCCGCGATGGGGCCTCAGGTACGCGGCTCGGTCGTACGACTCCGCGCGCGGATCGTAGGCCCGCTACGACCTTCGTATAAGAAGGTTGAGGTTCGGTTTACGCGGCGACGGTTGCGGGAACGGCGGTAGCCAATCCGTCATCCACGTCACGCCGGGCTCTTTACCCTTGCGCCTCGTGTCCGTTGACATATCGTAAGATATGTTTTTCGAGCATGATCCCCTCGCCTCTCACCCAATCTTCGCCATCGGACGCCATGGCGTTCGGCCAGGCCGAGGACTTGGTGGCGGCGGTTTTCGGGGCTTCGGCGGCGATGGCCTGCCGGGGGGCCGGAAGCTCTTCGCCGACGACCTGCAGCTGGTGATCCTGGCGCTGCTCGAGGAGCGACCGGCCCACGGTTACGAACTGATCCGCGCGATCGAGGCCGGATCGGGCGGTTTCTATACGCCCAGTCCTGGCGTGATCTATCCGGCGCTGACATATCTGCAGGAGATCGGTTACGCCGAGGCCGAAGCCGAAGGCGCCCGTAAGCAGTACACACTCACGCAGGACGGGCTGGCGCACCTGGAGGCCAACCGCGCCCGCGCCGAGGCGATCCTCGAAGCATTCGGCCGCATCGGCGGGCGGATGGAGCAGGTGCGCGCGGCCTTCGCCGGCGTGGACGAGATCGACCCCAGCGCCGGCGACGAGCTGCGCCGCGCTCGCCATGCCCTGAAGCGCGCCCTGATACGCAAGCGTGGTTGCAACCTCGACGAGGCGCGCCGGATCGCGGCGATACTGGAGCGCGCCTCCGCCGAGATACTCGGCCAGCCCTCGTCAGCGGCCGCGGAGCAAGGCCGGTGACCCGCGAGAGCGCCGCCGATCCGCCCGAGGGTCCGTCCCGGCGCACGGTGGCGGCGAAGGTTCGGCAGGCCGCGAACAATCCGCAACGCCCCGGCGCCGGATGCAAGGCGCAGCCGGGCGCCTTCGCTCCCGTCGTCGACCGCCGACGATGCGAGGGGAAGAGCGAGTGCGTGCAGGTTTGCCCC